>JADLBT010000512.1 GCA_020847555.1 Gemmataceae bacterium
GCTGGAAATGTTCGGGGGCCGCGCGCTGGTGGTGGACCGCAAAACCACGGGGACCGTCTATGTTCCGCAGGCGTCGGTGAGCATCATTGGCGGGATTCAGCCGGCTGTTCTCGCCCGCGGCATCGGGCAGGAAAACCGCGACAACGGCTTGCTGGCGCGCCTACTGCTGACGATGCCCCCACGCGAGCCGAAGGTCTGGGGCGAAGCGGATATCGACCCGCGCACTGAGGCCGTCATTGCTGGCCTCTTCGACGGCCTGCGCGACCTGGCCCCGGCGGTCGGCCTTGGCGGCGATGCCCGCCCCGTGATCGTGCCGCTGGCGCCGGGCGGTAAGCGGTCCTGGGTCGAGTTCTTCAACACCCACGCCATCGAGGCTGCCGGCTTGACCGGCGACCTGGCGGCGGCCTGGGCGAAGCTGGAAGCCTACGCGGCCCGACTCGCACTGGTCCACCATTTAGTTCGGGAGGTGGCGGGCGAGCCGGTTGGCGAGGGCATTGACGCGTCGAGCGTCGAAGCCGGTGTGATGCTTGCCCGGTGGTTCGGGCATGAGGCCCGACGGGTCTATGCCACGCTGAGCGAGGACGACGACGCCCGGCAGGTTCGCCAAGCCGTCGAGCTGATCCGACGCAAGGGCGGGGCGGTGACGGCGAGGGATTGGCAGCGGGCGCGATCGCACCGCACCGCCGGGGATGCTGAGGCGGAGCTGGCCGAAATGGTGGCCGCCGGCTTGGGCCGGTGGGAGGACATCGCGCCGGGGCCGAAAGGCGGTCGACCTACCCGCCGATTCTCGCTGCTCGAAGAACAAGACCCGTCGGCTGCCGATGCGACCCCTGCTGCGGGCGACGATCAAGCCCACGACGACCCGCCCGCCGCGCCGGTCGGCGAGGGTGATTGGGGGGAACTGTGACTCAAAGCATCGCGGACATCCTGGCGGACGCGGCCCGGCTGGGCATCACGCTAGAGGCCCACGCGGGCAAGGTGCGATTCAGCCCCCGATCGGCGATGACGCCCGACCTGGCCCAGCGGATCACGACCCGTCGCGCTGAACTGCTGGCGGCGCTGGACGACCCACCGGCTGACACAACCCAAGCGGTCGATGCCACAACCTGCCCGGGTGAGGCTGAATCATGGGTTTCGTCGGTTGTGTCAGTGTCAGAGCGGGGGAGTTGTGGGGCGGTGGCGGCACCGTCGGCACCACGACCACGGCGGTTTCATGCGTTCCGCCGGCCTTGGGCACCATCGTTGCCGCGGCTGCGGGTGGGTGAAGCGGTTTGGACCGCCCGCCGGGCTGGCGATCGTGCAAGAGCCCGGGCGGTCCTGAGCGTGTGGCATGAAGCCATGCTCGAAGCGGTTGGCCGGGGGCTGCCACGGGCGGCGGCTGAGCTGGTGGCGGGCGGGCGGGTGCTGGACCTGATGGAGCAAAAGGTACTCCCTAAAGGGGGTGCCACACCGCGCCCCCACAGGGAACAATCACGGGGTAAGTGAAGTTTTTACATAGGCACGCGGTGACGGTGTTCGAGGGCAGGATTCAATGGTTTTCCCGGGGGAAACGGGCATAACCGCCGGCGAGGCCGGCAGAGGTAGTTGGCATGGACCCTTACGACGAACAGTTGGAGAACCTGGCCGCATCGCACCTGGCGCGGTGCATCCGGATCGGCAGGGTTGTCCCGATCCGGAGTAGGAAATTGCTTGTTCCTTTGGAAGATTTCCGACTGGCCTGCCATTTCGAGGCCGCTAATGTCGGGGTGAGCCGGACGTGGTTCGAAGATCGCGAGTTGGACTGGCGGCCGCGATGGAGGGTTTCAATCCACGAGGCTGGGCATGCCATCGTCGCCCTGGCCTTGGGTGGCGACGTAACACTTGCAGCCCTGGTTGTTGGGGGTGGGTTCACGAAGACCAACGGGGGCAAACCGTTCCCTGTGATCCTCGCGGCCGGCGACGCCGCCAAAGACCTGGCGGATGACCTGCATATCGAGCCCCCGGCGGCGCCGCCGGGGAATCCGGTTCTCCTGCCGATCGCCGCCCACAAAGCCGCAGCCGAGATGTCGACAGGGACACCCCAAAACTTTGATCTAAGCGACGCCGAGGCCCTGGCTGCCGAGGGGGTGGACAGTGTATCCGCGGCGGGGTTGGCGGTTGAGGCTAGGCAACTGCTGGAACGCCACAAGGGAGCGTGGTTGGAGCTGGCCCGTGCACTATTCGACAACGGTCTTGTTTCGGGCGATCGGGCCTGGGAGATCATGGCGGCGAACCAGCCCGGGCCGGACGGTGACGACGACGGGGTTGAGGCTGCCGACCCGCCGGCCGACCCGGACACCGCGGAACCCGACGCCCAGGCGATTTAATTAGTATGGCCCCGGGGTTCGAGGCGGGGCGGGCGAGCAATGGCGCCTGTCCGGCCCGGCCCGGGGCGTGTGAGGAACCCATGAGCAAGCGAAAAACGAGCGTGGCGGTTGAGCTTCGAAAGGCGATCAGGGCGGCTGAACGCCGGGGACAGACGCAATATGCGATCGCCAAGGCTGCCGGCGTGAGCCCGTCGGTCCTGGCCCGGATCGCCCGGGGTGAGAACCTGCCGCGGCTGGACACCGCCGAACGCATCGCGGCCGCCATCGGCCAACGCTTGACACTATTGCCTAATTAGGCGATAGTGCCCCGGCAAGCATCGTCCGACGCTGCCCGGGCTGCCGGGCTGGGTTGGAGCGGGTGGCCGAGGTGAGGCATGGCGAGCGCGAAGGTTAGAACCCCTGTCCGATGCCCGGGTGTGCATGATGCCGGGCCGGCCGGGGTGTCGGGAGAGCCGATTGTCACGCTTCGCGTTGGACCGTTCGATTACCGGGTGTTCGAGGTTGAAGGGCTGATCTGGTTTGAGGGACGGCAATGCCTGGGATTCTGCGACAACGATGAACACGTGATTCTGGTGGCCCGGCACGGCTGCCGGGCCCAGCGGCAGCAAGTGCTTTGGCACGAATACTTGGAAGCCTGGGTCTTTCACTTCGGGCAGGATCGGCTGGACTATCGCGGGCACGACGGCAAAGAGGCGGTCTGTGACTTGTACGGGCTGGCGATGGCCCAAGTGATGCGGGACTTGCAGGACGGAACCCTTGACCTTGAAACGCTGCTGAGAGGTGAACCATGACGCGACGCATCCGACGACCGGGCGGGCAAGGGAGCTTGTTCAAGCGAGCCGAGGGCGGGCCCTGGCGTGCGGCCTACCGCGATCACGAAGGGCGGCGCCGCGAGACATCGACCCGGACGACCGACCGAGCGGCGGCGGAGCGCATCTTGGCGAAGATGGTGGCCGGGGCGGCGCTGCGGCGCGAGGGCGTGATTGATCCGCGCGCCGACGCCCTGGCGGACCACGGCCGTAAGCCGCTATCGCAACACCTGGACGACTACGCCAGCGTCATGCGCAGCCGTGGCGGCAGTGAACGGCACATCGCATCGACC
>JADLBT010000513.1 GCA_020847555.1 Gemmataceae bacterium
GCGCGCGCGATCCGGACACACCGCATCCCGTACCGCGTGGCCTCCACGGTGGTGCGCGCGATGACACCGGAGGTGCTGCGCGCCCTGGTCGAGGTGATGAGTCCGCAGGAGGCGATCAACAACCTCGGGGCGCTGAAGCAGCGCGGCGCGCTCGCCGACGAGGCGACGAAGGCGGCCGTCGAGGCGAAGCTGGAGGCGGCCAAGAGCGACTGGCGCGTCTCCGCCTACAAGGCCCAGGTCGCGGCCGAGGCGGCGGGCGTCTCCGGCGCGCTCGCGGCGAAGCTCGACCAGGTAACCGAGGCGCGCGTCAAGGCGCGCGGCCGCATCACCCGGCCGACGGCCCTGCTGATCGACAAGTCTGCCTCGATGCATGAGGCGCTCGAGGTCGGCCGTCAGATCGGCGCGATGGCGTCGGCCGTCTGCGAGGGCGGGCTGTTCGCCTACGCCTTCGACAGCCGGGCGGTCCCGCTGTCGGTCAGCGGCACGTCCCTGGCCGACTGGGAGGCGGCACTGGCGGGCGTGTACGCCAGCGGCGCAACCAGTTGCGGCGCGGCGCTGGACGCTTTGCGGGAGCACCGCCAGCGCGTCGAGCAACTCGTGGTCGTCACCGACGGCCACGAGAACCGCGACCCGCGGTTCGGGCCGGCGTTCACTGCGTACACGGAGGCGCTGGCGGTCCGGCCGGACGTCTTCCTCGTCAAGGTCGGTCAGGCGTCCGACGCGCTGGAGCGGGCCTGCACCGCCCTGGGCGTGGCGCCGAGCGTGTTCGCGTTCCAGGGCGACTACTACGCCCTGACGAACCTCGTCCCGCTGCTGACGCAGCCGTCCATGCTCGACCTGCTGATGCAGATCATGGAGTACCCGCTGCCAAAGCGTCGGACCAACCCGGAGCGCCAGCAACGGGCGCTTTGAAGCGTCCGGCGCTGGCGCTCCGGGTTAGTCCGACGGCCCTGGACAGGATCTGGAGATGAAGGAGGCGCACCCATGAAGGAAATCAACGCGGTCGATCTGGCTTTCGTCGTGGACACCACGGGCAGCATGGGCAACCTGATCGGCGCCGCCCAGCAGCAAATGATCAAGCTGATCGCGGAACTGACCGGGGCCGCTGACATCGACCTGCGCCTGGGCGTGGTCGAGTACCGCGACCACCCGCCGCAGGATCAGCTGGTGGCCCGCGCCTACCCGTTCACCGCGGACCTGAAGCAGGCTCAGGCGACGATCAACAGTCTGCGCGCCAACGGGGGCGGGGACGGCCCCGAATCGGTGCTGGACGGGGTGGCCGCCGCAGCGCGTGAGTTGGAGTGGCGCCCCCATGCGCGCCGCCTCGCGGTGCTGGTCGGCGACTGGCCGCCGCACGGTGTTGGCGCCCCGGGCGACGCCTTCCCGAAGGGGTGCCCCTGCGGCGAGACGATCGACACCGTCACCGCCACGGCCGAGGAGGCGCGCGTCACCCTGTACGCGCTGGGGCTGACGGACATGGTCGCCGACTCGTTCGGCCGGCTCGCCCGCGCCACCGGCGGCGAGTACTTCCCGGCGCACCAGGGCGACGCGGCAATGCAGCGGCTGAAGGACATCCTCGCGGTTGAGTTTCGCGACCTGGAGTTCGACCGCCGCGTCCTCGCCGAGCGCCAGGCTCGGCCGGGGCTGCCGCTGGCGGAACTGGCGGCGCGGCTGGAGAGCAGCCGGCCGGCGGTGTCGCGGGCGGTCAGCCGCCTCGGGGCGCGCGGGCTGCTGGCGTAGCAGTGGGACAGGAATAAGTCCCCCTCTCCCCTGGTGGGAGAGGGGAGAAAAGGAGATACCCAATGGCGACGACCGAGCAGGATCTGCGGCTGAACATCCTGAACACGCTGCTGACCACGCCGCACCGCGCCCTGGCCCAGATCTGGCCGATCCACCAGGAGATGGCCGCCAGGGATCCGCGCTTCTACGTGCGCCTGGCCGCGTGGTACAGCGACCACGGGGACGTGCGTGATCACAAGGAGATGTTCGTCATCTCGCTGGCGGTCAGCAGCTTCCCCGGCCACCGGGACGTTGGGCTGGCGCTGCTGCGCGGCCTGCCGCCGTACCAGGTGGTGCGCGTCCTCGACTTCATCCACGGCCGCAAGACCACGAAGACCGTCCGCGCGAAGGCGGCGGGGACCGGCGGCGCCCAGACTGCCCCTGCCAAGGTGGTCGAGGAGTTCGGCCTGTTCCGCAACGTGCCGCGATCGCTGCGCACCGAGGTGGAGCGCTACCTGCGGGAGCGGGAGGCGGACGCGGACTGGTTCGACAGCACCGTCCTGACTGCCCGCAAGGCGGTCAAGCGGCTGTACGCCCTCCTCCACGTCAGGCCTGCGGAGCGCGCCCAGCAGATCCTCTTCGAGGAGGCGCCGCCCGCCGGGAGCCGCCTGTTCGCCCTCAAGGAGCTGGCGAAGGCGGCCACGGCCGAGGACCAGGCGCGCGCGATCCGGACACACCGCATCCCGTACCGCGTGGCCTCCACGGTGGTGCGCGCGATGACACCGGAGGTGCTGCGCGCCCTGGTCGAGGTGATGAGTCCGCAGGAGGCGATCAACAACC
>JADLBT010000514.1 GCA_020847555.1 Gemmataceae bacterium
GCGCGCGCGATCCGGACACACCGCATCCCGTACCGCGTGGCCTCCACGGTGGTGCGCGCGATGACACCGGAGGTGCTGCGCGCCCTGGTCGAGGTGATGAGTCCGCAGGAGGCGATCAACAACCTCGCCGCGCTCAAGCGCCGCGGCGCCTTCGACCACGCCGACCTCAAGGCCCTGGTCGAGCGGAAGCTCGACGAGGCGAAGGGCGGCGCGCGCGTTAGCGCCTTCAAGGCCGAGGAGGCAATGAAGGCGGCGGACGTGTCGGCGGACGTGCGCCGCCAGCTGGAGGAGGTGGCCGACACGCAGATCAAGAGCAAGGGCCGCATCACGCGCCCGACCGCCCTGCTGATCGACAAGTCCGGCAGCATGGAGGTGGCGATCGAGCTGGGCAAGCGCCTCGGCGCGATGGTGTCGGCGGTGTGCGAGCAGGAACTGTACGTCTACGCCTTCGACGGCATGGCGTACCCGATCGAGCCGGCCGGCACCGACCTGGCGGCGTGGGAGAAGGCGCTTGAGGGGATCACCGCGGGCGGGAGCACGTCCTGCGGCGTCGCCCTGGAGTACATGATCCGCAAGCGGCAGTACGCGGAGCAGCTCATCGTTGTCACCGATGAGGGCGAGAACGTCCCGCCGCTGTTCGTGGACAGTCTGAAGCGCTACCGCAAGGAGCTGGCAGCCGACCCGACCGTCTGCTTCGTGCGGACGCCCGGCGCGACGACGCAGCTGGAGGACGCCTGCCGCAAGGAAGGCATCATGACGGACGCCTTCCAGTTCAGCGGCGACTACTACGCGCTGCCGAACCTGGTGCCGCTGCTGGCCCGGCCATCGAAGATGGAGCTGCTGATGGAGATCATGGAGTACCCACTGCCGGTGCGCAGGCCGGCGTGACGCGCAACCAGCCGGGTCCGTCCGCGACGGAACGCGCGCAGTAGTCCCGTCCCGCGCTTACGCTTCGGGTCCGGACGGCGCGCACCGCTGCGGTTGGCCGGTCGGCGGCTCCAGCTCGGCGAAGAGGCTCGGCTGCAACTCGACCGACTCGCGCCGCTTCCTGCGCACCGGGATAGGCCGCTGTCTCGTCTCGACGTGGTGCCGCTCCAGATCGACCAGCACCTCGCGGGCCCGGTCCAGCACCTCGGCCGGCATCCCCGCCAGCCGCGCGACGTGAATGCCGTAGCTCTTGTCGGCGCTGCCGGCCGCGATCTTGTGCATGAAGACGATCTCGTCGTGCCACTCCCGCACCAGCACGTTGTAGTTGCGCAGCAGCGGCAGCGTCTCCGCGAGCTGGGCCAGCTCGTGGTAGTGGGTGGCGAACAGGGCGCGGCAGCTCACCTGGTTGTGCAGGAACTCGGTGATGGACCACGCGAGGGAGACGCCGTCGTAGGTGCTCGTGCCGCGGCCGATCTCGTCGAGGATGACGAGGCTGCGCGGCGTCGCGTTGTTCAGGATGTTCGCCGCCTCCGTCATCTCCACCATGAACGTGCTGTGGCCGCGGCTCAGCTCGTCGCTCGCCCCGACGCGCGTGAAGATGCGGTCCGCGATCCCCACCCGCGCCCGCCGCGCCGGCACGAAGCTCCCCATCTGTGTCATCAGCGTCAGCAGCGCCACCTGGCGGATGAACGTGCTCTTGCCGGACATGTTCGGCCCGGTGATGAGCCAGAGCAAACCCTCGTCCGGACCCAGGACGACGTCGTTGGGGACGAACGTCCCCGGCGGCAGCGTCTGGTCGAGGACCGGGTGGCGGCCGTCGCGGATCTCCAGCACCGGGCCGTCGGCCAGCTCGGGGCGGCAGTACTGCCGCGCCACCGCCAGCTCGGCCAGCCCGGCCAGCACGTCCAGCGTCGCCAGCACCTCGGCCGTCTGCAGCAGCCGCGGCGTCTGGGCGGCCACGCGCTCGCGCAGCGCCTGGAACAGCTCGTGCTCGCGCTGGTGACTCTTCTCCTCCGCGCCCAGCACCTTGTCCTCGTACTCCTTCAACTCGGCGGTGATGTAGCGCTCGGCGTTCTTGAGCGTCTGCTTGCGGTGGTAGTTCTCGGGGATCTTGCTGACGTGGGTGTGGGTGATCTCGATGTAGTACCCGAACACCTTGTTGTACCCGACCTTCAGCGACGGGATGCCGGTGCGGGTGATCTCGTCGGCCTGGAACTTCGCGATCCAGTCGCGGCCGCCGCGGGCGATCTGGCGCAGCTCGTCCAGCTCGGCGTTGTACCCCTCCCGGATCAGGCCACCCTCCTTCGGGCTGATCGGCGGGTCATCGACAAGGGCCGTGTCGAGCGCCTCGCGCAGGTCGGGGCACAGCTCCAGTCGCGCCTCCAGGTCGCACAGCAGCTTCGCCTTGCGGGCCGTCACCTTCGCCTTGATGCGGGGCAGACGGCGCAGCGTCCGACCGATGGCCCCGAGGTCGCGCGGGGACGCGCGGCCGGTGCTGACGCGCGCCGTCAGGCGCTGCAGGTCGGTTGTCCCGTCGAGCGTCTCGCGCAGCTCCTGGCGTAGCCCGTGCTCGGCCGCCAGCTCGCCGACTGCGTCCAGCCGGCCCGCGATGCGCCCGGCGTCCGCCAGCGGCGCCGTCACCCACTCCTGCAGGAGCCGCGCCCCCATCGGGGTAACGGTCCGGTCGATCACCGACAGCAGCGACCCGTCGCGCCCGCCCTCGCGCAGGGTGCGCGTCAGCTCCAGGCTGCGGCGCGTCACCTCGTCGAGCAGCAGGTACTGGTCCTGGCGGTACGGACGCAGGCGCGTCAGGTGCGTCAGGTCGGCCTTGAGGGTTTCCTGGACGTACAGCAACAGCGCGCCGGCCGCGGCGAGGCACGGCTGCCCGTCGTCGAACCCGAACCCGGCCAGGGTGGTGACGTGGAAGTGGTGGTAGAGGGCAGCGCGGGCGGAGTCGGCCTCGAACGTCCAGTCGGGCCGGGGCGTGAGCATGACGTTCGGCGCGGCGGTGCGCAGGAACTCGGCGAACCGCGTCTGCTCGCACTCGGCCACCAGGCACTCGGACGGGGCCAGCCGCCCCAGCTCGTCGGCCAGCCGCTGCCAGGAGAGGTCGGCCGCGTGGAACTGCCCGGTGGACAGCTCCACCCACGCGGCTCCGACGACCGGCCCGCGGCCGTTTCCGGCGCCGCCCGTCCGGCCCCGAGACGCCGCGTAGGTGAGGGTGACGAGGTGGTTCGACCGCCGCGGGTCGAGCAGGTCGTCCTCGGTGACGGTGCCAGGGGTGACGACGCGCGTGACCTCGCGGCGGACGAGCCCCTTGGCGGCCGAGGCGTCCTCGACCTGGTCGCAGATGGCGACGCGGTGGCCGGCGTGGAGGAGTTTGCGGAGGTGGTTCTCCAGGGCGTGGTGCGGGAACCCGGCCATCGGGATGACCTTGTCGCGGCTGGTCAGGGTCAGGCCCAGCACCCGCGACACGACCTCGGCGTCCTCGTAGAAGAGTTCGTAGAAGTCGCCCATGCGGAACAGCAGGAGCATGCCGGGGTGGCGTGCGCGCGCCTGGTGGTACTGCTCCATCACCCGCTTGGCGGTCGCGATCGGCTGGCCGTCATCCATGGTCGATCCCCGGTTCAATCCACGTTCCCAACCCGCAATGGAGAAAGAACCAGGAAGCCAGGAACCAAACAGCCCGCTGGTTCGTTGCAGCTGCTTGAACGACCAGTCGCGAGCGCCAGCGCTCGCGGCTGGTAGCCACCGCAGCTGCCACCGAACACGGAGTTGTTTGGTTCCTGGTTTCCTGGTTCTTCCCGCGCAGCGGGGCAGGATCAAGGTTTCTTGGCGGTGCCGTTGCGCACCTTGCA
>JADLBT010000515.1 GCA_020847555.1 Gemmataceae bacterium
ACGGCAAGCGCATGCTGTTCTGGCCCGAGCCAGCTGTGGAGAGCGCGCCCGACCTCAACCCCAGCTGGCTCGCCTCGGTCCGCGACGAGAAGCCGTTCCTCGATCTGCGCGCCCGCGCCCCCGACGAGCTGCAGTCCCCGCGGCTCCGGCCCGGTTACGACGAGTATCTTGCCTACTGCCAGGCCGTCGTCGCCGCCGCCCACACCCCGCGCGACGCCTTCGCGAAATCCGCGGCCGAGAATGGGTCGCTTAACTTCGGCCACCTGTACCGCGAGCCGGACCGCCACCGCGGCAAGGTCGTCCACCTGGAGGGCCGGTTGCGGCGCGTCATCCGCGAGGATGCTCCGAAGGAAGCGCAGCGACGCGGCGTGCGCGCGATTTACGAAGGGTGGATCTTCCTCGACCGGCCCGGTCTGCCGCCGGTGTGCGTGATCTTTCCCGACCTCCCGCCCAACATCAAGGAGGGCGACAAGGTGGACCGGCGCGTCGCGTTCGACGGCTACTTCTTCAAGAAGTACCGCTACCCCTCGGGCAAGAAGGACGAACGCGGCCGCAACGTTCCGGTGAGTACCTTGCTGTTCATCGGCCCGACCGTCATCCCCGAACAGCCACCCCCGCCCCAGTCCGCCGCACGCTCGGTCCTGCCCCGCCCGGTGCTGTACGCGGTGATCGGGTTTGTCGCGCTGACGGTCGCCCTGCTCGTGGGCGTCAACCTGTGGTATCGGCGGACCGATCGCCGGATCCGCTCGCGCCTGGAGGCGCTGCAGTCCGAGCGACTCGCCGAACGAACCCCCAGGGCAGCCGAGGAGGGTGGGCTCTCTCTGACCGACGAGCCCTGGCCCGAGGGAACCACGGAGCGCGGCAGCAACGGCCCGGCGCCGCCGGGTCATTCGTAACGCTGGATGGTGTACCAGGCGAGCGATCCGCCCCGCGCGCTGGCGCGCGGCTGGTAACCCGAGTTGAGATCCGAAGTAAGCCCTTGGCGGGATTTTCCTTGCAGTCGCCGCAAGGCCCGCCCCATAATACAAAGGTAGCAATCCTGGACCGCCAACGACGGAGGATCGAGCAGGCATGGCAACCCAAGTGAATGCACGCCCCCAGCGCACGGCGGCCCCGGCTCTGATCCGGGAGCCCAATGTTCAGGTCGGCGGCTCATCGGTCAGTCTGTTGATGCTGATCCCGGCGGCCCTCGCCAGCGCCCTGATCAACGGCGGGCTGATCTTCGGCCTTTATCTGCTGAACGCGCCCGCCAGCGCCGCTCCCCCGTCGGTCGCGCAACTCGAGGACATCGTCAAGGGCACCGAGACGGTCGTCCAGGCGGATCCGCCCCCCGAGCCGGAAAGTACCGACCCGCTCGTCATCACCGACGTCGATCCGGCCGCCGCCGAGCCCGACGTGAATATCAACTTCAACGTCAATCGCAAGGAGGAGGTCAGCATTCCCGGCGTCGTCAATCCCGACGAGCCGGTCGGTATCCTCAACGCCAGCAAGGACAACCCGCCGACCAGTCTGCCGGCTCCGTTCGGCCTCGGCAGCGGCCAGGGTGGCGCGGCCGTCGGCGACCTGCCGGGCACGGGCAGCAACATTGGCATGGCCGGCGGCATGAGCCTGCGCGGCATGCCGCTGGCCGGCACGTTCTACGGCCGCAGCGGCGCCACCCGCGAGAAGGCTCTGCGCGAGGGCGGCGGCACCGGCGCCACCGAGGCCGCCGTCGCTGGCGGACTGCACTGGATTGTCAAGCAGCAGAACGCCGACGGCGGCTGGTCGCTCGACGGCGGCAAGCTGAGGGATCGCGGCAACCGCAACGAGATCGCCGGCACCGCCTTCGGCCTGCTCCCGCTGCTCGGCGCTGGCTACACGCACAAGAAGGCCAAGAACAACAAGGAAAACCCCTTCGACAAGCCGATCGAGAAGGGCCTGCTGTTCCTGATGCGCAAGCAGGACAGGAAGTCCGGCAACTACGGCGGCGGCATGTACGCCCACGCCCTGGCGACCATCACCATGTGCGAGGCCTACGGGCTGAGCCAGGATCCGGCCCTGCGCCGGTCCGCCCAGATGGGCGTCAACTACCTCGTCAACGCCCAGCACTCCGGCGGGGGATGGCGCTACTCGCCCAGGGAGAAGGGCGACACGTCGGTGACCGGGTGGGTCGTGATGGCCCTCAAGAGCGCCCAGATGGCCAACCTGGACGTGCCCGAGCAGTCCATGTCGCGCGTCGCCCGCTACCTGGAGGATGTCTGCGACAAGCGCAGCGAGGGATACGGCTACGTCGGTCCGCAGGCCACCTCGACCATGAGCGCGGTCGGCCTGCTCTGCCGTCAGTACGTGCAGTCGTGGGGGTCGCAGAACCTGCGGCTCGTCACCGGCGTCGAGAAGAACATCGAGACGAAGATGCCGCGGTCGAACTTCAAGAACATGTACTACTACTACTATGCCACCCAGGTGATGCACCACTTCGGCGGCGACAGCTGGAAGAAGTGGAACGAGCAGATGCGCGACCTGCTGCTGAAGGCGCAGGAGAAGACCCCCCTGCGCGGGTCGAGCATCACGCTGGTCAGCTGGTCCCCCGACGGCGACGCGCACGGGGCCGCGGGCGGACGGCTGATGATCACCTCGCTGTCGATCCTGTGCCTGGAGGTGTACTACCGCCACCTGCCACTGTACTACCGCGACAGCGGCGACCGCCGGCTTGCGGCGAACTGAGCGATCGACCGCCAACAGGAGTTCGCGCAAAGACGCCAGGAGCGCAAAGAAGGCATTTCTTGGCGCTCCTGGCGTCTTGGCGCGAACTC
>JADLBT010000516.1 GCA_020847555.1 Gemmataceae bacterium
AACAAGCTCGTCGAGAAGGCCCAGCAGGTTTCGGAGCAGGCCGAGAACACCGAGCCGCTGCTGTCACGGCAGCTCTACGACAGCGTGCGCAAGCTGAGCCAGGACGACGCCAACACCCTGAAGCAGGCGCGTTCCGACTTGTTGAACAGCGGCCGGATGACCCGCGATCTCTATGACCGCCTGCAGCGCCGGGCCGAGAGCGAGGAGGGCGGCAAATCCCTCGACCTCACGCGCGAGCTCCTGAAGGACGGGTACCTGCCGCAAGCCCGTCAGGCCGGACAGGGCGCGCGCACCCAGATCGACGAATTGCGCCGCGGCGTGGAGCGTGCGGCGGAGAGCGTCCTCGGTGACGACGCCGAGCAGCTCAAGCTCGCGCGCTCCGAACTCGACGCCCTGACCGATCAGCTCCAGCGCGAGATCGTCCAGGCTGGGGCCGGCCAACCCGGCACCGGTCAGCGTCCCGGGCAGCAACCGGGACGGCAACCGGGCGAACGTGGTCAACCGGGTGACCAGCGGCAGGCGGGCACCGACCCTGGACAGCGCGGTGAGCGTCAACCGGGCCAGCCCGGCCCTGAAGGCGAACAAGCGGGCCAGCAGCCCGGCCAGCAGGGCCGCGGCGAAGGTCAGCAGGAAGGCCAGCAGCCCGGTCGTGGCCAGCGTGGTGAACGTTCGCAGCAACTCGCGGGCAACGATCCTTCGCCGCAGCAGCCGGGGCAGGGAGGCCAGCAGCCCGGCGGCGAACAGCCCGGCCAGCAACCGGGACAGCAAGGTCAGGCGGGCCAGCCGGGCGGCCAGTCGCAGAGCCCGCAGACCGCCCAGGCCGGAGGCCAGCAGGGAGGCGGTGGCCAGCAACAGGGAGGACAACAAGCCGGCGGGCAGGACAGTCAGCAACCCGGCCAGCGCCAACGCGGCCAGCTCGCCGATGCCCGCACTCAGCGGGGTGGCGACCAGCGCGGCGGCGGCAACCGCGGCGGCTACGATCTCGACACCCTCCTCAATCTGGGCAACCAGCGCGGAGGCGGCGTCGGCGGCTGGGATGACGGCCGCGTGAACGTCGGACCGCTCACCGGCGAGGAGTTCAACCGCTGGGCGGAGCGGCTGCGCGATGTCGGCGACCTCGTCGAGACGCCCGAGATGCGCAACGCGATCGCGTCCGCGCTCGAACAGGCCCGCCGGTTGCGCCGCGATTTCCGGCAGGACCAGAAGAAGCCCGACTGGACCGTGGTGCAGCTGCAGATCGTGCAACCGCTCGTCGAGGTCCGGAATCGCGTGGCCGAGGAACTCGCCCGTCGCGATGCGAAGGATTCGCTCGCGCCGATCGACCGCGACCCGGTGCCCAACCGGTTCGCCGAATCTGTTCGCCGCTACTACGAGGAACTGGGCAAGGACAAGTAATGCTCCCGCCTCTGCCATTCCGGACCTGAGTCTTTTCCTCGCGCGTGTCTCCCTCTCTCACCTTCTCCGGTTGGAACTGGCTGTGGCCAGTTTTGATCTTCAGTGCCGTCGCGTTCGTGGTGCTTCTCTGGAGCTACCGGGCGCTCGCCGGCCAGCCGCTGCGCTGGCTGTGCCTCGCCCTCAAGGCGATCGGTCTCATTGCGCTCGCCCTCTGCCTGCTCGAACCGCTTTGGCTCGGCCAGCGGGCGCGCCCCGGTGCGAATCTCTTCGCGGTGCTCGCCGACAACAGCCAGGGCCTCCAGGTCAGGGACCAGGGGGAAACGGCCAGTCGCGGCGAGAGCGTGCGCAAGCTGCTCGATCCGCAGGTTTCACCCTGGCAGTCGTCGCTCGCTTCGACCTTCGACGTGCGTCGCTATCTCTTCGATGCGCGCCTGCAGCCGACGAAGGACTTCAGCGAACTGAATTTCGAGGGACGCTCCACCGCGCTGGGCTCAGCCCTGCGCACCGTGGCGGAGCGCTTTCAAGGCCGCCCGCTCGCCGGCGTGCTCCTGCTCACCGACGGCAACGCCACGGACCTCGCCCTCGGAGCGACGCCCAAGCCCGACGGTCTGCCCCCGATCTATCCGGTCGTAATCGGCCGGCGCGACGCCGTGAAGGATATCGCCGTGCAGCAGATCGCGGTCACGCAGACGTCGTTCGAGGATGCTCCGGTCACGCTGCAGGCCGACGTGATGACGGCCGGATATCGCGGCCAGCCGATCGTGACCAGGCTGGTCGACCGCACCGGCAAGACCGTGCAGGAGCAGACCGCCGAAGCGCGCGCCGACGGCGAGTCGCTGGCGTTCCGCTTCCAGCTCAAGCCCGAGCAGCCCGGCCTTTCCTTCTATCAGGTGCGCTCCGGCACCACCGGCGAGGCCGCGTCAACACCACCGGCCGAGGGTGCGGCCACGACTCCGTCCGGCACGAGCGAAGCGACGCTCGCCAACAACGCGCGCGTCTTCGTCGTGGATCGCGGCCAGGGGCCGTTCCGCGTGCTGTACGTGTCCGGCCGGCCCAACTGGGAATTCAAGTTTCTCAACCGCGCCGTGCAGCTCGACGAGCAGGTGCAGATGGTGGCGCTCATCCGGGTCGCTAAGCGCGAGCCGAAGTTCGATTTCCGCGGCCGCGCCGGCGAGACGAGCAATCCGCTCTTCCGCGGTTTCGGCAACCAGTCGCCGGAGGAAGTGCAGCGTTACGACCAGCCCGTGCTCGTGCGGCTCAACACGCGGGACGAAATGGAGCTGCGCGCCGGGTTTCCCCGCACGGCGGAGGAGCTCTACGGCTATCACGCGGTGATCATCGATGACCTCGAGGCGGAGTTCTTCTCGGCCGACCAGGCGCAGCTGCTCCAGAAATTCGTTTCCGAGCGCGGCGGCGGCGTGCTGATGCTCGGTGGCATGGAGAGTTTTCGCGAGGGCAACTATCTCCGCAACCCGATCGGCGACATGCTGCCCGTGTACCTGGATGGCCAGGACGCCACGGCGGCCGAGGCGCCCGGCCCCCTGCAGTTCCAGCTCGCGCGCGAAGGCTGGCTGCAGGCGTGGGCGCGACTGCGCGACAACGAAGCCGACGAGCGCGCGCGCCTCGAGGCCATGCCGCCCTTCGAGGTCTTCAACCGCGTGCGCGCGCTCAAGCCGGGCGCGAGTATCATCGCCAGCGTGCGCGACAACAAAGGCGCCGAACTGCCGGCGCTGGCCGTGCAGCGCTTCGGCCGCGGTCGCACCGCGGCGCTCATGGTCGGCGATGTCTGGCGCTGGGGGATGAAGGATGCCGTGGCCCAGGCCGACATGGGCCGCGCGTGGCGCCAGCTCGTGCGCTGGCTGATCGCCGACGTCCCGCTGCGCGTGCAGCTCACGCAGGAGCCCGTGGCCGCGGACGCCAACGGCGCGATCCGGCTGCAGGTCCGCGTGCGCGACGAAAAATTCCAGCCGGTCGACGATGCCTCCGTC
>JADLBT010000517.1 GCA_020847555.1 Gemmataceae bacterium
CCAGACGCGGTAAGCTGGGCCACGAGGGGACCTCCTCCTGCTTGGCGAATTGCAACCTCACCACGCCTGAGGATACGTCCCCTCATCTCCCCTCCGTCACTGTCGCGCACCTTTCCGAACGAGATCACATTCGATCCCGCGGCAACTCCGCGGCGCAGTGGCGGACTGCCTGTTCGACCTGGACGTCTCCTCATCCACAGCGGTCCGTCCCGAGGGCAATGGTGGCCTGACGCCCGGCCGTAAAGGGGATGTGCGACGATGGGGGCCTTGTCGTCGTCCCGCGAAGGTGCTGCGCCCTGGAGATCACGCCGCCGACCGCCGACGGGTTGACGACCTATCTTGCTCCGTTCCTGAGATTGGTCGGCGACCGCCGGACGGCAGCGCTGCCGGGGGCGACGGTGCGCGGCATCGTCGCCAGCGAGAGTCTCGTCTGTGCGCGCATCGCGGCGTTTTCCCCCTCCGCTTGCCGCCGGGCGGCATAGCGAACGACGCCTCCGACGTATGCTGCGGGGCGAGATGACGACGTGCTCGGCGCTCACGCCCGAGGCCCTGACGGCGACGCTGCAGGCGCACGGCGTGGAGCGCCTGCGCGGGGAGGCGGAGGTCTGGGTCATCCGCGATGGCAGTGATCCGCGCAAGCCGCACGCGGCGGCGATGGCCCATCTGCAACGCGTCAAACCCCTGGCAGGTCGCACGGTGGTCAATGGCGATCGCCCGCTCACTGCCCTCGGCGCAGGCCGGGGCGGGCGACGCGGTCTGCTCTACCATCGGCGGTTCAGCAGTACCGCCCCCGACGTCGTGAGCGAGAGCGCGGAGACGCGGCGGGCGATCGCCTCGGCGACAGCAGCGCTGGCGTCGCTCGGGGCGGACACCCCCCGGCTGCTCGCTGCCGGCTTTGACGATGTGGCGCTGTGGAGCGCCATCTGGGCGCAGGCCAGCCACCTGCTCTGCCGGCTGCAGCATCGCGACCGCTAGATGGCAACGGCTGCTGGCCAGCCCTGCCAACTGCAGCAATTCGCGCCGCGCCGGGTGCCGCTGGCGCACGTCGAGGCCGAGATGGTCGTGCAGAAAACCGGCCAGGCGCGGCCCAAGCGGCAGCCGGTGACGGCCACGGTTTCCGCCACCCCCCTGCGCATGCGCCCTCCGCCGGGGGTGTGCACCCCATCGCTCGCCCTGGCGCTCGCACCCCAGCGGATCGCGGTCAACGCCGTCGCCCCGGGCTGACCGACACCGCGCAGCCGCGCTACGGCATGACCGAGGAAGAAATCGCCGCATGGGGGTCGGACAACCCTTGGGGACGGGTGGCGGCGCCGCGGGATATCGCGCGGGCGGTGCTCTACCTGGCAAGCGACCAGAGCGAGTACGTCACCGGCCAGACGATCTTCGTGAATGGCGGGTAGTTGATGATCCCGTGAGCGACCTCTCGTCGCTGGCCGGCGCGCGTCTTTGCATCGGCTGGCGATGAGGCGGCGCGGAGCTCCGAATGGCGTCGAGGAGGGAGCGGTGGATCGGCTGAAGGGGAAGACGGCGCTCGTCGTGGGGGGCAGCTCGGGGATTGGCCGCGAGGTCTGCCGCCTCTTCGCACGGGAGGGCGCCGATGTCGCCGTGGGGGATGTCGGACGTGACGCGGAGGGGCAGCGTCTGGTCGAGGAGATCCGGGGCCTGGGGCGGGAGGCGCTGTTCATCCCGGTCGACGTGCGCGAGGAGGCGATGGTCGAGGCCGCGGTCGCGGGCGCCATCGCGCGGTTCGGCCAGCTCGACATCCTGGTCAATAACGCAGGCATCGGCGGCTATCACGGGCCGGTCCAGGAGGCGACCGCGAGTGACTAGGATGCCGTGTTGGCGGTCAACCTGCGCGGCGTCTTCCTCGGGATGAAGCACGCGCTGCCGCACATGACCGGTCGCCGTTCCGGGCGGATCATCAACACCGCCTCGCAGCTTGCCCATAGGCCCTCCCCGCTCAACAGCCCGTATTGCGCGGCGAAGGCCGGGGTGGTGGCGCTGACGGCCTCAGTGGCGTACGAGGTGGCAACCCAGTGGATCACCGTCAACGCGGTCTGCCCGGGGCCACCCGACACGCGGATGTAGCAGGCCCCGGGCGACGGGGCATGGAAGGCCTGGAAGCTGGAGTCGCTGCCGATGCAGCGGCTCGGGCAGCCGATCGAGATCGCCTGGGCCTACGTCTATCTGGCATCCAACGAGGCGAGTTTCTGTACGGGACAGAGCCTCTCCCCGAACGGCGGCGACGTGATGTGGTAGCGCGGGACGAGGGCGCCGAATGCGGATGCGAACATAATGAAGCAGGACCGATGACGAGAGGGATGGCCTACTCGGGGCGGTGCTGAGGGACGGTCGTCTGCGCCAATATGAGGACTCACCCTGGTCAACCGTGGGCACGGCGGCTCATGACAACGACGATGGCGGCGGTCGTTCCTGAAGGACGGCACGAGCGACACGTGAGCCGAGGATAGCGATGCGGCGAAGCCAGGAAGAGCAGATGGAGCGCGTGGCGCTCGAGCTCATCGCGTCGAACGACGGACCGGTCGGGGCGACTCGCCTCCTTGTGGCGCTCAACGATCACGGGATCAGCGTCGCCGAGGCGACCGCCGGGCGGTTTCTCCGGCAGTTGGATGCGCGGGGGCTGACCAGGGTCGTGGGCAGGCGGGGGCCAATGCTTACCGACGATGGCGAAGGAGCCCTTGGCAGGTTTCGGGATCGCGCGAGAGCGGACGGGCAGCATGCCGAACTCGTCCGCGTGATCGAAGCCACCGACGTCGATCACCTGGTCGATCTCCTCTTCGTGCGCCGTGCGCTTGAGCCGGAGGCGGCGCGATTGGCCGCCTTGCGGGCCACGGATGCCGAGCGCGCGCTGATGCGAGCCGTGGCCGATCGGCATCTGCACAGCGTCAGCGCGGGAGCCGACGGCGGGGAGACCGCGATCCAGTTTCACCGGCTGGTGGCCGAGGCATCGCACAACCCGATGCTTGTCGCCGTCATGAACATGCTCCTCAACCCCGCCTATGCCTCACTGCACACTGCAAAGCCTGCTCGGCATGATTTCGCTGGAAGAGGGCACAACGGTCGCCTTTGGGCATGAGCATTGCGAGATCGTGCAGGCGATTCAGACGGGCGATTCCGCGGCCGCGGAAATGGCGATGCGCAAACACATCGACGAGCTGATTGCTGTCGTTGGCGGCTACAGGACGTGCCACGAACGGCCCGCGGCGACGGCGCGAGATGCTGGCGGCACAGGCAGGAATTAAGCGATCCGCCTGGGCAACGTGTTAGGAGTCGCTCGCCCCGTCGGCGGGACCTTCGTCCGATCCGTCTGCCAGGCTCAGACGATCTCGAAGATGGTCTCGACCTCGATCGGCACGTTGGCGGGCAGCGCCTGCAGGCCGACGGCCGAGCGGGCATGGACCCCG
>JADLBT010000518.1 GCA_020847555.1 Gemmataceae bacterium
AAACCGGGGCGCCCTGGCCTGCCTGTCGCCCATCAAGCTGGCCACGGATCGCCCCGGCGACCGAGGGCATCGCCGGGCCTGGGGGTGCAATTACTACGCGGCGAGAGGCGATGGGTTTCATCCGGCCGCGCCGTCCCGCTCGCCGATCCGCTCGAACCGCACCTTTACGCTGTTGCCGAACTTGCACCCCAGCTTCTCCCGGCACCGTTCCTTGGCCTGGGTCTTGTTGTCGGCCCAGACCTCGAAGCTCCGGCCATCGTCCAGGTGTACCCGCCACAGGAACCGCCCGCCCAGGTCCAGGGCGGGCGGTTCCTGTGGTAGGGTGGCCCCACCAGTCAGTGCCAGCGCGCGGCGGCTGACCGGGTCGCGGGCCAGGTCCTCCGGCCAGCACAGGTCATCGGGATGCCGCAGGGACTGCCCTGCACGAGAGCGCATGTGAAAGACGGCAGCTCGGGCCGGAGTGCCCGGTAGCGATTGCAGGCAGGCCGCGTCCGGTTGCGGCGGGGCCTGGTACTGTTCCGGGAACAGCACCTCGAGCAGGACGACATACTGCTGGAATGTCAGAGTCAGGGTGCCCCGAGCGCTGGCGTCGTCGAGTCGCCGGGTCAGGGTGCCGATCAGAGAAGCTGTGAAAACAGCCGGGTCGTCGGGAGAAATGGACATGCAGTGCGACCCCCCGCCCGGACACAGTTTGCGAGTCCGCGGCGCACGGATGGCGACCGCCAGGCCGGGACCTACCGCAGGTCCCGGCCTGGCGGTCGGAACTAGATCCTGCACGAACCGTCACCGGCGGTTACAGTTCGTCCGCGAGACGCTGGTGAGGGACGCTTGCCGGTTCCGGGCCAGCTGGCACCGAAAGTAAGTGAGCGGCAGGACTGCGGCGCCCGGACGTCCTGGCGCTCCGCAGCCGCTCTCTCCTCTGGCGGCATCAGTATACCTGCGGAATTGCGGCAGCGGTTTCTGTCTCCGGCTCAGTCGATCCGACTGAAAAAGCGGACCGGAACGTGCGGCGGCAGATTGGCCGCGTAGTAGTTCTCCGGTCCGAGGGTCTCGCGCAACCGCTCGAGCGCCTGACGACGGACCGTGACGTAGTAGTACTCGCAACGTGCATCCCGCACCGTGTCCCAGACCTGGTAGAGTCGGTCGGTTTCCTGGATGGCCTCGCGCAGGTCCCACCAGCGAGCCAGGTCCACCGATTGACGGTTCTCCAGGTGCTGACGGTACGCTCGATTGAATGCCAGCATGTCGCTGACGACGGGTCGCGGCGGGAATCGGCCCACGTCGGCCAACGGTGGCGCGTCCGCCAACTCCTGCCAGCGCAGCCGCAACATCCGCACATCCGCCGCAAGATCCTCAGGCCGCGTCAGAACGTAATGCGCCTCGCGCGGGTCCAGGAGTTCCCACTCCACGGCCAGCACTCGCAGCGCAGGTGCCGCGACAAAGCAAGACGGGTCCACTGACTCGGGCGGATCGCCGCACAACATTGCCAGTGCAAGGAGACACTCCAGCATCGCAGATGCCCCAGCAAATTGGATGGGCATTACCGAGACACATACCGCTGGAATCCGGCTGGACGTTGATTTCTGCTCGGCAAAGGAGGGGATGGACTGAAACGCTGCTCGCTCACCCCGGCCTGCGGCCTCGACGGCGCCGCTGCCACTGGCCGCCGCTCCAGCAGACTGATGATGCGTTCGTTCTGCTGTATCAATCGCAGCAGCAACAGCCTCATGCCGTCATCGGCGGGCTGCGCTGATGCGGCGGGACGCGGCGACTCCCGTTCCTCCACCACGATTGGCCGAGGCGTTCTGGGCTCACCACCCAGAACGATGGCAGCGCTCAGGATCAGACCCAGGGCGATCATGCACCAGACAAGCAGGTTCCTCATCGGTAGTCCTCGTCATCCAGGTATTCCAGCAACCAGCCAAGATCATCACTCCACCGAGCAGGATCACTTCCACGGCGGACACCTCCCATCCGGACAGTCTCGACGCGGATACTCGGGGATGGCTCCCTGGCTGCCCCACGGCGGCACCCGCGGCTTATCCGTACCACCCAGGAAAATGAGAATGGACCGATGCGAACTGTAGATGCCCCGTCGCTCGCCACCCACCTCGTAGCCGGTCACGATGCCGACCGTGTTCGGCCCGTCGAGCAACGGTCCACCGCTGCGGCCGTGCCAGGGGATTCCCCGAGTGAAGGTGTGGCCCGGCGTGATCTCCAACACGTCGGCTCGTGCCCTGGTCAGCATCGGCTTCATCTCGTCATAGCCGACCGACAGCAGCACTCTGGACATGCGATGCCCATTGGCCGCCACCGATGCGACGTAGGGCAACGGGCCATCGCCCAGTTCGATCAGGGCAAGGTCCAGGGTGTAGTTCAGGGCCAGGAACCGCGTCGTTGCGGCCCTGGCCCTTGCCAAGGGCGTCGGACTCGGCACATCGATGGTCAGCGGATTCTTCCAGCCGCCATTCTCGAACGCATGAGCGCACGTCAGGATGAGCGACCGGCCCCTCTCCGTCTCGATCACTACCCCGCTGCACCCGTGCGACGGGATCCGCACCGCAGCGTCCTCCGCATCGGCCCACAGCCCACCGGGAAGTGTCAGGATCAGGACACAACCAGTGACGTAGCGCATGCGCTCACTCCTTGGGATCGACGGGCTCAACCGCCGTCTGCCACTTGCCATCGGCACCGAGTTTCCACCTCACAATCAACTCGACGTCCTCGACCTTGCCGGCAGCAGCGGGCTCGGCTGCCGACGCCGCAGGCGACACGGGCGCTGTCGGTAGCATTGCCCGAGTGAATGCCAGGCCACCGACACCCAGTCCAGTAGCGGCGGCAGCACCCAGCAGCGTCGGCATCAGCCAGGATAACGGCGTGCGGCGGCTAGCCGCACGCGTACTCCCAGCAGGTGGCGCAAAGTGCTGATGAATGGTCGTAGCCGAATCACCGACGTGAATGTTGTCGTCGTCGGTGCCGGCACTGCCTGGCGGGTTGTTTGCGTCGCGGTGATTGTCCACGGACTTGCGCTCCCGTCTGAGTACGCCCGCGGCGTCCGCAAGCATCATGGCCTCATGAGCCAGCCGCAGGCCCCGCCACTGGCGTTCCCACGCCACTTCCGACTGCTGGTGATCCTTCGGACGGCCCGACCCCGACAACGGTGGGCACTGCTGGAGGTTGTTGGCTGGCTGGCTTCTGTCCGCCATTGCTGCCTCGGAGTAGTCGCAGGATCTGAGCGAGTACCACCAATTCGGCGCTCACCTGCTGCGTGTCGCAGACCGCCAACCATGCCTGCAAGTCCGCATCGAGGGGGATCTTGAGAGGGCCGGCGGTCTGCGCCAATGACTCGGCTGCCGACAGGTGACGACTGCATTCGCGGAGATAATTCGCCCGCCGAATTGCATCGTCCGCAGCGGCCTGCGACTGTCCCAACACGCTCGGATCGGACATCGGTTACTTCCCCGATGCCTGCTGACCGGCGGTCGTGGCGTCGAGGATGCGCACCCGGCCGCTGCCGGACTCCTCGACGTGCCGCACGCCGATGCTGTCCGCGAAGTTCACGCGGTTCTTCTGGAACAGGTAATCGTAGCGGAGGTTCTCCGCGTACAGCATTGCCCCGTCCGCTTGACGCTGAGCGCCGTTCAAGGCATGCGTGCGCAGCATTTCTCTGGTGGTGTCGTCGCACTGCATCGGTTCGGCCATCGGTTCGCACTCCATCGATTACCTGGGTTTTGGCTGCACCTGAATCCGGATACTCCCGTTCAGGTTTTTCAGCACTTCCTCGAGTGAATCCACACGCTTGTGCAAGGCGTCGATCCTTGCCGCGTCTGCCGGACACGGCTGTCCAGGTTCGCCCTTCTCACCCCGGGGGCCGGACGATCCCGGCGGTCCGCGCTCCCCCCGTTCGCCGCGTTCGCCTTTCGGGCCGGTGCTGCCCGGCCCGAGGGCATCCAAACGGCGCTCGAGGATGTCCAGGCGTTCCAGCAACGACGACGAATCGGGTGCCGGCGACACTGGGGCGGACGGGTACGGCAGAGGCGTCAACTGCACTGGCGGCGCCGGACGGCCCAGCGGACAGCGGCCGTCCGGGCAGTCCTGCCGCGGCTGGGCCGGCCGGCGGATGTACGGGCAATCGGGGCAGCGACAGAATGGACCGCACGGACATCCCGCAGCCAGGATGCCGGCGACAAGCACGGCCGCAGTCATTGCCCACCGCCTTCCGCCGTCGAGCCGTCCGATTGCTCGACGGCTGGCGATTTCGCACCGGGCCTATCGATGGCGTGCCGAACGCCGAGGACGGCCAGGGCCGCCAGAATGGACTGAGCCGCCAGGTCGTAATTCCCCTGGCAAGCCTGGACCAGTGCCATGACGATCAGGCCGACCGCGGCGACGTACGTCTTGGCCCCCGGCGCACCCGCCAGGAGCCAGGCAAGCACCCTGTCCCACAATTCACGCATCGCGTTCCTCCTCATTGGGCCGCTTCGGACAGATTCGAGCGAGAGATTGCATGGCTCCGGTACTGTCGCGGATGGCGGACAGCAGCGTCTCTCTGATCCACAGTTCCTGCCTCTCGCCAGCGGTGCGCATGGCACGCTCGCGCTCCCAGTCTCGCCACAGCGTGTAGGCCCCGCCCATGACCGCATGTCCGCCCCACTGCGCGGAGCGCTGGTAGTCCCAGACGCCCGTGTCGGTCTGCCGCTGCTGGGTCTGCTGGAGGCTGACCCCGTGCAGCAGTCCGCCGAAGAGGGCGGTCGCGGCCTCCAGTTCCTCGATGTCGCTGACGTCCACCCGGGCAAAGCCCAGCGCCTTGACGCCGCCGATGCCGCCTTGGACGACGGCACCCAGCATCTCCTGCATGTTGACGCCGTTGTCGTCTCGGCCCGTCCGCGGGTCGAACTGCGGGTTGCCGCTGCGGCGGTAGAGGTCGTAGACGTCGTCCTGGCTCGGGGCCTTCATCGTGCCGGTCAGCCGGGCGGTGACGAGCCGGCGGAAGTTGGCCACGGCAGTCGGACCGCACACACCGAAGCGGTCGTTGGCGTACAGGCCGAATTGCAGACCCCGCAGGTAGTCAACCGCGTCGGGGTGGCGGGTCACGCGAACGCCGGTCAGGTAGTTGGCCAGTCGCAGGGCGGGCCGTCCGGGCGTCGGCGGACGCAGGCCGAGCTTGCGGGCGGGATGATCGTGGACACCCACGGCAGCGTCGGCAGGCGGCTTGCTCCAGATCATGCTGTCGCTCCGCTGCGGCAGAAGGGCTCCCCGGGGGACGCCGCTGTCCCCCGGATCAGCACCCCGGGCGCTCCGTGGAGCGCCCTGCCCCGAGACTCTCAGCCCGCCTGGAAGGGGAAGATGCCTGGACCGTCGTGGTCGCCGTCCTCGCTGTCCGGCTCCTTCGCCTCGTCCTTCCGCAGCGCCAGCTCGGTCCCCTTCTGGAGCGACTTGGCCAGCGTGGACAGCACCAGGATCAGCACGGGCACGACGACGGGGCCGACCAGTGGCCCGAAGCTCGACCAGTCCGACCCGGAGACGCCCTGGCCGAGAGCGACCAGGAACGCAACGATACCCACGATGCCAGCGTGCTTGACCAGGCTCCAAATCAGCTCGACCAATCTCGGATTCATGGTGTCCTCTGCTCCGGAACGTGTGCCCACGGCGATGCAGGTCGCTGCTGCCTCCGCACCTCTTCGGCCAACTCGCCAACCACGTCCTCGACAGCGTCGAACCGTTCGCCCAGCGCGTCGAGGCGCCTGTCGTGCTTCGCCTGCGCGTCGGTGAACGCACCAATGAGCCGCGCGTTTTGTCCGCGGAATGTGCGGACCAGCCGGCGCTGTTTTCGGTCGGCCCAGCGCAAGACGAGGTACAGGCTCCCGATGTTGGCGAGTGCGAAAACGGCCACAACTGCCGCGTCGCGGCCTCCGTGGGTCAGGATCTGACTGACGATCTCTCCCACGGCGCGGCTCCTGCGAGGGTGCCTTGATACTAAAATCATCATGCCACGGAAGGTAGGGCGGGAAGAACTGGATCAGGGCGCAATCAACAGATGGATGGCGGGGAAGTAGTTGCTACCCTTGTTCTCGACGGCCTCTACCGTCTCGGGGAAGGCGGCCGGGAAGGCGTCGAGCGGATCGACCGCCGCACTGCTTCTCCAGCCGGCCGTGTAACCGCTGGCGTTGAACGCCGAGGGGATGGTTTTCCCCAGGATGGTCGCGTCCGGCAAGATGTAGTGCAGTCCCGGCAGCGTGGCGGCGTTGCTGTCGAGGGCACAGGCGGCGAAGTGCAGAACGTCGGGATCGAGGGCAGCCGGTCTCTCCAGCTCGAAAACCCGCAGATTGGAGCCGGAGTCGGTCCCGACGGCCTGCACGCCGGCATCGACCAGCAGACTCAGCGGGCGCAGGTCGTCGTCGCTGGTGGCGGTATAGATGCCCAGCCGGACGAAGCCGGCCACGCGGTCCTTGTTGCGGATGAACCCCATGTGCGTCAGGGTGCCGCCGCGCGGTGTGATGAACGGCACCGCAAGCATGCCGGACAGCAACGTCACGAATGCGTCCTCATCGCTGCCGACAGGGTTGGTGAAGTAGGTCGAGGTGCTGACCAGTCCGGCCACCTGCCACGGGTAGAGTCCCGGGTAGGTGATCGCGGGGAAGTTGGGGTCCTCCCCGGTGTAGTGCCGCCAGTAGAAGAGGTCCTTGCGGGGCGGGCTGGGCTTCTTCGCGGGTGCCAGGGCAATGCCGTGCGGCGTCCACCAGGCGCCGGGGAGGTCCATCGCCGCGAGTCTCGCGGCATCCTCGGCCTGGCGTCGCAGCTCGCCGGCGT
Source organism: Gemmataceae bacterium (assembly GCA_020847555.1). The sequence continues at coordinate 6,811 of JADLBT010000518.1, forward strand.
CGAGCTGGCCGTGTTCGTTGACGATGCGGTAGGGATCGGCGGGTCTCACGTCACTGGAACTCCACGGGAATGGGCGGGAAAAACAGCACGTCGAACAGGGCTTCCTTGTAGGGCGTGTCCGCATCCGGAGTGCCGTCGCGGGTGACGAGGTTGAAGTCGCCGTCGGCATCCGGCAGCTTGTTCCATCCGGTGGGCCGATAAAGGAAGACGTAGGTGATGTCGTACGTCCGCGCCCCGGTGAGCGAACGCGGGTTGAGTTTGACCTGTGGGGCCTGGCAGAGCAGCGTGCCGGGCGGGTAGGTCCTGGCCCCCTTGGCGCCGTCGAACGGCTCCTTGTTGACCTTGCCCTCGCAGCTGGAAATGGCATCGTCGGGGACCACCGGGACGCTGTGCCAGGTGTAGCGCAGCGCTCCGGTGGGGAACAGGAGCTGCACGGCGTTCTCGGGCACTGAGGCTCCCGAGAACTTGCCCTCGGCCCACTTGAAGGCCAGGCCCGGCAGCGGGATGGCGTTGACCGCGTAGGTGCGCTCGCGGGTGACGTACCGCTGCAACTCGTAAGGCACGGTCGGGAACTTGCCGTGCATGTCGAGCAGTTCCTGGTCCGTGCGCACGGTGTAGGGCAGGCTGCGGTACGTCACCTGCACCTTGCAGGTGTTCTGGTCGGAGTTGCTGCTGCGGTCGATGTACCACAGCTTGCCGGCGATGATCTTGTGGCCCACGACGTCACCGAGTTCGTTTCGCTCCTCGTCCAGGAGCGGCTCCTCGAAAATGGCGCCGCCGGCCGGCGTCACCTCGGCCTCGGTGGCGTAGAGCCAGGGGTACTCCGGGTGCTGCGCGGGGACCACCCGGGCCATCGAGCCGTACCCCGTCGGCGCCTCGGGCTCGACGATCCTCTCCGACCCCAGCACCCACTCGACGAATGCGGCCCTCTCGCCCCAGGCGCCGATGTAGACCTCGGTGATCTGCTGCTCGTCCTTGCGCCAGCGCTCGCGGTGACCGTCGGCCAGGACGAACGACACCGGCTTCAGGGCGAGCTTGGCCCTGTCCAGTCCGATGCCGCTGTGGTCCCTGGACTCAATGCGAGAGGTCGGACCGACGGACTCGATCTTGCCACCCTTGTCGATGTCGAAGAAGTCATCGGGGTCGATGGGGTCGTCTCCGATAGGCACGGTCGTTCTCCTGGTTCGGGGTCGATCACTTCACGGCCGGCTTCTGTCCCGCGATAGCCTTCTTGATCTCCTTTTGCTCCTGCAGTTGCTTCTCGCCCAGCTCGATCATCTTGTCCTCGGAACTCCGCACCCCAGCCGTGGCCATAATCGATGCCTTGGCCAGCCGCTCCCAGTGTGACTCCACGCCCTCGAAGCCGCCGGCGGCTCGCGGCAGCTCGCCGCGCTGGCCGCCGTCGCCCTTTTTCGGCATGTCGAGCTTCGGCAGGGGTTTGCTCAGTTTCGCGATGGTGGCGTCAAACTTCTTCGCCAACTTGTCGAACACCTCACCGATGAACTGCACCACCGGACCGAACACGGCCGCCAGCGCCTGCGCGATCTGCTGGAAAAACCCCAGCAAACCGCCTGCTTCGGCTGCGATGCCCTCGAACAGCGCCTGTACCGCGGACAGCACGGACTCGTAAATCGCCAGCGCGAAGCGCACGATCTCCTGACCGACCTGCTGGAGCATCTCTCCGACGACGATGATCGCTCCGCCCAGGACCTTGAAACCGTAGGTGATGCCATCGATGACGGGCACGGCATAGCTCATGACGCTGGCTACTGCTGGGACAAAGGCACTCAGCAGGTAGGAGACTACTCCGGCGACAGCCACCTGAACGGCCAGGTAGAACTGGATCAAGGGAGTGATGCAACGCACGAGGGCCGCATAGATGTCGGCAATGACGGTACCCAGCGGCGCGAGTGCCTGAACCATCTGCGACCAGGTGCCGGCCAGCGTCAGCATCAGCGGTGCAATGCCGGCAAACGCACCCCGCAAAGCCGCGCCGACCGTTCGCGCCATCTGCATCAGCGTGGGCAGGAGCGCCCCGACTGCTGCCAGCACGGCCCGAAACGCCTCCTGGGCAAATGCCGCCACCGGCTCGAACGCCGTGCCGAGTTGCTCGACCACCTCCCAGAGTTGCGTCAGCAGGGGCCGCGCTGACTCCCACAGTCCCAGGAAGCCCTGCCGACCGACCTCGGTGCCGGCGCCCAGCGCCACCACGGCCGTGGCGATGCCGCCCAGGAGCGGCAGGATGCCGCCCGAGGCAATGCCCGTTGCCGTGGCCAGGCTGTACATGCTGGTGATCACGCCCCCGATGGCGGAGATCACTCGCGGCGCGATCGCCACCACGGTCAGCGCCGCCGCTCCCGCCATGACCCAGCGGGCGACGTTTTCGCGCTGCGCGTCGGTCAGGCTGCGCAGTTTCTCGACGACCTGCCCAACTACCTCCACCAACTTGCGCAACTCCGGCCCGAACAGTCCGGCGACAACCGCGTTGAGTTGCTGAAACTGCAGCTGCAGCGTCTGGCCGACGGCGCTGGCCCCCAGGCCGGCGCGGACGTAGCCCTCGACGGCACGGGCAGCCTGGAAGCCGAGCGACACCACGGTCAGCGTGCCGAGGTGCTGCACGCCCTGTGCGACCTGCTGCAGCGTGCCCTGCAGACCCTTCAAATCGCGGTCGAGTCCCTTGGTCTTTTCTCCGCTTTTATGCTGCTCCTCGCCCATGTCCCTGGCGGCCCTGGTGCCCTTGACCCCCAGCCACTCCTGGAGTTGTTTGCCGAGTTTCTCGACCAGGGCGCGGTACTGCTCGGTGCCGTCCCGCAGTGCGGCGAGAACGGCGCCCAGGGCGCGGCCCGACGCGGAGCCCTCGCCGGCGAGGGCTCCGCGAGCGGCATCGCCCACGGCGTCCAGGTCGTTCTGCAGCGAGGACGTATGGGTCCGGGTGTCACCGAGTGCGTCCTGCACGCCGCCGAGTGCGTCCTGCACCTCGGCCATCGCCGTGCCGGCCTGCGTGCCGATCGACGCGGCAGCCGTCGCGCCGGCGGCGCTGAAGGCGTCGCGCAGCCCCTGTAGCCCGGCCAGCGCACCGTCGATCGCGGCCCCGATCTCCTCCATCCCCTTCGCCGCGAACACCACGTTCATCGTGGACAGTACCTGGTCGAGCATTTACCGGCCCCTCTCGTACTCGAATCTTTGGCGTGGGGTCATCGACTTGAGGCGGGCGACGTGGGCCCAGACGGCGGCGTGTCCGACGGCGTCAGCCCCGCGGGGTGGAGTTCGCTTTTCCAGGTCGTCGTCGAGAGCGACGGCCAATTCGGGCAGGGTGAGACGCCGCACCTCCCAGGGCCGGAGCCGGGCGCGCCCGTGCAGCAATCGGCGGTAGATGGCGTACCAGTCGGGGCGCTGCCTTACGGGGGCAGCGCCCCCGAGTCGTTTGGGATGGGACCTCCGACGGACCCGGAGGAGGTCTGCAGCGTCTCCCGCACCCGGACCCAGCCGAGTTGTGCGGCGACGGCCTGGACGTCGGTCAGCGTCGCCTCGGGGTGGTGGGTCTGCAAGGCCAGCAGCAGCAATTGCAGGGATCCGCGAACGGTCTGCTGGTAGCGCTGCAGCAGCGGGTCGGCATAGTCCATGAGGCGCAGGGCGTCGCGCCGCCCGCGGGCCTCCTTGATCATCTCCAGGGCGATCTCCTTCGGCACCCTGTCGATCAGCCGCTCGAGGCCGTCGAAGGGGTCGCCTTCCTGCTGCTGCACCCAGTCGCGGAAGCGCTCCAGCACGCCGACGTCGATGCGGCCGACGGTCCAGGTCTTGCCGGCCGCGACGACTGCCGTCTCGCGGCCGGGGTCGAAATCAGCGGACATGCGGACTCCGTGTCAGGCCGCCGGGTAGACGAGGTCCCCGGCCAGCACGTTGTACTTGACGTCGAAGGAGAAGCGGACCTCGTTGCCGACGGCGGCCTCGTAGTGCAGTTTCTCGACGATGACCGGCACCTGCACCGCCTTGGTTGGCGTGATCTTCTGCAGGATGATGCCGCGCGTGCCCGGGCGAATGGACAGGGGTGCGTTGTGCGGCATGGCGTCGGCATCGAGGGCGCCGTTGACCGTACCCGATACGTCGGTCTTGCCGGCGATGCGCGCCGTGCCGCCGTTGTGCGACGTCTGCGTCACGTCGAAGAGCTGCGCCATGATGTCGAGGTTGTGCCCCGTCACCGGAACCTCGGTGGAGGCCCCGCCGGCGGGCTGAAACGACACGCCAGCTTGCCAGCCGGCCACGAATGCGTCAGACACCGTGTACCTCCGCAATCGGCTTCACGAACCGCAGCAGAGTGCCGCAGTTGCACTGGATGCGTCCCTCGCCATCCACGCAGATCTGGAACCGACACCTGGGGCAACGGCCGCGCAGATACTCGTAGCCGCACTGCCGCCGCACTTCCCCGACCACGACCTGCTCGCTCACGGCTCCGTTCGGCTGCTCCACGCTTCGCCCTCGAGGATGCCCCGCCAGACGTCCAGGCCCTCCTTGGTCGTCTCCTCCTGCTCCAGCCGTCCGGCGGCCAGGGGCAGCCAGCCGACGCACTTTGCCCCGCTGGGGTAGTTCAGTGTCATGCTCCGGTCGAACAGATCCAGCGCCCGCTTCAGCGCCTCCGACACCGCCGCCTTCTGGCCGCGGATGGTGATCGTCACCTTGCGCTTGTCGATGCGCTTGCCGCCCGTCATCCAGACGTGCTGTCCTGGGACGACGGCGACCTGGGCGTGGGTGCCGGGCTGCGGGCTCTTGAGCCTGCCGGCCTTGGGCGGGGCGTCCAGCAGCGCCGGCAGGAACTCCCGATCGGTCTGCCACCGCTCCCGTACCGCCGCCAGGGTGTCGCTGTCCACGTCCACGGCCATGCCGGCAGTATGCCGCAGAGCCGCCGTGGGGAACAAACTACCCGCGAGCGATGGCCTGCAACTGCTCCCGGTACTTCTCCAGGGTTGAGAGCAGAAATGGCCGCGCGGCCATGTTCTTCGTGCCCAGCTCCAGGGCCAGGCCGTAAGGGGCCTGCGCTGCCACCCCGACCACGCCGCGACTCTGCTCCCGATCCAGGCGGTACTGCACATGCCGCTGCAACCAGCCCGTGCGCTTCCGCGGCGGCTC
>JADLBT010000519.1 GCA_020847555.1 Gemmataceae bacterium
CAGCGCCGTTAGGTTGGACCAGGCCGGCTCTGACGCTTCCGGCTCGTAGGCGTTTGCTTCGCCAGTCCTTAACTCGATTCCAGCTGCCGGCAGGATCCCGCGATTAGTTTTAATACGCCTATCATCTTCGCGAGGTAAAGTTGGCTGTATAAGTCCCACCGACGGAGGCCTCGGGCAGATGACCACATCCCGCTACTGCCGACTGGCAGCCCTGTTTGTGCTCCTGAGCCTGGCCGACCTCGCCCTCACCTGCTACCTGCTCCAGTGGAGTGATGGGGAGGTATACGAGGCGAATCAGTTCGCCGCGTGGGTACTTGGCGAGTACGGGTTCACCGGCCTGGCGGTCCTCAAGGGTCTGACGGTGGTTCTCGCCGCCGCGGTGGTCGCGATCCTCTCCCACTACCGCCCGGCGGCGGCGAAACGGGTCGCCGTGTTCGGGTGCGGAGCGGTCGGTCTCGTCGTGCTGTACAGCCTCGTGTTGTGGGGTTCGCTCGGGTCGTGCTCGGAGCCGGATAAGCTGAAGTCCAACGCGGTGATTGACCGAGAAACGAAACAACTGGCTCAGCTGGCGAACCACGGGAACGAACTGAGGGCAGCAGTGAACCTGTGGACCGATCGGCTGGCGGCCGGGCGCTGCACGTTGCGCGAAGCGGTCGAGGCAACCCTGGCTGTCGGGCAGAGCAACGGTCGCGCCATGCTGGATCTCTACCGCGGCGGCCTGGGGGCCACGTCCGACGCCGAATGCCTGTCGGCCGTGCTCGTTCACGGCGCCCTGCTCCAGTTGCAGGAGAGCGGGGCCACGCTGGCCCGGCAGCGGGCGGACGAACTGCTGACCGCGTACCGTGCGGCCCACGGCCAGCAACTGTTAGTGTATGTGGTGAGGGACGTTCCGGGCATGGAGGACGTCCTCCCGGTCGAGGCTGCCTGGATGATCGATACCGAGGTGGCCAGTCTGTCGCCGGCAACCGACGACACCGGGTCTGCCGAGGCAGGCTCTGCGCGCCGCCGGGCCGAGCCCTTCCGGATGGCGAACGCAGGCAGACCGCCTCGGTTCCTCGCCCGGCGTCGGGCCTTCGCTCAGGGCCACGGTTATCCGCCCCGGAACTTCCCACCGACGTGGCGTCGCCCTGCCTTCCCAGGTTAGAATTACTGGACCAAACTCCTGTCGGCGCCGCGCCGCCGCGTGCGCGGCGCCGACACCATCAACCGGATCAGGAATCAGGAGTTGCTTGACGCCATGACACATTGGTTTGCCGCGGTCGCGCTCCTGGTTCTCGCCGTTGCGCCGCTCGTCCGCGCCAGCGGGGCCGACGGTATCAGGCCGACCAACCTCGAGAGCGTCAACACCGACGCCGACGAAGACGACCCGTGCCTGACGCCCGACGGCAGCACCCTTTACTACGCCTCGAACAGGGGAGGGACGTTCGACATCCTGCTCGCGCGACGAACGGCCAGGGGGTGGTCCGCGGGCCGGCCGCTCGCCGTCCTGAACACGAAGGACGCGGACGAGCGCAGCCCGTTCGTGGCGCGCGACCTCAAGTTCTACTACGCCACGAACGTGATTCCGGACGAGAAGTTCAAGGATCTGAAGAACTTCGACCTGAAGGTCAAGACCGGGATGCGCGCGCCACTGATCCTGCCCGGCATCAGCGAGTCGGACGACGAACTGTACCCGTGGGTGACGGCCGGCGGCAAGGAGTTCTACTTCAGCCGCAAGACGAAGGACGGGTGGCTCCTGTTCGTCGCCCGCGGGCCGGCGCTGGGAGCAGTCGGTGACGCCAAACCGGCCGGTCTGCCGCCCGACTTCCACCACGCCACGGTGAGTACCGACGGCAAGACCATGTACCTTCAGGGGCCGCTGGAGAAAGGCCGCTGGGGACTGTTCCGCAGCGTGCGCGGGCGGGCCGGCGCCGCGTGGAGCAAGCCAAAACCGCTGACGACGCTGAACCACGCCGACGGCCCGCGCGGCGACAGGTCGCCGTGTCTGAGCGCCGACGGCACGCGGTTGTACTTCGCGTCCGACCGCCCCGGCGGCAAGGGCGGCCTCGACCTGTGGGTCGTTCCCACCGCCGCGCTGAAACCCGGTGAACTGCAGGAATGACCGCGGACCTGCCGATGGCGGGCGAGGACGCAGCCGGCGCAGGCGCGCCGGCCGCTCGTAACACCGATACGGAGGGAGCCGTGAGCGCGACCGACAACCCCGTCACACGCAGCAGACCTGCCACGAACGGAACCGCCCACCTCACAGGGGGCAAAGGGAAAACCCGGCCCCGCCGCGTGGTACTCCTCGAAGCCGGCGAGCACAGCGCGGTCGAGCGGGTGCTCGCCGAATTCACCGGGTCGGAAGGTTCCGGCAAGGACGTCCACGCCCAGATCGAATGCCACGCAACCAACCACGCGGGGCGCTGCGTTGCCGCGGAATGGTTCGGGCCGCTCGGCTGGACGCGCTTCCTGTGGCGCCGAAAGAAGTAGTTTGCGCCGTTTCGACCGACCGGGGGAGGCGTTCCTCGTCGAGGGCCGGTCCGCCTTCGGTTCGCTGGCGAGCGCGTCGGGGTGAGTGTTCGCTCGGCCCGAAACCTTGGCCTTCCCAAAAAGTCGCAAATCGAGTCCAATCCGCCCGGAGCGTCGCGCCTCCCGCGGCGCCCCTGTCTGGATAGGCGGGGTGAGCTGGGCAAGGATCGGCCGGGCGACGTGGCCCGCCCACCTTGTCCCGCCGGCCTCGTCCCCCGACCTTCGCGGGTTGTGGTATGGCGGAAGTGCCTTCAATGACAACGCGGCCCCCGGTGACGGCAGGCCCTCGCGATGTCCTCCCCGATGTGCGCCTCGAAGTCCGGCAGGGGGCCGGCCGGCCCGCGGCCCTGCCTGTCGGCGACGGGTTCCTGATCGGCACCGTCCCCGGGTGTGACCTGCGCGTCGGCGGGGCCGATCTGCCGCCCGTCCTCTGCCTGATCGCCCGCCTCCCCGGCGCCATCACTGTCCGCAAGCTTACCGCCACCGTCGCGCTCCAGGTCAACGGCCGGTCCGTCGCGAGTTCCACCCTCGTCCACGGCGACCGGGTCACCATCGGCCCGGTCGAGCTGCGCGTCCACGTCGAGCCCGCCGAAGCTCCGGCGTCGCCTCAGCCATCGCATCCGCCTGGCCCCCCGGTCGGCGCGCCGCACTTCCAGGCCGTCCCGCCGACCGGCCCCGAGGCCGACCGCGAGGTGCTGCGACAGCAGACGCTCCTGTTTCGCGAGGAGGTCAGCCGGTTCAAGCAGGCGCGCGAGCGCATCGAGGACGAGCAGGAGCGGCGCCGCCACGAACTGGAAGCACAGACCGACCGGCTCGAACAGCGGCAGCGTGGCCTGGACGAGCGGGCCGCCGAGCTGGAACGCGACTGCGCTGCGTGGGCGGAGCGCCGCGCCGAACTGGAGGCGGAGTGCGCGCGGCTGCGCGAGGAGGCGGGCGCCGCACGCACCCAACCGGCCGCGCCGGAGGCCGCCGCGGCTTTCCAGCGCCATCAGGAAGCGCTGGCCCGGCAAGCGGAGGAACTCGCCCGCCGGCAGGAGGAGTTGGACCAGCGCACCGCCAACCTGGAGACGCAGCGGCAGGAGGTAGCCGCGACGCAGCAGGAGGTGGCGGACATCCGGCGGGAACTCTACGAGCGCTACCGCGAGCGGCGCGACCGGCTGGCCGGAATGCAGGACGCCGTCACCCTGGCCGCCCGCAAGGTGCAAGAACGCAAGCAACTCGCCGACGAGGCGACGCGCCGGGCGGCTGCCCTCCGCGACGAGGAGGCCGCCCGCCGGACCGAGCTGGACGCGCGGGGCGCGGACCTGGCGGAGGAGCGGCGGCGCCTCGACGAGGAGCGTGCTCTGTTCGCCCAGCAGCGCGAGGAACTGCACCGCGAGCTGGCCGATCGGCTCGCCGACGGGCAGGCGCGGGCCGAGCACCTGGCGGTTGAGCGCGCCTCGCTGGAGCGCGATCAGGCTCAGTACCGGGCGGAGCTGGTGCGACTGTCTCGGCAGCGGGAAGAGCTGGACCGGCGCGAACAGGAAGTCGGCGAGCGCGTCCGCGCGCACGAGCAGAAGCTGGAGCAGTTGCAGCGTGACACGCGCGACATGGAGGAGCAGGTTCTCCAGCTCGACCTGTGGCACACGAAGCTGTGCGCCGTCGGCGAGCGGTTGGCCAAGCAGAAGGCCGAGCAGGACGCGCTCGCCCACCAGCTGGCGGCACGGGCAGCGGCCCTGGAGGGGCAGCAAGCGACCCTCGCCGCTTTGCGCACGCGGCTGGAGCGGCTGCGCGAGGAGGCGCGGCGGACGGAGCAGGAGTTGACCGAGCAGCGCGCCCGGCAGGACGCGACCGAGGCCGAGCTGCAGCAACGCCTGGAGGATGTGCAGCGTCTCCGGGCCGAGGTGGACGGCGAGCGAACTCTCCTCGACCAGGACCGCCGCGCCCTGGCCGAGCGCAGCGCCACCCTTGACGCGGCCGTCAGCCAGCTGCGCCAGACCCAGGAGCGGCTCTCCCTTCAGGAGCAGGAACTCGGCGAGCGGACGGCCGCC
>JADLBT010000520.1 GCA_020847555.1 Gemmataceae bacterium
GCGCGCGCGGGCGCCCCCCCGCGCCGCCGCCGGCGAAGGGCGATGAAGTACCCGTTCCTCTGGCTGATCCGGTGCTACCAGCTGACGTTCTCACGGCTGATGCCGAACGCTTGCAGGTTCGAACCCTCATGTTCCTGGTACATGTACGACGCGATCGACCGCCACGGCGTGCTGCGCGGGGGGTCGCTGGGATTGCGGCGGCTGCTGCGATGCCGGCCGGGCGGCGGTCGTGGCTACGACCCGGTGCCGGACTGACGTTTCACGTGAAACACAGCGGGCGCCGGCGCGCGTTTCACGTGAAACAGAACGCCCAGGTGGCCCGGCCCGCCCTGCTGCGCCTAGAACCGCCTCCTGCTACCCTCAGCGGGTGCCACTTCCCAAACATCGGGCTCTGCCCATCGCGGTGCTCGCGCTCGCAGGTTCCCTGGCGGCCGCCTGCGGCGGCACCGCCAGCCCCGAAGGGTGGGCAACCCCGCTTTTCGACGACCAGCAGTTCATCTACTTCCCCGAGGACGGCCTCGTCGCCGCCGCTACTGTCGACGCGGGCGCGCCGACGGCTATTCAGTGGACCTTCCCGGACGAAAATCAGGTCGCCGAAGAGGACATCAGCATCGAGGCCGTCTACGGCGCGCCCGTCGAGGCCGACGGGGCCCTCGTCTTCGCCGGCTGGGATGGTGACATCTACAGCATCGACGCGGAGACCGGCCGCCTCCGCTGGACCACACGCGACCGCATCGACCTCGATGGCTCCATCGTCGCCGGCCTGGCCCTCGACGGAGATCGGCTCTTCGCGGCGACCACCGAAGGGATCGTCTACGCGCTCATGGCCGCCGACGGCTCCCCAGCGCCCGGGTGGCCGGAGGACGGACTTGAGTTCTCCAAAGGCATTTGGGCGACACCTATCGTGCGCAATGGCACCGTCTATGTCGCCACCATGGAAGGGCGCGTCCACGCCCTCAACACCGCCGACGGGTCCCCCACCTGGGAAGCGCCGTTCGAGGGGAACACCGGCGCGATCCCCGAGCTGGCACTGGTCAACGACGAGGTCCTTTTCGTCCCCACACTCGGCAAGAAGGTCTACCTGCTCGACGCGGCCACTGGCCAGGAAACCCAGGCCGCGATCGAGACGACCGACTGGGTGTGGACCACCCCGGCCGTCCAGGACTCGACGATCTACTTCGGCGACTTCTCCGGTGTTGTGCACGCTGTTGACATAACTGACGGCAGCGAGGCGTGGACCTTCCCGGTCGGCCACAAAATCAAATCCGCCCCGGTGCTCGTCGGGGATCTGCTCGTCGTCGCGGACCGTGGGCCGGGCGTCACATTCATCGACACAGCGAACGGACAGCAGATGGGCAACCGCGTAGCGCTCCCCGACGCCGGGACCGTCCGGGCGGACGTTGTCGCGCACGAAGGCGCAGCCTATATCCTGTCAACCAACGGCAAGCTTTTCCGCGCCGAGCCCGAACGGCTCGCGGTAGTGCAAGTGCCCATCGCAGGGGCGCCCGATTGATCGGCAATATCTTCGACCTCACGCTCCAGAACCCGATGGTGAACATCCTCGTGTTGCTCACCGTGCTGCTGTTCGGCAGCTTCGGGCTGGCGATCATCGCCTTCACCATCCTCGTCCGGCTCATCACCTTCCCCCTGACGCTCCGCCAGCTCCACCAGACCCGCGCGATGCAACCGCTGCAGCCGGTCGTGCAGGACATCCAGAAGAAGTACAACGACCCGAAGCGGCGCCAGGAAGAGGTGATGAAGGCCTACCGCGAGGCCGGCGTGAACCCGCTGGGCTGCCTCGGGCCGATGCTCCTCCAGTTCCCCGTGCTCATCGCGCTCTTCTACTCGGTCCGGAAGGTGCTGCCGGAATCGCCTGAAGCGCTGGAGGCGCTGTCCGGCCGCCTCTACGACTTCGCCATCATCCAGCACGCCGTGCCGCTGGAAGAGCACTTCCTGGGCATGGACCTTCGTGCGCCCAGCATCCTCATGGTCGTGCTCGTCGGGCTGACGACGTGGGGACAGAGCAAGACCACCGTCTCCTATGCCACCGACGAACGCGCCCGCGCACAACAACAGATGATGACGTGGATGCTGCCGTTCATGTTCGCGTTCTTCGCGCTGTCGTTCCCCAGCGGCGTCAGCCTCTACTGGACGGTGAACTCCATCGTCGGCATCGGCTTCAACATCGTCACCTACGGCTTCCCCGCGCTCGGCATCAAACCGCTCGTCAACGTCCGCGCACCCGCACCGCGGACCCCGAGCGCAGCCGCCGCGGGAGGCCAACTCGCGCCGGCCAGCCAGGGCGCCGGGAAGTCACCCTCCGAACCAGCTCGCGAATCGAGGAATCCCAATGGACCAGGTCGAAACAAGCGGCAGAACCGTCGACGACGCACTTAGCGCTGCGCTGCGCCAGCTCGGCTGCACCATCGATGACGTTGAATTCACCGTGCTCGACGAAGGCCGCCGCGGCTTCCTCGGCCGTGGCTCACGCGATGCCCTCGTGCGCGTCGTCCGGATTAGCCCAGCACCTGCAGGGGCGGCGTCCGGCCAACCGGCCGGCGGGCGTCCGCAGCGTGGGCCGCGCCCCGATCGCGGGCCGCGGCCTGCCGGCGATGGCAACGGAACCCGCGACCGCGGCGGTCGTGGGGGCCGCGACCGCGATCGCGGCCC
>JADLBT010000521.1 GCA_020847555.1 Gemmataceae bacterium
CTAGTGGCTGTGGCCGTGGTGGTCGTGCCCGCCGCCAGCGTGTTCGGCCGCCTGCGCCTTTAGCGCGCGGTTCAGCGCGGCGGCCCCACCCCGGGCGACGTAGTTGCCGGTGTGGACGGCGCTCCCGGACGGCCGCAGCACCACCCGGTCAGCGTCCTCGAACAGAATCTCCACCGGCCGCCGCTCGAAGGTGTCACCATTCTGGCGGAAGATGTAAGCTTCCGGGCCGTCGCGGACGATCGCGTCGGCTGGCAGGACGAACACCCCCTCGATCTCCTCGACGCGAACGCCGACGCGGACCTTCTGGCCGGGGCGGAACCGCCAGACGCGGTACACCTTGCCGTCGCGCGTGTAGTCGTGGTACTGGTTCGGCAGGGGGACGTAGAACGCGAACGTTTGACTCGCCGGGTCGATGGAGTTCGCCAGGTGCTGGATGGTCGGCACGCCCGGGATCGGCCCCCAATCGCCCGCCGCCTGATTGGACTCCGACACCTCCACCGGCCAGCCCTTCGCGGCCGACCGGGCGACAAGGTCGGCGTCGGCCTTGAACGCCCGGCCCTCGATGTACAGCGACTGGTGATCGGCCAGGTACAGCAACGTCTGGCCGGCCTGGACCTGCTCGCCGGGCTGCACCTTCAGCTCCTCGACCTCATACGCCGGGGGATCGTCGGCCTTCGTGGCCGACGTGGCGGTCCCACCGTTCGCCGGCCGCGCGGGGGCGCGGATGGTGATCTCCCTGAGAAACTGGCCGTTCTCCGCCTGGTCGATCTGGGCGGGCGTCAGGCCGCGCAGGGCAAGGTCGCTGCGGTACGTCTTCCGGATCGCGCGGAGGCGGGCCAACTGGTTCTCGACCTCGATGATCCGGACCTCGGCGATCGTCCCGGACCTCGCGGCGCCTTCCAGCCGCTCCTTCTGTTTGGTGGTCAGCAGGATGTCCTGGGCCGTCTTGTACAGCTCCGTCTGGCTGGTCTGGAGGGGCTCGCTGGTCAGCGACAGGGTCACCAGCTCGGCCCCCGGGCGGACGGTGTCCCCGGGCAGGGCGAACATGCGCTGGACCACCCCGGCGAGCGGCGTCGTCACTCCCCGGTTGCTCTTGCCCAGTCGCTCGACAATGGTCCCCGGAACTGCGATGGTGCGCTGGTACACTTCCGGGCGGAGCGGCTCGACCACCAGCCGGAGGTTGCGCCGGGCCTGCGGCGTAAGGCGAACTCGGTCCAGTTCCTTCGGGTGGCGATCGTGCTCGTTTGCCTGCGCGGCGTCGGAGGTCGGTGGACGCTGGGCCAACCAATCTCCCCAGATCTCCCGGGTCAGAAAGGCGGCCGCAACCAGGCCAGCGACGGCCAGGATCCCGGTCAGGGTAAGCGCGAGCGTGCGAATTCGCATGGGAGCCTCCCGGTTATCGCGTCGGCGCCTTCGGGGTGGTGCCGGTCCCATATCCCGTCCGGGATCTGGACCTTGCGACGTGTTCCCCGGAATCCACGTTCCGGCTCGCCCCTCATGCCCATTTTATAGAGTACCTGGCCGACCTCGGCGCATGAAGCCGAGACAGAAAGCCCTGGGGGACGCGATGGCACCCGCCCCCAGGCGAGATTACAATACTCCCGGCAATCGACGCCTTCTCCGCGCCGGCGAGGATCTCAACGTTTGCAACTTCATGGTCACCAACTCCGACACCGACGGCGTGTTCGACCGGGCGTTCTTCCGCGGCCGGCCGGAGCCGCGCTCGACGTCCGAGACGATCCTCTACTGGAACCAGGAGTTTCGCCGCTCGCTGGGGGGGCACATGACGCTCGTGAACCTCAAGCAGATCGTCGAGCCGGTCTTCACCGGCTTCGCCGACACCACCAACCCGTGGGCTTTCCAGCAACCTGTTGCCCATCCAGGCCGTCTGTTCCTGCACCGCCTGTCCAGGTTATTCCTGCGCGGAGTCTAACTGCGTTGCACCTGCCGCGTGAGCCAGTCGCGCGCGGCTGGTTGCTGCGTCACTTCAGACCGTCGCGGAACCCCGCCTTCAGCGGGGCCGGGTCGATCACGTCGGGGAAGCCGTCGCCGTCGGTGTCGCGCAGGTACGGCAGGTCATACCCATACGCCTGCCGCACGTTCGTCAGCGCGAACGACACAATCGGCTGATTCTGGACGTTGCGAATCGGCCCCTCGATCTGGCCCGGCACCCGGAACAGCCAGTCAGGGTTGAACCGCTCCAGCCCGGTGTCCATCTTCTGCACGAGGAAATGGTCGCCGATCTTGCCGTCTCCGTCCATGTCGCACGGCAGCTGGTCGGTCTGGTACAGCACCAGGCTCTCCAGGAACGCGATCACCTGGCGCTGCTCGGCGTCGGTCAAACCCACGAATGCCTGCCGCGACTTCAGCGCCTCGCCCCCGTGCCGGCGGATGACGGCGGGCAGGTCGAGGCTGGCCCCGTCGTGGCCGTATGGAGCCGTGTGGGCAACGCCCCACAGCGGCGGGGTGCGCCACTTCCGGATCAGGCTGCCGTCATACTGCATCTGATAGAACGCCTCGCCGACGTCGTGGTACTTGAAGTCGCTGTACGTCCCGCGCACCGTGTAGGCGCCGCGCCGCGGCACCAGCCGGCTGCCGCGCCGGTCGGCCAGGTACACCACCTTGCCCTCCAGGCGCTCGGCCTTCTCGTTCCACGCGACGGCCAGCTCGAAGAAGCGCCGGTCGCCGTCGAAGCGCTGCGTGTAGTCCTTGGCGGCCGGGTTGTAGGCGTGCAGGTGCCAGTCCGGGACGTGACACGTGGCGCAGCCGACCTTGTGGAACAGCTTCTCGCCGATGACGACGTCCGGGGTGATACGGCCGCGGACCGGGGCCGGATGGTTGAGCATGTACCACTCGACCATGTCGAGGTCGCCCTCGCTGATCTCCTCGCAGTAGCCGTCGCGGTCCGGGTCGTCGAGGCTGATGCCGGTCGGTCCCTTGACGCCGCCGCGGTCCTTCCCGGCCGCCGTCACGAACTGCTGGGCGCCGGCGTTCGACACCATCGCCAGACCGTCCTGGTTGGGGCTGGTGAACGTGCAGGGGTCGCACGCCTGCAGGCCGGAATGGATGTCGAACGGCGTCGAGGTGAACGAGCGCAGGGTGGTCGAGACCGGCGGGCGGAACGGCAGGTACAGGTGGCCGAACCCGAAGATCTGCACCTCGAACGTGTAGCCGGCCACCTCCGGGAAGCGCAGGTTGCGGGCGAACGCGATCCGCTTGCCGTTTTTGTCCACGAAGATCGGATAGAAGATGGCGTTGAGGTCCGGGTAGCCGTCGCCGTCCCGGTCGTCGAACGTGCCGTAGTCGATCTCGACCCGGCCGGCCTCCCCCTCCGGAAGGTTGGCGAGGACGGCGCGCGGCGCCTTCTTCATCTCGTCGAAGCTGATCCAGCCGTCGCGGTTGGCGTCGGCCAGGGCCAGGATTTGCAGGCGCATCTGCAGCCCGACCATCTCGATCAGGCCGGCCCCGAACATGTGCGGGGTATTCCGGCCGGACCCGCCGTTCTTGGCCATCGTGATGCCGGCGCCGGCGTCCCGGTACGGGTTGTTGTGGCAGGTGGCGCACGAGTTCGTGTGGCTGCGGTCCATCATCTTGCTGGCGCCGTCGGCGAGCAGCAGGCCGTCGATCTTGCCGGTGTCGCCGTAGGCTCCGTCGCGCTCGCGGAAGTTGCGCTGGAACAGGCTGCGGCCCCACTGGTAGCCGAGCCACGGATCGACCTGCTGGAGGTACATCGACCCGCCCTCCTTGGCCGGGTCGGTGGTGTGGACGATGCGCACCCGCGGATTCTTGATCGACAGCCCGCTCAGGTCGCGCGGTGTATCGATGGGGTTGTCAAGGGAGGTGCCGGGCCGCTCCGCGAGTTGGGCGCGCACACCGAGGACGTGGCCGAGGTACAGCGTGGCGATCACGCCCGCGGCGAATCCCGAGACCGTCAGACAGACGCGCTTACCCATCGCAGGCTACCTCGCTAAGATGCATCGTGTCCACCGGGGCCGCCGCGCGAGCAGCGGCCGCCGAGATCTACTTCTTACCCACAGGGAAGGTTCTCTCAATGGTCGAACGCCGGTCCGAACTGAAGCGACGCCGCCACCGCCGCAAGAAGATGCTCAAGCTCAAGGGCAAACTGGCCGCCGCCCGCGATGGCCGCGAGAAGGACCAGATCCTCAAGAAGATTCACGTCCTCAGTCCGTGGTGGAAGGAGACGGCGGCCACCCCGTGAGGAACAGCGCCCGGCGAAGCCCACGGACGACGGCCCGTGGGCTTTCCCCCCTCCCCCCTGGTGGGGGAGGGGGGAAAGCAGACACTCACACTCCGACCCTGTATCAGGGGGGCGAGACGGGGAAGATCTCCTCGTACTCGGACTCGTCCTGAGCCTGGCCCAGGCGGGCCGCGACGATGCTCAGGTCGTCGCTCATCTCATCCCTGGTGAAGATCTTGCGGAACTTGGC
>JADLBT010000522.1 GCA_020847555.1 Gemmataceae bacterium
ATTCTTCTCCGTCACGGAAACGCTGGACAATGTCGGCGGCCTGAAGGTGCTCAAAGATTGGCTGCGATTGCGTGACCGGGCTTTCTCTGACCGCGCCCGCGAATATGGTCTGCCTATGCCCAAAGGGATTGCCCTGTTGGGCATCCCCGGAACGGGCAAGAGCCTGACGGCGAAGATGATCGGCGAACTGTGGCGGCTGCCGCTGGACCGGCTCGTACTCGAGCAGGTCCAGCGCCAACTCCCGCCTGACCGTGTCGTCGATTCTCCTGAACACTCCTGGGCGCCATTCGTCCTTGGATACCTTGATCGCCAGGAGCTGGCGCGGCGTTATCGGTGGGATCGGAGCGAACCGCAGCCCGGTGAAGGTGCGCCTCGACGGCCGCGCGGTCTCCCCGTTCGACGCCGGCCGCGACTTCCGCGCGGTCGTCCTCACCTTCGCCGCGGCCGACCTGGGCGGGATGGCCATCGATCAGTGACTGTTCCAGGAGGTTCTCGCTCGCACCGGCCGGTCCGACAGCGACGACGACGTGCGCCAGATCAGCCGGCTCCTCCTGCGCGAGTGCCAGCGGGCCGCATCACCCACCGCGATTACCCGGTCGTCAAACTCGCGTAGCGGCACTGCTGTCCGAGGCGGCCGTCGGACCAACCCGGAGCGCCAGCGCCGGACGCGCCCAGACCCCTCGCTTCGAGTCTGTGCGAGCACCTCTCCCCCCGGCCCCCTCCCGGACAGTCCCTGATCCCGCCGCCTCACCACACCCTATCGCGGGCTTCCCATGTTCTGGAACACGTTCCCCAGCGCGCCGGGCTGGCGGCGGTTGGTCGGGAGCAGGATCGGGAAGATCTCGAAGTTGAAGCTGACCGTGTTGACCGTCGAGTTATGGGACAGGCCGGCGCTTAGCTGCAGGTCGGTTCCGGTCCGCGTCACCATCACCATGTTCGTCTGGACCTTGTTACCGAAGTCGTAGGACGTCCCGGCCGTAACCGCGTACTTCGGGCTGAACACATAGGTGAAGCTCGCCAGCACCGTCCGGCTCTGGATCGGGTCGATGTGGCGGTACATCAGCGACAGCCGGTTGTTGTCGTACCGATTCGCCTCCATGCCGATTGTGAACATCCGCGCCCCCTGGTCCAGCGGCTCGAACCACCCGTCGCTGAAGAACGTGAACCGATCGCCGAGGAACCAGAGATAGTCGTACTGCAGGAACGAGAAGCTTTCGCCGAAGTTGTCGCGCGCCCGGTTGGGGAAGTACGACGCGCTCAGCCCGAGCGTCATCCAATCGACCACATGCTGCTGCCCCGGATAGCCGCGCTTCGTCTGCCAGCGCTGGCGCGCGTCCAGCTGGAGTACCTCGATGGTGTCGAGGGTGTCGAGCTTCGAATCGATCAGCCGTCGGATGGCGTAGGTCTGCGGGTCGAACACGCGGTTGGTATACAGGTTCAGGCCGTAACCGGGGTTGTACTCGCGCCACCGGGGGCGGAAGTTCCGCAGCGTCTGGTCGGTGACGGCGTCGTTGAGTCGGTCGAGCTGCGGCAGTTGCTCGTAGGGGGTGCTGCTGTAGGCGTTGAAGTAGTTCGCGCTGAAGACGATCTTGTGAAAGATGCCGTTCAGGTTCCACAGCTCGCTCTGAATCTCCGGGTACAGGCGCGACAGCGGCAGGCTCGTCCGCACTCCGCCGCCGCCATACGCCCGGCCGTCCGGGCTACCGTACACGTCCTCCGAGTAGTACGTCAGATCGCCGACGACGTAGGGGACGACCTTGAGGTCGTACACCGGGAACGGCAGGCTTATCTCCTGCCGCAGGTCGAACCGGCCGGTCGCCACGTCGCGCTCGGTGTTGATGTCGCTGTACGAGTAGACCGGGGGCGGCGGCTGGTGCGTCGGCTGCAGGTGGGCGTAGCCGGCGCTGCCCCAGGCGTTGTACGTGAACAGGTCGAAGAACTTCTCGCCGATCAGGAACCCGTCGAGGCGCGGCATCCACTCCGTCTCGGTCATCCAGTTGCGCAGCCGGGCCTGGCCGAACAGCGTCCACGCCCAGTTGTTGTTCTGCTGCTTGACGAACCCCCACGTCTCCTGATCGAGTTCGTTCCAGTAGGCGTAGTTGAAGAACTGCTCGGAGAAGTTCCGGTCGGAGAGCGCATTCACCTTCCACTTGGACGAGAACCCCAGCGGCAGTCCCTGGACGTTGCCGTCGAGGGAGACGATGCCGCGGAACTCCGGGTGGGTGATCGGGACGAACGTCGGCGGCGTCAGGGGCGTCGGCCCCGGCACCAGGGCGAACTCGCCGCGGCTGCCGCCCAGGACGTCCACCCCCACGTCCTGCATGCCGTAGGCGCGGATCGTGCCGTTGTAGCGATTGGGGATCCCGAGCAGGTCGGTCCCGGTGAAGATGTAATCGGTCCCGAGGGCCGGCCCGCGTTCGCTCATGTAGTCGGTGTGCAGCCGCCAGCGCGTGCCGGGCGTCGGCGTCAGGCCGAGCAGGTCGTACAGATCCCACGTCACGAACGCCTGGAACCCGAAGATCCGGTTGTAGTTGAACGCCAGCGCCTCAAGCGGGCCGAGCGGGTCGTCGGCGTTGGTCCGGATGTACGGCAGGTAGAACACCGGAACGCCGCCGATCCACAGAACCGCGTTGCGGCCGCGGAAGAGGCGGACGGTCTGGTTGACAGGCTGGCCGGTGACCGGGTCGATGCGCTGGGCGCCGAGCCCGAACAGGCCGCGCTTGGGCACCTCGATTTCCTCCAGGCTGGCCTTGCCGAGGGTCAGCTTCAGGTTCGGGTCGTAAGGCAGCTTGCTGGCGTTGACCGACGATCTGTTCATCTGGAACAGCTTCGGGTTGAGCTGGAGCAACTCCGGCCCCTGCAGGTGGAGCGGGTCCGGCATGCCTTTGCGCTGCACCACCAGGTCGGCATCCCGGGCGATGGCGACGCCGCGGTGGACGTCGTAATACATCTCGTCGGCCCGGAGCAGGCGGGCCTCCTCGTTCGATTCCTGGCGGATCTCGACGTGCCCGCACAGGTAGAACTCCATCTGCCGGTTCTGCAGCCCCTCCTGGCCCGGGGCGGCCCCGTCCTTGAGAAGGTGCTGAAAGTCGCCGCGCGTCCACAGTACCGCGCGATCGGCCTCGATGTCGATCATCCCCTTGTTGGCGATGTCGTTGATGGTGATGATGACGCCGCTGCTGATGACCACGGCCGTCTCGCCGGACGGCAGCGGGTAGTTGGTGGCGGCGATGGCCTGCGACGAGCGCGGACGGATGATGACCTGGGGCGACGGCGGACCGGCCTCGAACGGCGGCTCGAGCGGCCGGGGCGGCGGCGGTTCCTCGACCGCGCCCCCGGGCGGCACGGCCGGCACGGCACCTTGCCCGAACGGGGCCGGCGGCACCGGCGCGGGCAGCACCGGAGGAGCAGGCAGGGGGGCCGCAGGCGCGGGCGGCACCGCGACCACCCCCGGCGGGAGCCCTCCACCGGGCGGCCCCTGCGTGGGCACCGCCGGGACAAAGCCGGGCGGCGCAGGCGGCGGAGTCGGCTCCTGCGCGCCTGTGCGCTGCAGGTTCGGATCGACGCGCGGCGCCGCAGGTACACGGTTCTGAGCGGTGACGCGCTGCGGCGCGGACGAGCCCTGCCGTTCGGCCAGCGCGTTCCGGTAGATCGGGTCGGCGGGCGCGGGCTGGTAGGCGATGCGCTTGCCGTAGGCGCGCAGCTTCACCTCGCCGCGCGTCGCCAGCCCGATCAGGGCGCGCGGGGCGGGGCCGTCCTGCGTGACGGTTCGCGGGCCGTCGTCCAGGACAACGTCGCCCTCCGCGTACACCTCCAGCCGAAACGCCCCCGTCTGCTGCCTGGCCGCTTCATCGACCCACACGACCCCTTGCTGCGCGCGCAGGCGCACCGCCCCCTGTTCGAGGGTGACGCGGCCGCGGAGCAGGAAGATGCGCTGGCCGCCGTCGGGCCAGGAGGTCACCTCGTCGGCGTTGACGAGGATCGGCTGCGTGCTGCCGGCGTCGGTACGGCCCCAGCGGAGGGCGGTCTGGGCAGAAACGCGCTCGGTCCCGCCGGCCAGCAGAGCGCCGGCGACGCCCAGGACCAACAGGGTGCCGCTCAGCCTTCGTGTCCTGGATCGCTTCACCGCGGCTCCTCCCGCTCTGGCTGAGGGAGCGTCTGAGCGGCCCTGCCACTCGACTCCCGGACCCACGTTCGGCCTGCTCGGTGGCGGCCCCCCGCGGCGGTCGCCGGGACGTGGCCCGCGCCGCAGACGGATACCCCTCACCTCGGGTCGTGCCGGGGCGCGAGGGTGGACGCAGCATGAAAGAGGCTGAACGTGCGAGGGGCGGAGTATAGAAACGGCCTTCGAGCTGTCAAGGGCAAGGCGTCGCCGGCCGCGTCACGCCAGGCAGGACGGGAAAGGTGGCGAACCTTCCCGCACTCCGGGAGAGCCTGCCAGAAAGGGAAAGCCCACGGGTGGCGCCCCGTGGACTTTAGAGGGTCAGGCCTCGAACTCCAGGCCCACCTCGCCCTCGCGCACCTCGCCGATGCGGTAGGTCTTCACCCGGTCGTCTTCGAGCTGGCGCTGGATGCTCTCGGCGTAGTACGGGCTCACGATCATCGTGAAGCCGATGCCCATGTTGAACACCGTCTCCATCTCCGCCTGGTCGATCCCGCCGAGCCGTTGCAGCCAGTCGAACACCGGCGGCACCGGCCAGCTGCCGCGCCGCAGGAACACGCGCCGGCCCGGCGGCAGCACGCGCGGGACGTTGCCCGGCAGCCCCTCGCCGGTGATGTGCGCCAGCCCGCGCACCACGCGCTTCTTGAACGGGTAGTGCCCGAGCACCCGCTGCACCGGCCGGACGTAGATGCGCGTCGGCTCCAGCAGCTCCTCGCCGACCGTCCGGCCGAGTTCGGGAACATGGTCCGTCACCTTCAGCCCGGCGCTCTCGAAGACTACCTTGCGCACCAGGCTGTACCCGTTCGAGTGCAGCCCGCTGCTCGCCAGCCCGAGGACGACGTCGCCCGGGCGGATGGTGCGGCCGTCGATGATGCTGTCGCGCTCGACGACGCCGACGCAGAACCCGGCCATGTCGTAGTCGCCCGGGGCGTAGAAGTCCGGGAGGATGGCGGTCTCCCCGCCGACGAGGGCGCAGTCCGCCTCCATGCACCCGTCGCTGATCCCCTTGATCAGGTCGCGCGTCAGGGCCGGGTCGTCCTTCGGCATCGCCAGGTAGTCGAGGAACAGCAGCGGTTCGGCGCCGGTACACAGGGCGTCGTTGACCGACATGGCGACGAGGTCGATGCCGACCGTGTCGTGCCTGTTCATCAGCCCCGCCACCTTGAGCTTGCTCCCGACGCCGTCGGTGCAGGAGACGAGGACCGGATGGCGGTAGTTCCGGGCGAACAGGCGGGCGTTGTAGTCGAGGCTGAACAGGCTGGCGAACCCGCCGAAGCCGTCGAGGACGCGCGGTGTGTGGGTGCGTTTGAGGAACGGCACCATGCCGGCGAGACTCGTTTCGTAGAGGGCCAGGTCCAGGCCAGCCGCCCTGTACGTCAACTTCGGCTTCGGTTCGTCACTCATCAAGGCTCGCACTCCCCCCCGGGGCCGCTCGGCTCGGCCCGACGGGGAACTGTGGAAAGCCCACGGGTGGCGTCCCGTGGGGCAAGCCTCCAGCACATTCCCCACCGGCCGCC
>JADLBT010000523.1 GCA_020847555.1 Gemmataceae bacterium
CGGCCTCGGTGACATTGGTAAATTCAAAGCCCTTACCCAGTTCGGTGAGCAGTTTGCCCATGTCGTCGAAGCGCCTGGGCGAGACGCCCAGGCGCAACGGCCTGGCCTCGGCCTTCGGGCCGTCGCTGGAGAGAATTTTGAAATCCGCCTTCGGCCCCCCATCCGGGAGCGGGCCGCCGCGACCATCGACGAGGTAAACGAGGACGAGAGCGGCAAGCAGGCCAGCCGCGACGCCGCCGTCGAGTGCGAGGGTTCCGGGACTCATGGCAGTTCTCTCCGCGGTGAGCGCGAGCCGTGGCCCGCGGGTGGGTCGAGACGCTAAACCGCAAGCGCCGACTAGAAGACGGTCTGGCACACCTTGCAGACGCGCTTGCCGGGGGCGCCGGTAGCTTTCAGCCCGCAGTTCGGGCAGGCCGCCGCCTGGGCCGGGCCGGCCGGCGGGACGGCGCCGGCGGGAGGGCGCGGGGCGGTCGGTGGCCGGGGCTGGGCTGGCGGTTGCTGCCCGATCGGCGGCCGCGGAGCGCCCGGCGGCTGGGCTACCGGCGGCCGCTGGGGCACCGGCGGCCGCGGAGCGCCCGGCGCCTGGGCGGCGGGCGGCGCGGGGTGCGGCGGTGCGGCTGGGTTGACCGGGCGGATGCCAACCGGCCTGACCGGCGGCGATGGCGCCTGGGGCATGGGGCGGGCTGGCTGCACCCCGACGGGCGCCACGACTGCCACGCCGGGGGCAGCCGGGGCCGGCGCGTGCGGCATCACCGCCGGCACCGCGGGCGCCGGCGCGTAGCTGCCCGCCAGGCGCCGGCGCTCGCTGAAGCGCACCGCGTTGACGCCAAACGAGATCACGTCCCCGTCGCGCAGCAGGACCGGGGCCGCGAGCGGCTGGCCGTTCACCTTCGTCCCGGAGCGCGTGTTGTTATCGATGCAGACGAACGCTCCGTCCGCCTGGCGCACCACCCGCACGTGCCGCGGCTCGACCCCCTTCGCCCCGAACGCGATGAACGGCAGGGCGACGCGCTCGGCCGTGCCCATGACCGTCTCCGGCTCGGTGAGGATCATCTGCCGGCCGGGCCGATACCCCTCCACCACCGTCAGCCAGGCATCCTTGAGGACGACCTGCACCAAGCCGATGAACAGGCCGATGAACAGGCCGACGATCACGAACGACGTCGCCCGGCCGGCCGCCCCGCCGAGCCCCCCATAAATCGGCACGAACAGGATCCCGCCGAGGAGTCCGCCGAGGGCGCCGCCGATCAGACCGTTGCGCAGCCGGCGGACCGACCGCTCGTAGATGCCGTCGGCCGCGCCGATGGCGAGCCCCAGCAGGGTCCAGCCGATGGCGTAGGCGAGGACGCCGCCGCCCGTCGCCCGGACGAGGGCGTCGCCGAACAGGGTGCCGACCGCGCCGCCGAGCAGGCCGCCGAGCAGGCCGGGACCGGCGCGTTTGAGGAGCCCGGCCAGACCGCCGCTCACCGTGCCGGCGAGCATGCTGAGCCCCCCGCCGATGCCCGCCCCGACGAGGGCACCGATCAGCAGGACGATGAAAAAGCCCGGATCCTCACGCGACCCGCGGAGGAACAGGATCTCCGCGATCAGCCAGCCGACGAAGGCCGACCATCCGCCGATGATGGCCCCGTAGTAGATCAAGCGGTTCAGTGACATGAGTATCCCAATCGAGTCTGCGGGGCGACGGCAGGCCGGGTAGGGGCCGGCGGTGTGGTCCGACGCACGCGGTGGGCAGACCGCCCTGGTCAGGGACCGGAGAGCAGGTAGGTTCCGCAGAGGTATCGTAATGTCGCCAGCGGGGGTATGCAAGGGAAAAGGAGAAGCCCGGCGCGGGCGCGCGGGCGCGCGGGCCGAGTCCTATCACTGCGTCACGGGAACCTGGGGAACCGGCGTGAGCGGACCCTGGGGCGCCTGCGCCGGCGGCGGCTGGATTGGTGTCACCTGCCCCGGGACCAGTTGCCCGGGTGGAACCTGTCCCGGCGGCAGCACCTGGGCTGGATGTCCTGGCGGCGGGACAACTCCCTGGGACGGCGGCAGCGGGGTGCCGATCGACTGGCCGTCGGCCCGCATCTGCGTCGCCCGGCCGAGCACCACCTCGGGCGGCTCAATCTGGAGGGGCCGAAGAGTGTAAACGAACTCGCGCCGGTCGCGGATCGTCCACGGGATCAGGTTCTCGCTGACGAAGTCGAGCGGGAAATACTGATACCACGGCGCCTTGATGTTCTCCTTCACCGCCAGGATCTCGTACCCATCGCGGATGATCGTGAACTTGTACCGTCCGTAGTACTGGAACGGACGAATCAGCGGCGTCGGCCCGGCGTACCGGCCGTTCTCCAGGACGATGGCCCCGGCCGTCGCCTGCGGGGTCGGCCCGCCGTCGGTCAGGATGACGTACTGACGCTCGACGCACCCGCCGCCCAGCACCGCGCAGGTCGCCGCCAGCAGCCACCCCGCGTTGTCCAGCACCCTTCGGCTCATGGCTCGAACCTGCCTGAGGAGTCGGGATCTCGTCGCAAGGGGAAAGGGCAGCGATATAGCCCCCGGCCGTGGCGGCGTCAAGAGCAGGTCGGGACGGGTCGGCGGGCGGCCCGGAAGGGGGCGCACGAGATGGAGAGCCCACTATGCACAAGGGGGGCGCCGGTGTAGCATACACGAAACTGAGCGAACCGAGATACGCCCGGGGTAACGACGTGTGAGTGGCCTGGATAACATCGAGTTCGCGAGTCTGACCGACGTCGGCATCCGCCGCAGCCATAATCAGGACAACTACGCGGTCCTGCCGGCCAACGACGGCCAGCAATGGCGCGAGCGCGGCCACCTGTTCCTGGTGGCCGACGGGATGGGCGCTCACGCGGTCGGCGAACTGGCCAGCAAGCTGGCGGTGGACGGCATCCCGCACATCTACTCCAAGCACGCGCAGGAGGGGAGCGCCGCCGCCCTGCGCAAGGCGTTCATCGAAACAAACCTGAGCATCCACACGCGCGGCCAGCAGAACCGCGAGTTCGCCGGCATGGGAACGACCGGCACCGCCCTGGTGCTGCGCCCGGAGGGGGCGTGGGTCGGACACGTCGGCGACAGCCGCGTCTACCGGGTGCGCGGCAGCCGGATCGAGCAGCTGAGCTTCGACCACAGCCTCGTCTGGGAGCTGGCCCGGCGTCAGCGCGTCAGCCCGGACCAGCTGCAGGGCATCCCGGCGAACGTCATTGTCCGGTCCCTCGGCCCCGAGCCGCTGGTCCAGGTGGACGTCGAGGGGCCGCACCCGGTCCACAAGGGCGACACGTTCGTGCTGTGCAGCGACGGGCTGAGTGGGCCGCTCACCGACCGGGAGATCGGGGCGGTCGTCAGCACCCTGCCGCCGGCGGAGGCGTGCCGATTCCTGGTGGACCTGGCGAACCTGCAGGGCGGACCGGACAACATCACGGTCCTGGTGATCCGGGCCGATTACGACTCCGACCCGGACCCGGCGTCCGGTGGGGGGGCGGACGGAGGGCGGACGGCGTGGCTGCGCTGGCTGCCGCCGCCGCTGCCGGCCCTGTTCGCTGGCATCGTGCTGGCGCTGACGGCCATCGCCCTGACGCTGCTGCAGCTGCCCGGCGGGGTGCCGACGTTTCTGCTCGGCGCCCTGGCCATCGCTGCCGGGCTGGGCGGGCTGTTCGTGCAGGCGAACGAGGAGAAACGCGGACGCACGCACCCGCCGCAGGCATCCCAGGGCAAGGTCCACCGGCAGGCGGCGTGCGGGATCGAGCTGCCGCTGCTGCAGAAACTGGCCCGGGCGGAGGCGGTGCTGCAAGGGCGCATCCGCGACCGGAACTGGGACGCCGACTGGGACGTGTACCGGCGCCACCGCGACCTGGCCGAACGCTGCATGAACGACGGCGAGTTGCCCGACGCCTTCCGCGAGTACTGCCGGGCCATGCGTCCGCTGACCGAGGCGCTGCAGCGGCAGCGCAACAAGGAAGAAGTCTTCCAGCCCGTCTGGGACAAGACGACGGAGTAGGTGGGGGTGGCCTCTTGACGCCCACGGGGCGCACCACTGGGGGGCGGCTCGCCGACAAGCCCACAACGGAGCAACCCCCATGAGCCGGCCCGACGCTCCGCGCATCGCGATCCTGGGCGCCGGCCCCGTCGGGCTGGAGGCGCTGCTCTACGCGCGTACCCTCAACCTGCCCGCCACGGTGTTCGAGCGCGGCCGCGTCGGCGAGTACCTGCACCGCTGGGGCCACGTCCGCCTGTTCAGCCCCTTCGGCATGAACGCCACGCCGCTCGGCCGCCAAACCCTCCGCGCCGACAACCCCAAACACCAGTTCCCGGGCGATCACGACTGCGTCACCGGCCGCGACCACCTGTCCGCCTACCTCGGCCCGCTCGCAAAGCTCGACGCCCTGCGCCCGCACATCAAGACCGAGACGGAGGTGCTGCACGTCGGTCGGCGCGGCTGCCTGAAGGGGGATCTCGGCGACCCGCGCCGCAGCAAGCAGCCGTTCCGGCTGGTCGTGCGCGAGAAGGGCCGAGAGCGCGTCGAGGAGGCCGACGTGGTGCTCGACTGCACCGGCACCTATGGCCGGCACTGCTGGCTCGGCGACGGCGGCATCCCCGCGCTGGGCGAGGTCGCGGCCGAGGCCCACATCGCCTACGGGCTGGAGGACATCCTGGGCGAGCGGCGCGAGCACTACGCGGGGCGCACCGTTCTCGTCATCGGCTCCGGGTACTCGGCCGCGACGACGGTGTGCAGCCTCGCCACGCTGGCGGAGAAACGGCCGGAAACGTGGGTCATCTGGCTGGCCCGGGGAACGACCATGCTCCCGATTCGGCGCTTCCCGAACGACCCGCTGCGCGAGCGCGACCGGCTGGCGCTGCGGGCGAACAACCTCGCGGCCCGCGCCGACGACAACGTCGAGTTCCATCCCCATGCGGCCATCGAGGCGGTCGAGGTCCAGGGCCAGGGCGCCAGTTTCAAGCTGACCGGGCGAAGCGCGGGCGAGCCGAGGACGTGGGCGGTGGACCGGGTGATCGCCAACGTCGGGTACACGCCCGACACGGGGATTTCCCGCGAGTTGCAGATCCACGAGTGCTATGCGTCGCTCGGCCCGATGAAACTGGCCGCCGTCCTCACCGGGCAGCGCGGCGGCGACTGCCTCCAGCAAACGAGCCACGGCCCGGATGCGCTGCGCAACCCCGAGCCGAACTACGTCCTCCTCGGCGCCCGGAGCTACGGCCGCAACGCGCACTTCCTGCTGCGCGTCGGGTTCGAGCAGGTGCGCGACGTGTTCGCGCTGCTCACCGGCCGGCCGGGGCTGGACCTTTACCGGAAGCGACCGTCATGAAACCGCTGCCGCTGCTCGACGTCCCGGTCCCGTCGGTGCCGCTCGCCCACCTGGACGAGCTATGGTTCCAGGTCGGCGGGACGGTCTGCAATCTCGAGTGCCGCCACTGCTTTATCAGCTGCGGCCCGCACAACCGCACGTTCGGGTTCCTCGATCTGGAGACGGTGCGCCGGGCGCTGGAGGAGTCGGCACGGCCAGGGGTGAAGGAGTATTACTTCACCGGCGGCGAGCCATTCCTGAACCGTGACATGACGGCGATCCTCGAACTCGCCCTGACCTTCGGCCCGGCGACGGTGCTGACCAATGGGACCGTTCTCAGGGACGAGTGGCTCCGGCGACTGCGGCAGGCGGAGGAGGCTTCGCCGTACAGCCTGGAGTTCCGGGTGTCGCTGGACGGCTGCACCGCGGAGGAGAACGACCCGGTGCGGGGCGCGGGGACGTTCGAGCGGACGCTGCGCGGGGTGCGGCAGCTGGTAGGGCACGGCTTTCTGCCAATCCTCACGGTCACCCGCACCCGCGACGACCAGGACGACGAGGCGACGGTCGCGGGGTTCGTGCGACTGCTGCGGGCGAACGGGTACGACCGTCCGCGGCTGAAGCTCCTGCCGACCCTGCGCATCGGGGCGGAGGCGGGCCGGCAGCGCGGCTATCGCCCGGACGAGCGGCTGACGCCGGAGATGCTGAAAGGGTACGACACCGGGCGGTTGCTGTGCAGCCACGCGCGGGTGGTGACGGACCGCGGGGTGTACGTCTGCCCGATCCTGATCGAGGCGCCGGACGCCCGGCTCGGGGCGACGCTGTCGGAAGGGCTGGGGGCGTACACGCTGCGTCACCAGGCGTGTTACACCTGCTACCAGTACGGCGCCCTGTGCGCGAACGCCTCGGGAGCACGCTGCGACGCCTAGATTGTTTCTGGGAAAGCCCACGGGACGCCACCCGTGGGCTTTCCCAGAAACAACC
>JADLBT010000524.1 GCA_020847555.1 Gemmataceae bacterium
CGTCGGCAAGCGGAAACATGAGGAACCTCCTGGGGGTTCCTCATGCGCTAGCCGCCAGCCCCTCGTTGTCAAGAGCGACTTGTGTAGAACATTAAGGGGTCAAGTCTCCAGCGCCTGACCCACGGGACGTCAGCAAGGTTGAGCAGTCTGGGCGGTGAACAGCGCTCGCGCTCGCCAGGAAGTCCGCGCGCTCTAGAATGAACGTTTGGCCGGCGGGCAGGCCGGTGCTGTGCAGTGGTGGAGAAAACGTGTCGCAAGAGTCCAGTTCGATCGACGCTTTCGGACCGCTCCCGACGGAACAACCGGCCTCGATCGCCGAACTCGGGGAGCAGGTTCGCCGGGCCGCGGCTGACGGCAGCGCGCTCTACCCGGTCGGCGGCCGGACGATGCTCGGCCTGGGGCTGCCCCCGACGTGCCCCGGCGTGGTGCTGGACCTGCGCCGGCTCGATCGGGTGATCGACTATCCAGCCCGCGACATGACGATCACCGTCCAGGCGGGTATCTCCATCTCCCGTCTCGGGGAACTGCTGGCCGCCGAGAACCAGCGCCTGCCCATCGACGTGCCCCGGCCGGACGCGGCAACCCTCGGCGGCGCTCTGGCCACGAACGCCAGCGGGGCGCGCCGTCACGGGTTCGGCACCCTGCGCGACTACGTCATCGGCATCAGCGTGATCAACGACGAGGGGGACGAGGCCAGAGCCGGCGGGCGCGTGGTCAAGAACGTCGCCGGGTACGACCTGTGCAAGCTTCACATCGGCGCACTGGGAACCCTGGGAATCATCGCGCAGGTCACCCTCAAACTCCGGCCGCGCCCCGAGCGTGACGCCCTGCTCGCGCTCTCCTGCCCGCCCGACCGGGTCGCCCCCCTGCTGGAGCAACTGCACGCCTCGCGCACCCGGCCGATCTGCCTCGAACTGCTCAACCCGGCGGCCGCCCGGGCGATCGACCCGCAGGCGGAGGAGTCGGCGTGGACCCTCCTGGTCGGGTACGAGGACAACGCGGACGCGGTCAACTGGCAGGTGCAGCAACTGGTCCGCGAGGTAGGCGCGGCGTGCCCGCTCGGGGCGTGCGTCGGCCCGTGCGCCGCGCCGCTGTGGCAGCGTCTGGCTGACTTCCCCGCGCTGACGCCGGGACCGCTGACGTTCAAGGCCAGCCTGCTGCCGTCGGCGGTCGCCGGATTCTGCCTCGCGGCGGCGCGGCTGCCGGAACCGCTGCTCCTGCAGGCCCACGCCGGCAGTGGAGTCGTCGTCGGCCACACCGCGGCCGAGGTGACGGTGGAGCGGGCCGCGGCACTGCTTGGGTCGCTCCGGAACCTGGCCGCGGCGGGGCGCGGCCAGGCGATCGTGCTGCGCTGCCCGCCGGGGTGGAAACATGAGGTGTCGGTCTGGGGTCCGCCACCGGGCGACGCCTGGCTGATGCGGGCCGTCAAGGACCGGCTCGACCCGCGCCGCCTGTTCAACCCAGGTCGCTTCCTCGACGGCATCTGACCTCTTGCCTCCTTAAGGGAGAGGGGGGCAGGGGGGTGAGGGGGAAAAGGAACCACACGGAATCGAGAGATATGACCGCAACCGTCGCCGCGCCTGCCCGCACGCCGCTCCCTGTCGCCGGAGCCGCGCCCACTCCTGCTCCGGCCCAGGGAGCGAACATCGACTACGAACTCTTCCTCGACTGCGTCCACTGCGGACTGTGTACGTCCGCGTGCCCGACCTACGTCGAGGTGGGGAACGAGAACGACAGTCCGCGCGGCCGCATCTACCTGATGCGGGCTCTGACCGACGGCCGGCTGGAGCTGACGCCGGAGGTGCGCCGCCACCTCGACCTGTGCCTCGACTGCCGCGCCTGCGAGTCGGCGTGCCCTTCCGGCGTGCAGTACGGCCGGCTGATCGAGCCGTTCCGCATCCACCTGGAGAAGACCGCCCCGCGCCGCGACCTCGGGCTGCTGAAGCGGTGGCTGCTGTTCCACGTCACGCCCCACGCTCGCCGCATGCGCTGGGCGCTGGCCCCGGCCAGGCTGATGCAGAAGCTGCGCCTCGACCGGCTGATGGAAAAGATGGGGCTGACGCGCCTGCTGCCGTCGTTCGTGCGGCAGCTGTACGACATGCTGCCGCGGCTGAAGCCGCACTACGGGCGGCTCCCGGAAGTGCTGCCGGCGGAGGGTAAGCGGCGGGCGCGGGTGGCCCTGTTTACCGGCTGCGCGGCCGACGCCTTCTTCCCCGAGACGAACGTGGCGACCGTCCGCGTGCTCCAGCGGAACGGCTGCGAGGTGTGGATCCCGCGCGCCCAGCAGTGCTGCGGAGCGCTGCACTACCACGCCGCCCAGGAAGAACCAGCGCGCCGGCTCGCGGCCCACAACTGCGCCGTTTTCGGCCCGGGGCTCGATACCGGGCCGGGACACCTCGACGCGATCGTCGCGAACGCAGCCGGCTGCGGGGCGCAGCTCAAGGACTACGGCCACCTGCTGCACGGCGGAGCGGCCGCGGCTGCCGGCGAGCGCTTCGCGGGGCGCGTCAAGGACGTGACCGAGTTCCTGGTCGAGCTGGGGCCGGTCAAGCCGGCCCACCCGCTGCCGCTGACGGCAACCTACCACGACGCCTGCCACCTGTGCCACGGCCAGCAGATCCGCCGGCCGCCGCGGCAACTGCTGGAGATGATCCCCGGCCTGACGCTGGTGCCGCTGCCGGAGAGCGAGATCTGCTGCGGCGCGGCCGGGAGCTACAACCTGATGGAGCCGGAGATGGCCGAGCGGCTCGGCGAGCGGAAGGCGCGGAACATTCTGGCGACGGGGGCACAGGCGGTGTTCACCGGGAACGTCGGCTGCATGCTGCAGGTGGCCCGTTACCTGCGCAGGCACCGGCCCGACGTGTGGGTGGCGCACCCGATCGACGCACTGTGGGCGAGCTACAGCGGGAAGTGCGCGCCGTGAGCGAAGGAGGCCCGCCTACGCGGACGCTCCGTTCCCAGCGAGAGGCGCCTTCGACGTGACCGGCGCCGACCTCCGCACGCAGGAGCGGTATGGCCGCAATAGCTTCGGCTGGTCGCTGCTGATGGCGCGGCGCCTGCTCGATCTCGGCGTCAACTTCGTGCAGGTGAACCTGGGGAATAACGAGACGTGGGACTTGCACGGAAGCATCTTCCCGCGTCTGAAGGACAGCCTGTTTCCGCCGACCGATCGGGTTCTACGGGCGCTGGTAGTGCCCGGCGCTGGCGCTCCGGGCTTGGTAAGACGGCACCGGACGCGCCCGGCGCACACCTCAGCGGGAGGGGGCCGGGCGGGCAAACACCTGGGTGAAGTACAGGCGCCCCTGGCCGTCCGCGGCGACGCCGAGCCCGATCTCCGTGAAGTTCGCGCCGAGGATGTTTCGGCGGTGGCCGTCCGAACTCATCCAGCTCGCGAGCGCCTGGGCGGCGGTCCGCTGCCCGAGCGCACAGTTCTCGCCCCACCCGAGGGATCGATACCCCACATCGCGCAGCCGTTCGCCGGGGCCCTTGCCGTCCAGGGTGTGATTGAGCTGTCCCTGGCGAGCCATGTTTGCGGAGTGTTCGCGCGCCGCCCGGGAGAGGACGGCACTCGCACGCAGGACAGCCAGGCCGGCCTTCGTCCGCTCGGCGTTGGTCAGGTCGAGGACGGCCTGCTCGATGTCGGAGAGTGCCGGCCCGGGGGTCTTCTTCGCCGGGACGGTTTTGGCCACCGGCGCCGGGCGGAGGGCGTTCCGGGTGCGGTCGAGGACGCCGCGCAGGACGAAGGCGCGATCGACTGCCTTCGCGGTGGCACGGGCCTCACCCAGTCCCTTCTCGATCGCCCTCTGCACTGCGGGTCGGTCGTCGAGGAGCGGCTGCACGGTGAGCAGCGCCCCCTCGAACAACCGATAGCACCCGTCGGCGTCGCCCGCCTGATAGAGTTGCACGCCCTGTTTCAGCGCCGCGAGCAGCCCGCGGTCAATCTGCTGGTCCAGAAGCCGGGGCGCCGCTTTCTCGGCCGGGCCGGCCGACAGGCTGACGGCGAGGCCGCCGAGGGCGACGAGGACGAGCGACAGGAGAGCCAGAGCAGGCGAACGGTGGCGGGAGAGCACAGCGTTTATCCTTTCGAGTGGGCCTGCGGGCGGTGAGGACCGAATCTCGTCTCAAGAGTATGCGAGAAAACGGACGGTGTCCCTCACTTTTGGCGCCGGTACGGGGCGCGCTCACCCCGCACACCGCCAGTGTAGGTCAGGTTCTGGCTCCTGGCGTGCGTCGCGGCGGCGTC
>JADLBT010000525.1 GCA_020847555.1 Gemmataceae bacterium
GAAGGAGGTGCCGTAGAAGGTCACCTCGCGCCCCTCCTGCACCTCCCGCCCGATGCGGTTCGAGGCCGCGAGGGGCAGGATGTTGGCCGCCGCGTGGCCGCGCATCACCATCTCCCAGTGCGGCTGGCTGTCGTAGCTGGGCGCCGGCGGCTCGGACCCGATCGCGGTGGGGTAGAGCAGCATCTCGGCGCCCTGAAGCGCCATCGCCCGGGCGGCCTCGGGGAACCACTGGTCCCAGCAGATGCCGGTGCCGATCCGGCCGAAGGCGGTGTCCCAGGTGCGGAATCCGGTGTCGCCGGGGGTGAAATAGTATTTCTCCTCGTAGCCGGGGCCCTGCGGGATATGGCTCTTGCGGTAGCTGCCGAGGAGGGTGCCGTCGGCATCGACCATCGCCAGCGCGTTGAAATGCGCCTCGCCCGCCCGCTCGAAGACCGAGACCGGCAGGACGACGCCGAGTTCGCGCGCGAGCGCGGCGAAGCGGGCGACGACCGGGTGGCCCGCCATCGGCTCGGCCAGCGCGAGGTGGCGCGGCTCCTCGGTGATGCAGAAATAGGGGGTGGCGAACAGCTCCTGCAACAGAATCACCTGCGCCCCCCCGGCCGCGGCCCGGCGCACCAGCGCCTCGGCCCGGTCGAGGTTGGCGGGCAGATCCCAGGTGCAGGAGAACTGGGTGACCGCGATCGTGACCTTGCGCATGGGCCTTCCCCTTGTTGCCGGACCGGCGCATCCTGTCGCGTCCGGCGCAGAATGGGAAGGCAGGCTTCTTGCGCCGGGCAGCGGATCGGATAGGCTCAGGCCATGAGCCCCTCCGCCGTCATCGTCGCCCACGGCCAGCCCTCCGATCCGCTGCCGCCGGAGGCGGAGATGCACGCGCTTGCCCCCCGCGTCGCGGCCCATCTGCCGGGATGGGTTGTCCGTGCCGCCACCCTTGCCGCCCCCGATGCGCTGAGGGCGGCGCTTCAGGGGCTCGAGGCGCCGGCGGTGTTCCCGTTCTTCATGGCCGACGGCTGGTTCATCCGCTCGCTCCTGCCGCGCGCGCTGGCCGGGGCGGGGGCGCCGGGCGCGCACATCCTGCGCCCCTTCGGGCTCTTGCCCGAGACCGCCGGGCTTGCGGTCGAGGTGCTGGCGGAGGCGCTGGCCGCGCGGGGCTGGGCCGCCGCCGACACGGTGCTGGTCCTCGCCGCCCACGGGTCGGGGCGCAGCCCCTTCCCGGCCGACGCGGCACGCGCGGTCCAGTCCGCCATCGCCACCCGGCTCGGCTTCGCGGAGGACCGTCTCGGCTTCGTCGAGGAGGCGCCGGAACTGGTCGAGGTGGCCGAGGGCGCGGGCGGGCAGTCGCTCTGCCTGCCGCTGTTCGTGGCCCGCTGGGGCCATGTGGCCGACGACATCCCCGCCGCCCTTCATGCCGCGGGGTTCGCCGGCGTCACGCTGCCGCCGCTGGGCAGCGACGCCCGGGTGCCGGCGATCATCGCCGGGGCGATCGCCGCGGCCTGACCGTCAGCCGTGCTTCACCATCACGTGCCGCACCACGGTGTAGTCCTCCAGCGCATAGGCGCTCATGTCCTTGCCGTAGCCCGACTGCTTCAGCCCGCCATGCGGCATCTCGTTGGTCAGCATGAAATGGGTGTTGATCCAGGTGCAGCCGTAGCGCAGCCGCGCCGCCGTCGCCATCGCCCGGCCGACGTCCTTCGTCCAGACCGAGGAGGCGAGGCCGTAGTCGCTGTCGTTGGCCCAGTCCACCGCCTGATCGACCTCCGTGAAGGGTGTGATCGAGACCACGGGCCCGAACACCTCACGCCGCACGATCTCGTCGGCTTGCGTCGCGCCGGCGACCACGGTCGGGCGGTAGTAGAAGCCGCCCTGCCCCATCGCCGCGCCGCCGGTGGTGATCTGGATATGGTTCTGCTCGCGCGCGCGCTCGACGAAGCTCGCCACCCGGTCGCGCTGGCGGAGCGAGATCAGGGGGCCGATCTCGTTCACGGTGTCGTCCGCCTCGCCGAGCCGGATCGAGGAGACGGCCGAGGTCAGGTCGGCCACCAGCCGGTCATAGACCTTGCGGCCCGCATAGACCCGGCAGGCGGCGGTGCAGTCCTGCCCGGCATTGTAGTAGCCGAAGGCCCGGAGCCCCTCGACCACCTCGGCCACGTCGGCGTCGTCGAAGACCACCACCGGCGCCTTGCCGCCCAGTTCCAGATGCGTCCGCTTCACCGTCCGCGCCGCGGCATCCAGCATCTTCTTGCCGGTCGCCACGTCGCCGGTGAGAGAGATCATGTCGACGCCCGGATGGTGGATGAGGTGGCTTCCCACCGTCTCGCCCCGCCCGGGCAGGACGTTGACCACGCCCTCGGGCAGCACCTCGGCGAGGATGCGGGCGAGCTTCAGCGCGGTGAGCGGGGTCTGCTCGGAAGGCTTGAAGACCACGGTGTTGCCGCCGGCAAGCGCCGGCGCCAGCTTCCAGGCCATCATCATCAGGGGATAGTTCCACGGCGCGATGGAGGCCACGACCCCCACCGCGTCGCGCCGGACCATCGAGGTGTGGCCGGCGATGTATTCCCCGGCAATCGCGCCGTTCTGGCAGCGCACCGCCCCGGCGAAGAAGCGGAAGCAGTCGACGATGGCGGGCAACTCGTCGCCGCGCGCGGCGTTGATCGGCTTGCCGCAGTTCAGCGCCTCAAGCGCCGCGAAGGCGTCGGCCTCCGCCTCGATCCGGTCGGCGATGGCCAGGAGCACGGCCGAGCGTTCGGCGGGCGTGGTGCGCGACCAGCCGTCGAAGGCGCGCCGCGCGGCGGCCACGGCACGGTCCACCTGGTCGGTCGAGGCCTCGGCCAGGTCGAGGATCAGGCCACCGGTGCGCGGGTTCAGCACCTTTTCCCCCGGCTCCTGCCCCGCCTCGAAGGCGCCGCCGATCAGAAGGCCGGTGTCGAACTCGGTGGTCATGGGGCTCTCCCTTTCATTTGCCCCCGCCCGCGGTCTCTTCGGCCCCGCGGGTGAGGGTGTAGGCTGCGAGGATCGGCAGGAAGGTCGCCGCGAAGACGACGATCGCCACCACGTTGGTCACCGGCCGCTGGCGGGGCCGGACAAGCTCGTTCAGCATCCAGATCGGCAGGGTGGACTGCTGCCCCGCCGTGAAGGTCGTGACGATCACCTCGTCGAAGCTGAGCGCGAAGGCGAGCATGCCGCCGGCGAGGAGCGCCGAGCCGAGGTTGGGCAGGATCACGTGCCGGAAGGTCTGGAACGAGTTCGCGCCGAGATCGGCCGAGGCTTCCAGCATCGAGGCGCCGAGCCGGCGGAA
>JADLBT010000526.1 GCA_020847555.1 Gemmataceae bacterium
ACTCCCCTGGCACACCAGCTCCCTTGCCCCTGCATTAGCAAGATCGTTCTCGGACGCCAAGTCCTTGTGCGCACCTGCGTCGGTTGAGCGACTCGGCTCGAGCGGGAGGTTGAACTTCGGACAGGCGCCCGCCGCGGGGGGAAGTCGTGCGATCTTACGTAAGGTCTGCGGGCCGCCGCCTGTGGCCCCAGCGGGAACTCGGGGTACGGCTTGGCGGAGTTGGCAGGCGCGGTAGAATGGGGTTCGGACCGGGTGACTGTCCCACACCCTCACATCACTGTGGCCACTGCCGGGGCGGTCGCAGCGCCCCGGTTACAGCACCGAGGTTGGCGGTGGGAGAAACGCCCGGAACGGACGGCTGTGAGGCCGCTAAAGAAGCGGCGCAAGGGGAACGAATGAGTCCAGTGGCCCCCGTAGCTCAGGCGGATAGAGCATCGGTTTTCTAAACCGATGGTCGCAGGTTCGAGTCCTGCCGGGGGTAATGGCCGAACCTCTCCATAAACCGATCACGAGAGACGCGGACCGAGAGCACCCGCATTCACGACAGGATTTGCATGGCGCGCGTGACTTCCTCTGGGGCATCATGAGAATCTATCCGTCTGAGTCTGTGCTTGGCGATGGCAAGTTCGGCGGCGCACGAACGACTGCACTCGGCTTGACGGCCGCGTTGCTTTTTGCGTGCGTGACTCTGGTAGTTTCGGCCCAACCGGCGCCGACCCGGAAGGTGCTCCTGAAGCTCGAGACGAACCTGAAGGATCCCGCGCTCGCTTTCGTTCTCGATGACCGCGAAATCACGGCCCCGTCGTTGCAAGCACCGATTGAGCTGCGGCATGGCAATCATGAACTGCTCGTCTTGCGCCAGGGGAAGCTTGTCGAGTTTCTTCAATTCGAGATCGGCCCAACGACGCCAGCGGAATTGACGCTCAAACAGAGGGAACCTCCGCCCGGCCCGGACGAGCCCGATTTTCGACCGTCGAACGCGGCGCCGACCACGCCGAATCCGCTTTCACGCGACGAACTGCGACGGCGCGGCGAATGGCTCCCACTCTTCAACGGCAAGGATCGATCCGGTTGGCGAAGCCTTACCAAACTGCCTGGCAAGTGGCAGGTGAAGAACGGCATCCTTGTAGAGTCGGGCCTCTTCGGGCCGCTGTTCACGGTCGAAGACAACTGGACCGACGTGCATCTTCATCTCGAAGCCAAAATCACCGCTGGCGGCACCGGCGTTTGCCTCCGCGCACCTCTCAAAAGCAAGCCGGGTAAGGACTCCTGCATCGTCTACATCGGAGGCAAGATGCGGACCGGATCTTTCCGTATTGATGGAGGCGAACTCGTTCAGAACAAGAATAAGCTGGTCCCGCCAGACACCTGGTTCACGATGGACGTGATTCTTCGCGGCAACCACACGCTCGTCAAGGTCGATGATCGAATCGTCATCGATCACCGCGATAAACAAAACAACATCGTCAAGGGGCACATCAGTCTGCTGCCGATGTTCGCCAAGGCCGGCACGATCCATTACCGCCGCATCATGGTCCGCGATCTGGCGCCCGAAAGGCTCCCTCCCAAGGACAAGAAAGATAATTTCCCGCCGGAGAAGATTGCGCCCCGGACGGCGAACTACTTGAAGTACACCGTCCACGCCGTCCCGCTTTCCGACAAGCTGGCGGGTCGGTCGCGCGTCATGATGGCCCATTCCGCCGGCGCGGGCTTCCGCATGGGATGGAACGCCAAGGGCGCCGCCCATATCACCCCTTTGAACGAAGACCTCAAACGGACCGGCCCCGATATCGTCCTGCCGGACAGGGAACTCCGTGCTCTGGCGGTGCATGACGACGGAACGATGGTGGCGCTCGTGCTGCAGCCGCCGGTCGAGATCGATGCGGTTGGTTTGGATGCCGCCGGTCGTGTGCTGTTCAAGACGCCGCTGACGGGGGCGAACGGGAATGGTCCGGGGACACACTTCGCGAGCCGATGGTTCAACTACGCCGAGATCGAATCGACGGGGAAAGAGTTCGCGGTCCATTTCGCTCATGAGGTGCATCTGAAAGGGGGCGCAAAACATCAAGGCGGCTATTTCGCCCGCCTCGACCAGAAGGGGACCAGGCTGCAAGAAAACCAATGGACCGTCAGCCACAGCCTTGATCAAGCGCTGCTCTACCACCGCGGCGATTGGTTCACGGCCTCTGTGGGCGATGCCTTCCCGTTCGGCATACCGTTCATCAACCGCAGCCAGAAGAAGGCCCGTAGCCTGATTTATCCTGCCAAGGATCACCGCGAGAGCTTCAAACCGAAGCGGACTCGCCTGGCAGACCTGGTCGGCATCGGCAATGAAGTGGGGCTGGCCTTCGTCACATTCAGCGGCGAATCCTGGCACACGTTCTATGCGCTCATGGATCGGACCGGCGAGGTGAAACGCCTCGTCAACCTGCCGACGAAGATTCCGCCGACCACACCTGCGAACGCGAATCTGGCCCGCTTCGGCGGCGACATGCTGCTCATCTGGACGGCGACCGACACTGCCACCGCGTATGTTCCGATCGACAGCGCCGGCCGATTCCTGGCCCAGCCGACGCTGGTCGCTGCGCCGGCCGGTCGCCGCAACGATCTCGCCCTATTTGCCAACGGCGACGTCGGTTGGCTCGCAAGCGCTCGCGGGAGAAACGAGGTCACTCTGGTGCGCGTGAAACGGTAGAGAAACCACGGTTTCGGATTCCGGGACGGACCGAGATCCATCCCGGAGGCAGCGGGCGGCAAGAAACTCCAGACCTTCCGGGAACACAGCGGCGAGGTCAGGAGCGTGGCGATCAGCGGTGACGGCAAGCAGTTGTGGACCGCCTCCGGAGACGGCACGACCCGGCTGTGGGATCTGGCCACGGGGAATGAACGCTGCCGGCTCTACAGCTTTGATGCTGGCAAGGACTGGCTGGTCGTCACGCCCAAGGGGCTCTTTGACGGTTCCCCGGACGTCTGGCGGCTGGTAGCCTATCGCATGCCGGGCACCCTGACGCTGATCGAGGACGACGCCACCCGCCGGCGCTTCCACCGCCCCGGCCTCCTGACGCAGGTGTGGAAAGGGCACAGGTAATAGACCCACCGCCTGGGAGGGAGCGGCGGCGCGCCGCCCGGCGGTTCAACGCCGCTGCCGTTCCTGCGGGGCGGACTTCTCGGCCCAGGCGGCGTAGGTCCGGTAGACACGGGGGTCATCGAGCAATTCGGCCCCCAGGTGGACGATGAGCGCGTTGGGCCGGTGCCAGCCCGGCGTCAGGAGCTGGATGGCCCGCTTCGCGAGCCCGATTGCAAGAGTGGCCGTTCCGGCGGGATTCACTTTCCGTTATTTTACGGCGATTTCCTACATTTTCCAATACGTTCTGTGACAAATCTGTGACAAGGACCTGATCCGCCGGGCGCTTACGGAGAACGTGCTGTCCCCCGTCCCCCACGTGCCGTCCTCCGTCTGGCCGACCTGCCCCGCGGACCCGCCCTCCAGGGTGTAGCTGTCCAGGGACGATTGCTGGAGGGCGACGCACGACAGGCTCTGGCTGCCGTTGCTGTAAGCCCCCTCCTCGTGGGCGGAGTACGTGCCCGCCGACGTGCTGGCCAGCGTCCGGCTGTCAGTCCCGGTCTCAGTGAACGCGGTGGTGGCGCTGGCACTGGCGCCGACCGAACTGCCGAGGGACGTGGTCCCGGTCCCTTCGACCTGGGTGCCGTCGCTGTCCGACGTCTGGCCGGTGACGACGGCCACGCGGCCGGAGGAGGCGGAACTCTCCGTCGTGGTCTGGTCGGTGCCGCTGGCGTCGTACACCATGCTGCTGAAGGCGTAGCTGTCGCCGGCGAACGACCCGAGCTGGGTCCAGCTGGCGGCGTTCGCCTGGGCGTAGGCCTTGCCGCTGGTGAGGGCCTGCGTCCCGGTCTCCCCCCAGCCCGCACTCTGGTGGCTGTACACGGTCTGGGTGCCGCCGTCCGTCAGCACGACGCTGGAGAAGCTGGCGCTGCCGCCGCCGACGCTGCCCTCCCGGTACGTCGTGGCGGCCGTGTGGAAGAGGGTGGTTTGGCTGGACCCGCTGTGGGTGCTCGTCTGTTGGCCGGACTGGGCGAAACTACTCGTCTCGTGCCGCTGGCTCATGTCCCCCTGCGCGACCCGGGAGTCACTCACCGTGCTGGTAAACTGGTAACTCTGGCCGGCGAAGGTGCCTTCCCGGGAGTAGGAGGAGGTCTGGACCCCTTCGCTGAAAATGGTTTGGGTGGACCCCTGTTCGAACGTGGTCACGGCCGACTCCTCGACTGACCCGTTACTCAGGGGGGAGAAGTTGCCGGCGCCGTACGCCCCCGGCCCGGCCGCGGCCCCGATCTCGGCCAGGTGGAGGGTGAAGAGCCCGGACTGGGCGACGGTCTCGGTGGACGTCGTGTCCCGCGCGTAGGTGGTGGCGGAGGCGTACGTCCCGTCGCCCAGGCCGCCGGACGTGGCAGTCCCGCTCGTGCTGCCCGGTTCGTCCTTGCTGACGCCGCTGTCCGCCTGCGTCCCGTCGGCGTGCTCCTCGTAGCTCTGGGTCTGGTGGTACGCGAATGTGCCGGCGGCCTCCTGGGTCAGGCTGAACGAGGACAGGCTGAGGGTGCCGCCGTCGAGCGCCCCCAGCGCCGTGCGGGTGTAGGTCACCGTGCCCGACTCCTCGGACGTCGAGGACAGGGTGCGAGTGAACGAGCCCCCTTCCTGGGACGAGCCGGCGTTGGTCAGGGTCCCGGAGAGGCCGTACGTCCCGACACCGTTGCCCGAGTCCAGGGAGGAGAAGGAGCCGGTCGCAGTCTCCGTCGCCGTCCGGGTCAGCGAATACCCGCCGCGGGCCTCGCCGGAGTAACTGATGCTGCCGAGGCTGAACGCGCCGTCGTCGTAGGTTCCCGCCTGGGTCAGCGCGTAACTCTCCGCGGCCTGCTGCGTCTGCGCGTAGGTGCTCAGGCTCTCCCAGTGGTAATTACTGGTGCCGCCGGACTGTAGATCCTGGTTGGGGCCGCTGAACGCCTGGGTGCCGGCGGAACTGGCCGTGCCGCCGGATCGGATCGTCCCGCTCTCGGAGAAGCTGAAGGTGTTGCCGCCTTCCTCGGAGTACAGGACGCTACTGAAGGCGTAACCGCCCTCGTACGTCCCCTGCTCGAAGAAGGGGGAACGAGCTGCCCCCGGAGTTGGTGACGGAGAAGGTCGATTCAGTCGTGACGGTGTAGCCCTGCGCGCCGGTCTGGTCCGTCAGGCCCTCCAGGGGCATCGTCCCGGCCCCCGTCAGGGTGGACAGGGCGTTCGCGGTGGTCAGGGTGTAACTCTCGGCCCCTTCCTCGGTCACGGTGACGGACGTGGCGGTGAGGCTGAGCAGGTTCAGGTCGTTGGCGTCGGAGATGTGCCGCGTGGCGTCATACCAGTTGAACCCGGCCCAGAAGTACTTGTCCAGGACGGCGGTCCCCGACGTCTCCAGGGTGAACGAGTCCGTACCGGTCAGGTGCTGGACGGTCTGGCCGCATTTCCCGTCCCTCTTTCGGCCGGCACCGGCGGCCGAAAAAGACCTCGACGTGTTGTTCGTCGGCACGCCGTCCCCGCACCGCAAGAGCATCCTGGACCGCGCCGCCGCGCGGTCCCCGGTGACCGTCCGGAACGGGGTCTTTCACGGCGATCTCGCGGCCCTGTACGCCCGCGCGAAGGTCGTCCTGAACATCCACTACACGCCCCTGCGGAACTTCGAGTGCCGGGTCATCGAGGCGCTGGGGTGCGGGGCCTTCTTGCTCACGGAGGGCCTGGACCCGGATGACCCGCTGCTCGACGGGGAACACCTGGTCGTCTTCAACGAAGAAA
>JADLBT010000527.1 GCA_020847555.1 Gemmataceae bacterium
ATCGCCCATCATTCCGGACCCGTCCGCCGCTGGCAAGCTTTTTCTCTAAACCGGGCGGCACCGGCGGATGGGCAATTCCGGGAGAGGCGCCCGGTTAGCTCCGGCCGCGCCAGTCGTCTTCCTGATTTGCAAGAAGGTTCGCGCGGCTCCCTCCGCGCCATCCTCCCGCCCGGGACGCCCGATTGCGCCTTGCCATCCCCGGTGGGCTGTGAGACACTCACAACAACCTCTTGCAAGATTTACGGTTTGGCAGACCCTCGACGCGGAAGGGCGCCGCAAACCCGCCCGAGAACGACAGACATCGAGTCCCGACAAGGTATCGGTTCGGGAGAAGAACATGCTGAATGCGCGTCGCTCGCTCACTGCGGGGGTAGTGGCCGGAATCCTCCTCCTCCCCGCCCTGCTCCTCCTCTCCTCGGCCGAGGGCCAACCGATCAGGCCGCCCTTCCCGGGCAAGAAAGATCCCACCCCGCCGCCCGGCGGCGACGCCAACCTGGCAACCCACTACAGTGGGGTCGAGCTGATCGAGAACCAGGAGTTCCAGCAGCTCATCGACCTCGCGCGCGAATACATCGGCGGCAGGCGCTGGCCGCAGGCTTTCAAGGCCGTGCAGAAGATCCTGGAAAGCAAGCACGACTATTACGCCCAGGTCAAGCGGCGCGACGCGACCACCGGCGAGGACCGCGTTCGCTGGGCCAGCGTCAAGTTCGAGGCGAACAACCTCGTCGGCTCGCTGCCGCCCGAGGGTCTGGAAGCCTATGAGGTCGAGTTCGGCCCGCGGGCACGCGACCTGCTCACCGAGGCGAAGAAGAAGGGCGACCGCGAGTTGCTCGCCGACGTCGCCCAGCGCTTCATGTACACCAAAGCCGGACTGGAGGCGAACGACCTGCTCGCCACCTCCTTCCTCGATCGCGGGCAGTTCTTCACCGCCGCCCTGCGCTACGAGCGCTTGCTCGTTCTGCCCGAGGACCGTTATCGGCCCAGCGATCTGACGCTGTTCAAGGCCGCGCTCGCCTACCGCCGCGCCGGCGACGGCACCAACGCCGAGCGCGTCTGGAAGCGGTTGCAGGAACGCATCGGCCGGGCCGGCGGGCTGCGCGTCGGCGAGCAGATGGTGACCACCGCCCAACTCCAGGATCTGCTCGACCGCACCCCCCTCGCCCCGCCCGCCAACCCGCACGACTGGATCATGCCCGGCGGAGATCTGACCCGCACCGCCCAGGCCAAGGGCAGCCCGCCCATGCTCGACGAGATCCTGTGGGTGCGCAAGACGGTGCTCGACATCAACGACGAGACCAAGGAAACCGACCGCGGGGCCGAGTTCAAGAACTGGCTCGACCAGGCGCTCGAGCGCTCGCGCGGCATACCCAACTTCCCGATCATGCCCGGCTCGTTCCCCATCGCCGCGGGCGGCAAGCTGATCTACCGGACCGCCATCGGCGTGTCGGCCGTCAACCTCCACGAGATCCGCGACAACGACGGCAAGGTCATCTTCAAGCCCGGCGAGATCGAGTGGAAGTCCACCGAACTCGACGGCGCTCCAGGTGTCTGCATGGCGGTCCCGAACATCCGCGGCACCCTCGACACCTGGCTGCGGCAGGTCTACACTCAGTCCGGATTCACCCATCTGCTGTACGAGAACTCCGCCATCGGCGTCCTCTCGACCGATCACCGGCTGGTTTACACCGTCGATGACCTGGCGGTGCCCGCCCCGCCCGCGTACCTGACCCCGCAGTACTGGAACTCCCCGCAGGTCCACGACGAGGTCAAGCCGCTCGTCAAGGGGAACAGCCTGCAGGCGTTCGAGCTGGACAGCGGCAAGATCGCGTTCCGCCTCGGCGACCCGAAGAAGAACGACGAGTTCACCGAGAGCCATTTCCTCGGGGTGCCGATCAACGTCGGCGGCAAGCTGTACGTCCTCAACGAGAAGAACGACGGCAAGCTGCGTCTGTTCTGCATCGAGCCGCGCAAGCTGCCGAACGGCCAGTGGACCGCCGTCGTCATCCCGCCGGTGCAGGAGCTGGGCAAGGTGCGCGACAGCCACCGGGTGACGCACGACATCGCCCGCCGCCCCAGCACCGTCCACCTGGCCTACGGCGAGGGCATCCTGGTGTGCCCGACCAACGCGGGCGAGGTGCTCGGCGTCGATCTGATGTCGCGTACCCTGGCGTGGGCGTACCCGTACCGCGGGTCGGCCCCGCACCCGCAGTCGATCGTGGCGAACCCCCAGTTCCAGCCGCCGAACCGGCAGATGGCGCTGACCTACTCCAACTGGAAGGTATCGCCGCCGTGCATCGCCGACGGCAAGGTGGTGTTCACCGCCCCCGACGCGATCGCCGTCCACTGCATCAACCTGCGCGACGGC
Organism: Gemmataceae bacterium; assembly: GCA_020847555.1. The sequence goes on from JADLBT010000527.1 coordinate 2,366, forward strand.
ACGCCCGTCTGGACGGTCCGCCAGCAGGACAACGACCTGTTCCTGGCCGGAATCATCAATGGCAAGGTGCTGGTGATCGGCAAGAACAGCGCCCGCGCCTACAAGCTGGCCGACGGCGAGCACCTGTGGACGCTGGCGACCAACGACCTTCCGGCTGGCCAGGGCGTCGCGAGCAAGAATGTCTACTACCTGCCGCTGCGCAAGGGCGAAATCATCGCCATCGACATGGTCCGCGACAAGATCGCCGCCCATAACCGCGCCAGCAAGGCCAACACCGCCCTGGGCAACCTGGTCTTCTACGAGGGCGCCGTCCTCTCCCAGACCGCCGACGAGGTGACCGCATACCCGCAGCTGAGCACCAAGGTGGAGTTGGCGAACCGGGCGGTCAAGGAGGATCCGGACAACCTCCCGAAGCGGGCGTACCGCGGCGAACTGCTGCTGCGCGACGGGCAGGTGCAGGGGGCCATCGACGACCTGCGCTCGGTGTGGAAGAAGGGTCCGGAGGATCCGAAGCTCCTCGCCCGCGTCCGGCAGCAGCTGTACGAGGCGTACACCGATCTGATGCAGGTCGAATTCAAGGCGGCCCGCGTCAAGTACCTCGACGAGTATCGCGAGCTGTGCAGGGTCGAGGGCGACCCGAAGGAGCAGGAGCAGCGGCAGGCCCGGTTCCTGCGCATTCTCGGCCAGGGGCTGGAGTCGGAGGGCGACCTCGTCGGCGCGTTCCAGTCGTACCGCGAGTTCGGCAGCCTACCGCTGTTCCGCAGCGAGGGCGTGCCGTCGGTCGATGACCCGGCCCAGAAGGTGCCGGCCCACGCCTGGCTGCGCGGCCGGGTAATGAACATGCTCACCCGCGCCACCCCCGATCAGCGCCGGCCGCTGGAGACGAAGATCGGCGAGGAGTGGCGGGCGGTTGAGGCGAAGAACGACGTCGAGGCGATTCGCAGCTTCGTCGGCATGTTCGACGTCCCGTTCCAGGTCGGCCGCGCGGCCCGTCTCAAGCTCGCCGACACGATCGTCGAGCGGAGGGACGCGGCGTCCTACCTCGAGGCCGAGATGAGCCTGCAACAGCTCCGCGCCCCCGGATTGAAGGAGGATCCGAAGGTCGGCGGACTGGCGCTGGACGCCCTCGCCCGGCTGGAGATCACCAAGGGCCGGCCGGAGTCGATGCAGCTGGCCATCGCCTACTACAAGGAACTGGCCGACGAGTTCCCGAAGGTCGTGCTGCGCGACAACAAGACCGGAGCCGACCTGTACGCCGATCTGTTCAACGACAAGCGCTTCCTGGCCTATGTGGCCGAGACCGAGTCGCCGTGGGGCAAGGCCGAGTTCAAGGGTCGCGAGGTGCCGCCGGGGAACAGCGCTCCCGGCCTGCAGGGGTTCATCTTCCAGCCGCACGGCGACATGACGCCGTTCATGCGGCAGCACCGGCTGGTCCTCGACCCGGTGAACTCCAGCAATCCGATTCTGCGCGTCCTGGACATGGCCACCAACAAGGTGCGCGGCGAGCCGATCAATCTCGGCAACGTGCCGAGCAACTACACGTTCTTCCGCCACCTGTATGACCAGGCCGAGCGGAACACCGCCTATCACCCCGACGCCCGGTTCCGCTTCTACCACGGCAAGGGGCACCTGGCCGTCTTCCAGGTCGGAACGATGGTGTACGCCCTGGACCTGTCGAGCGTCAAACTGCTCTGGCAGCAGAGCCTGCTCGACCTGCCGCAGGGCCAGGCGCAGCCGGTCGGGATGCAGGTCATGCCCGACGCCCAGGGGGATCTGTGGCTCACCCTGATCGACCAGTTCGGGCGGCAGGCGACGCGGACGCGGATCGGCCACGTCGGCGCCGTCCAGGCGTCGTATGTCGCGATGACGACGCAGAAGGGGCTGGTGGTGGTCGATCCGCTGCGCGGCAACACGCTGTGGAGCAAGATCAGCGTGGCCCCGCAGGCGGAGGTGTTTGGCGACGATCAGCACATCTACGTCGTGACCGCCTCGTCCACCGGCATCACCGGCCCGACCCAGGTGCTCCGGGCGAGCGACGGCAGCCAGGTGGAGGCGCGCGACTTCACGTACCTCTACCGTAACCGGGTCCGTGTCCTCGGCCGCAACCTGCTGGTCGCCGATCCGGCGAATGGGCAGTTGACGCTCCGGCTGCACGACGTCCTGACCGGCAAGGATCTGTGGAAGAAGTCGTTCGACGCCAAGGCGGCCGTCCTCCAGACGGAGAACGAGTACCTGACCGGCGTGGTCGAACCGAACGGCAAGATCACGGTGGTGGACCTGCGGACGCAGAAGGTGGTTCTCGACGCCAACGTCTGCCAGGGGCGCATTACCCAGGACGACCTGAAGAACCTCAGCAAGCCGCTGCTGCTGGAGGACGGCAAGCACTACTACGTTGCCCTGAACACGCCGATCGCGACGACGAAGGTGGCGGGCGGCGTGCTGGCGAACAACTTCGCCAACGGCCTGCGCTGCGGCTTCGTCAACGGCTGGTTCTGCGCGTTCGAGAAGAAGACGGGCGAGTTCGTCTGGCACCTGCTGGAGAAGACCGAGAACCAGATGATCGTGCTGGAGCAGTTTCGCACCCTGCCGATCCTGCTGTTCAGCGTCCGCTACACGGAGATGGTCCAGGGGGGCGTCCGCGGCTCGCGCACGGTGGCGTACACCGGCAGCGTCAACAAGGATACCGGCAAGGTCATCTGGTGGCCGGAACAGCCGCGGCCGAACAACGGCAACGCCCAGTTCTACGCCTTCACGCTCGACTTCAAGACGGGCACGATCAACATGATCGGGTACAACGGGACGGTTCAGCACTACGTCGATGATGGTCGGGGACCGAAGGCGGACAACCGCGGCGCCCAGGGCAACGTCCCCGGCAACGGTCCGGGGGCCGGCTCCATTCCGGGGCAGGGGCCGGCCGTGCTCCCGGTCAATCCGGTGCGGCCGCCGATCCGGATCCGGCCAGGTCTGGTGCCGCTCAAGCGCGAGGCGGCGCCGCAGCAGCGGGGCGGGGCCGTCCCGAACCCGGCTCCCCAGGCGGACGTGGTCCCGGTGCCCCCGGCTCAGAACCTCCGGTTGCTCCCGCTGAAGCGCTGACCACGGGCGCATGCCTTCGCAGGAGCCGACTCCAGCCGGCGATGTCTACAAGATCGGGGGTCGGAGCCCCCTCCTACGGGGTGGCGAAACGGCTTCTGAGCCGCGCGCGATGGACGGGCTGTCAGCATCCACGATTTGAATCGTCCTATAGGAGTGGGACTTTACAGGAGTGGGAACCCTCATGAAACATACGTTGATCCTCGGCGTGGCTTGTGGCACGCTACTGTTGGCTCCAGCCGTGAACCGGGCGCGCGCTGACGAGATCCCGGAGAAGTACCGGGAGGCGGTGCGCAAGGGTCTGGCGTGGCTCGCCAAGCAGCAGCAGCGGGACGGATCCTTCGGGGCCAACGGCAACCAGTACCCGGTATCGATGACGGCCCTCTCGGGCATGGCCTTCCTGATGGAGGGCAGCACGGTCCGCGAGGGGAAATATTCCGAGCCGATCCGCAAGGCCGCCCAGTGGCTGATCGACCGCAGCATGAAGGGCGGCCAGCGGGACGGCCTGATCGGCAACACCGACAACCCGACCGAGGCCGGCCGGTACATGTACGGCCACGGGTTCGCCACCCTGTTCCTCGCCAGCATCTACGGCGACGAGGACAACGAGAAGCGACGCGAGAAGCTCAAGGACATCCTCACCCGGGCCGTCAAGTACATCGGCAACGCCCAGTCCACCCAGGGCGGCTGGTTCTACACGTCCAAGGCCGAGGGCCACGACCAGGACGAGGGATCGGTGACGATCACCCAGGTGCAGGCTCTCCGCGCCTGCCGCAACGCCGGCATCGCCGTCCCCAAGGACATCATCAGGAAGGCCCAGGACTACCTCAAGCACTCGACCACCGAGCGCGGCGGGGTCGTCTACAGCCTCGGCCGCGGCGGGTTCCGCGCTCCCGCCGGCGGCGAGCGCCCGGCCCTGACGGCGGCCGCCATCTCGTGCGGCTTCAACGCTGGCGAGTACAAGAGCGATCTGGTCAAGAAGTGGTTCAAGTTCTGCCGCGACGCCATCTCGATCAACAACCTCGGCGGCGTCCGCATCGGCCACGACGAGTACACTCACTACTACTACGCCCAGGCCGTCTACATCCTCGGCGACGACGGGTGGGAGAAGCTGTTCGGCTCGACTCCGGAGAACCAGCGCGTCAGCTGGTCGCGCTACCGGGCCACGATGTTCGATCGGCTGATACAGACCCAGCACCAGGACGGCAGCTGGCCGTCGGGCGGCGGATTCAGCGTCGGCCCGGTGTACTCGACGGCGGTCTACCTCACCATCATGCAGCTGGACAAGGGCACGTTGCCGATCTATCAGCGCTGAGCGAATCAGGGCGAGCGAGGAACGGCAGACGCTGAGCCCAGCGTCTGCCGTTCCTCACTCGCCGAGCCCCGCGCGCGTGAGCTGAATCGACCAGGGTCCGCCCCTCTTGCTGGAGCCAGGAGTCATGAAACCCAGGACGTTCCTCACCGCCGTGCTAGGTGTCGGGGTGGTGTTCGCCGCGGCTGCGTCGCGCGGCCGCGGCGACGAGATCCCGGAGAAGTATCGCCAGATGGTTCGCAAGGGACTGGCGTGGCTGGCCAAGCAGCAGCAGCGCGACGGCTCCTTCAGCGCCAACGGCGGCAACTATCCGTCGGCGATGACAGCCCTCGGCGGCATGGCGTTCTTGATGGAGGGGAGCACCTACACCCAGGGGAAATACTCCGAGCAGATCCGCAAGGCAACCCACTGGCTCATGGACCGGGTCCAGAAGGGCAACCAGCGCGACGGCCTGATCGGCAACCCGGACAACCAGCAGGAGCGGGCGCGCTACATGTACGGCCACGGGTTCGGGTTGATGTTCCTGGCGTGCGTGTACGGCGACGTGGCCAACGCCAAGACGCAGGAGCGCCTCAAGGACATCCTGACGCGCGGCGTCAAGTACACGATCAACTCGCAGTCGAGCAAGGGCGGGTTCTATTACACGTCCAGGATGGAGGGCGGCGACCGCGACGAGGGGTCGGTGACGATCACCCAGGTGCAGGCTCTGCGCGCCTGCCGGAACGCCGGCATCCCGGTCCCGAAGCAGGTGATCAAGAACGTTTACAAGTATCTGAAGGACTGCACCAGCCCGCGCGGCGCGATCTACTACAGCTACCAGCAAAAGCAGGAGCGGCCGGCCATCACCGCGGCCGGCATCGCCTGCCTGTTCAACGCCGGCGAGTACAAGGACGAACTGGGGAAGAAATGGCTGAAGTACTGCCGCGACACGATCCCGCCGCGACTCGGGGCCGGCAACGGCGGCATCCGCATCGGCCACGACGAGTATACCCACTACTACTACGCTCAGTGCGTCTACATCCTCGGCGAGACCGGCTGGGAGAAGCTATTCGGCCCGACGCCAGCGAAGGAACGCGTGACGTGGACGGCCTACCGCGACAGTCTGTTCGACCAGCTCCTGTCATCGCAGAACGCCGACGGCAGCTGGTCCGCCGGGGGCGGGTTCGGGGTCGGGCCGGTGTACTCGACCGCCCTGTGGCTGACGGTCCTGCAACTGGACAAGGGCATTTTACCGCTGTACCAGAGGTGACAGCCGCGCCCGAAGCGTCAGCGCGGGACGGGACTAAAACCCGCATCGACGCTTCGGGCGCGGACGGAGCGCCCCCCCGAGGATTTGCAACGAATTAGCATTGACCGACTCCCGCACTCCTGTATCAAACAGACCATGTCGGCGCGCCGGGGCGCCGCCTCCCTCCGAGCCTTCCGGATTGGTCTTCCCTTTCCCCGACGAAATGATAACCGCATGAGCGACCAAGGATTCACCCCCAAGATGGCGGTCGATGCCCCCCCGACCGTCGAGCCGGCCCAGGTGCTGACCGGCGGCGAACTCGAAGCGAGCAAGAAATTGCGCGACGGGTTCAACGAGATCAAGCGGCAGCTGTCGCGCGTCATCGTCGGCCAGGACCAGGTCATCGAGGAACTGTTGATCGCTCTGTTCAGTCGGGGCCACTGCATCCTCGAAGGAGTGCCCGGGCTGGCCAAGACGTTGATGATCAGCACCCTGGCGAAGTGCCTCAGCCTGGCGTTCAGTCGCATCCAGTTCACCCCTGACCTGATGCCGTCCGACATCACCGGCACCGAGGTGATCGAGGAGAACCGCACGACCGGCCACCGCGAGTTCAAGTTCCTCGAAGGCCCGATCTTCGCCAACGTCATCCTGGCGGACGAGATCAACCGCACGCCGCCGAAGACGCAGGCCGCCCTCCTCGAAGCGATGCAGGAGCGCCAGGTCACCGTCGGCCGCGTCCGGCACCGGCTGAGCGACCCGTTCTTCGTGCTGGCGACGCAGAACCCGATCGAGCAGGAGGGCACGTACCCGCTGCCCGAGGCCCAGCAAGACCGCTTCATGTTCAAGGTGTTCGTCAAGTACCCGAACTTCCGAGAGGAGTTCGAGATCGCGCGGCGGACGACGACGCTGCTCACCGAGGATCTGCAGTCCGTGCTGTCGGGCGAGCAGATCCTCGAGTTGCAGCGGCTGGTGCGGCGCGTCCCGGTGACCGACCACGTCATCCACTACACCCTGGCCCTGGTGCGGCAGACGCGCGTCAGCGAACCGGGGACGCCGAAGTTCATCCGCGACTGGCTGTCGTGGGGGGCCGGTCCGCGAGCCGTCCAGTTCCTCATCCTCGGGGCCAAGGCTCGCGCCCTGCTGCACGGCAACACCCACGTCAGCGTCGAGGACGTCAAGGCGCTGGCGTTCCCGGTGCTGCGGCACCGCATCCTGACGAACTTCACGGCCGCGTCGGAAGGCGTCACGACCGACACGGTGATCGAGAAGCTGCTCAAGGAAACACCGGACAAGGAAGGCGAGCTGACCCGCGATCCGCGCTTCCAGAAGATTTTCGCCGGTTGACATCAATTCGGCCGCTTGTGGCTTGGCGGGCGTCGCCAAGCCGCAAGCGGCTTCAGGAAAGGCACCCCCCGTGGCTGCACGCGAAGACGACCCCCGCCGCTTCCTCCACCCCGAAACGATCGCGCGCATCAGCCGCCTGGACCTCCGCGCTCGCCAGGTCGTCGAGGGCTTCATCTCCGGCATGCACCGCAGCCCGTTCTTCGGCCACTCGGTCGAGTTCGTGCAGCACCGCGACTACACCGCCGGCGACGACATCCGCCACCTCGACTGGAAGGTCTGGTCGAAGACCGACAAGTTCTACATCAAGCAGTTCGAGGAGGAGACGAACCTCCGGCTGACCCTCGTCGTGGACGTCAGCAACTCGATGCACTACGGCCGCGGCGCGCTCAACAAGTACGAGTACGCCTGCACCATCGCCGCGTGCCTCGGGTTCCTCGCCCTGCGCCAGCAGGACTCGGTCGGGCTGATCACGTTCGACGAGGACGTGCGGCAGGTCGTTCCGGCCCGCAGCCAGCAGAACCACATCGACGCCGTCGTCGCCGGCCTGCACGTCAGCCGGCCGCGCGACAAGACCGACCCGGAGAAGATCCTGCGGCGCGTCGCCGAGAACGCCCCGGCGCGCGGCATGATCGTGCTCATCTCGGACCTGCTGGTGGACCGCGAGCCGCTGTTCCGCGGGCTGGAGATGCTCCGGCACAACCGGCACGACGTGCTGGTCTTCCACGTCCTCGACGAGGACGAACTGCGGTTCCCGTTCTCCGGGACGACGCGCTTCGAGGGGATGGAGGAGGTGATCCACCTCCTGTGCGACCCGCGTGCCCTGCGCGACGGCTACATCGAGGCGCTGGAGGAGTACCTGGTCGAGGTGCGGCGCGGCTGCGCCCGCCAGGGGATCGATTACGCCCTCGTCCACACCGCCGAGTACCTCGACGCGGTGCTGTCGAAGTTCCTGCACCACCGCATGGCCGCCTACAAGTCGGCCGCCAAGGCGCGCGCCTGACCGGACTCCCTACTTCTTGAAGCCCACGGGCCGAGGCCCGTGGGCCTGGGATTGCTTCCATGCTCGAACTCTTCGCGAATCCCGCCTATCTGGTGGCCGGCGGCGCCCTCGTTAGCTCCCCGATCATCATCCACCTGATCAACCGCATGCGTTACAAGCGCCTGCGCTGGGCCGCCATGGAGTTCTTGCTCAAGGCCCAGAAGCGCAGCCGCCGTCGGCTGATCATCGAGCAGCTCATCCTGCTCCTGCTCCGCTGCCTGCTGGTGGCGCTGGCTGCTTTGCTCGTGCTGCGCTTCTTCGGCCTGGGCCTCGGCAACCTCCTCGTCGGCCAGAAGGACCACATGCACATCGTCGTCCTCAACGATGATTTGAGCATGAACGATCAGCACAGGGACAACGAGGGGGTGCGCACCTGCTTCAACGTCGCGAAGAAGGAGGTCGTGCAGGAGGGGATCCTCAAGAACATCAGCCAGTCCACGACGAACGACCGCCTGGCCGTCATCCAGCTGTCGCGCGTCGTCACCGACCCGAAGTACCAGCCGAAGGTTCACGACCGTCTCAACGACCCGGTCAAGCTCAAGACCGCCCTGGACGAGGTGGAGGCGATCCAGGGGACGAAGGTCCACGCCGACTTGCTGCGCGGCGTCGAGAAGGCGCAGAAGCTGGCCGAGGAGCACAGGGACAAGCAGGTCACGATCCACGTCGTCAGCGACTTCCGCAAGCACGACTGGACCGGCCTCGACGCCCGCCCGCTCCAGGAGGCGCTGCTCAAGCTCGCCAAGAGCAAGGACAAGGTCAAGGTCCGGCTGGTCGATACCGCCCTGCCGTTCCGCGCTCAGGGACAGGCCGGGGCGCCGCCGTACCACGACAACGTCGGTATCGTGGACATGCGGCCGAGCACCCGCGTCACCGGCAAGGGGATGCCGGTCACGTTCACCGTCACCGTCGCCAACTTCAGCCCGCGCGACCAGGAAGTCCTCGTCACCATCTTCGATGACGAGACGGGCAACGAGCGCTTCGACGTGACGTTCAACGAGCGCATGCCGCTGCGCGTCACGGCTGGGGAGACGGCGACGTGCTCGTTCGAGCTGAAGTTCTTCCCGGAGATCAAGGAGAACGAGCCGTACTTCGCGAGCATCTCCGCCCGGTTGGAGAACCCGGACCGCAGTCCGCTCGCCAACGACGGCCTGCCCGAGGACAACACGCGGCACGTCGCGGTCGAGATCCGCAACAAGGTGCCGGTCCTTGTCGTGGACGGACGCGGGGCCGACGGCCGCAAGGACGGCGGCGATTCGTACTTCCTCGAACACGCCCTGAACTCGATCGTCGGCAACAGCTACCAGGTCGTCCACGCCGACAAGCTCACCGGCGGCGACCCGGTCGCGGCCCTCGATACGCCCGATCTGTCGCAGTATCCGACGATCCTCTTGCTGAACGTCCCGAGCCTGACGCCCAAGCAGATCGCCAACCTGGAGAAGTACGTCCGCCAGGGCGGCGGGGTCGGGTTCTTCATGGGGCCGCTGGTGGACGCCCCGCACTACAACCAGCACCTGTACCGGGACGGCCGCGGCGTCTTCCCGGTGCCGCTGGAGGACAAATACTTCCCGCCCAAGGGCAAGTCGGAGCTGGAGGCGTCGTTCACCGGCCGGCCGCAGATGCTGCTCCGCGACGATCAGTTCACCGGCAAGGGCGAGCAGATCCCGATCTACGGCGCCATCTTCAAGGAGCCGAAGCTGCGCGACTTCCTCAAGCACCTGCCGGTCAAGCGCTACTGGCCGGCCCTCCCGCGGTATGCGTGGAAGTCGGCCCCGGGCCAGGTGCGCGAGGTCGCCAACCTGCCCAACGAGGCGCCGGTCGCCAACACCGAACTCGCCAACGATGCCGTCGCCATCGCCGACGGCCTGCCGGTCGATCAGCAGGAGTACAGGAAATTCCAGGCCAGCCTGGAGATGCACCGCAAGAAGATCATGGACGCCCTGCGGAGCCCCAAGACGCAGGCCTACCAGCTGGCCGAGATCATCAACGACATGCTCACCGACCGCGGCAACGGCCAGGAGCTGGCGAACCTCGCCACCGACTTCTGGGCACGCTCCGCCGACCCGAGCATTCCCACCCTCGCCAAGGCGGCCGAGAGCCTGCGGCGCCGGCTGCTGTACAGCCACCCACTCGTCATCACCAGCTCGTTCGGCCAGGGCCGGGTGGTGGCGGTGCTGACGACCGCCGGCAAGGAGTGGAACGACTGGGCCGGCGGCATCACCGGCTCGGTCCTGTACGCTCCGATCGTCTGGGAGATGCAGAACTGGCTCAGCAGCCAGTCGGGCGACGCTGGCCTGACCGTCGGCACGCCGCTCACGCTGGCCGTGGACCGCAAGCGCTTCAACAACAAGGCGCTCAAGGTTTCGCGCGTCTTCTACAAGACCGAGCACGGCAAACAGGCCATGCTGGTGCCGCTCGAAAAGGACCAGTTCCGCGACGCCGACGCCTCGCCCGACGCGAAGGACGGAGCGAAGGTCGAGGCCAGAGGGAACGGCCAGCCCGTGAAGGGGGACGGCAAGGTCGAGGCGAAAGGCGACGGTAAGTCCGGCGGCGACAAGGAGACGAAGGGCGCCGTCGCGGAAGGACTGGACACCTTCACCTTCCCCAGGTCGATGGAGCCGGGTCTGTACGTCACGAGGCTGACCTATGCCAACCCGGCGGACGGGACCGGCGTGCTCCAGACCTGGGGCCACGTCTTCAACGTGGACGCCAGGCACGAGGGCAGGCTCCCGCGTGCGGCGCAGGAGGATCTGGAAAGCTCATTCCTGCGCGAGGCGCCGGCCGACAACCAGATCGCGGCCCCCGAGGCGCCCGACGCGGCGCGCGACACGGCGCTGGTAAACCGGCCGCGCGACCTGTCGGAGCTGCCGTGGTTCTTCGTACTGTTCCTGGGCATCCTCGTTGCGGAGCAGGCGCTGGCGGTCCACCTGAGCTTCCACCTGCGCGGGAGCGAGGCGGAGTTGCCCAGCCAGGCGGTCAACCCGCACGCGAGCGGCAAGGCGGCGTGACGCTGGCCCCCGCACCCCCCTGCCCCCCTCTCCCACCAGGGGAGAGGGGCTGGGGGGTGCGGGGGAAGACTGGCGCGACGGAAACGGTTCGTTCGACAACCCGGGCCGGACCCGGTTGAAAGCTTGACGCGAAGGCGACTCTCATGATCTTCCACAACACGCAGACCCGGCCCACTCGCCGCCCGGGGACCACCCTCCTGGTGACCCTCATCCTGACCACCGTCGCCCTGCTCGCGGCGGTCGGCATCGTGGTCGGCCTCATCCTGATGCGCTGGCTGTTCCAGGGCGACCAGAACTACGAGTTCGTCTACCGCCGCCTGGAGGAAAAGTTCGGCTGGACGGCCGTCCTCATGCCGGTCGGGTTCGCCTTCTTCGTCCTGTGGCTGATCCTGTTCCTGCGCCAGCCAGGCACCCTCCGCCAGCTGTTCACCGGCATCGGCTTCCCGAAGGTACTCAGCGACATCGTCCTGTTCTGGACGCCGCTCGCCTTCGGCGTGACGTTCCTCGGCGGGGCCGCCCTGACCATCGCGGCGGCGGCGGCCCCCGAACTGATACCGTGGTTCACCGACCCGCTCGTGCAGGGGGCGGTGACGCTCGGGCCGTGGGCGTTCTACTTCCTGCTGATCGTCGTGCTGTCGCTGGTCGGCATCTGCTACCAGGCTCCGCTCAACCTGATCTCGCTCGGCGTGTTCGTCGTCCTCGCCGCCGTCTACGTCCCGGTCGCGTACATGGCCCGCGACACGTTCAGCTGGTGGGTCGTTCTGACGCCGTTCCTGGTCGTCGGTCTCGTCTACGTCGCGCTGACCTACGAGCGCGACGCCCAGTCGATCAACGTTTGGTGGGCGTCGTTCCTCGGCCTGCTACGCTGCGTCGTCTACACCACGCTGGCGTTCGTCTTCCTCCTGCCCGGGTGCCAGAAGTACGACCGGACCGAGACGCACTCGCGCGTCCTGGTGCTGGTGGACGTGTCCGGCAGCATGACGGCCCGCGACGGCGAGGCGCGCGGCGGCGAGGCGCCGGACGTCGTGCCAACCCGTCAGGACAAGGTGATCTCCCTGCTGTGCAACGCCTACGGCCTGAGCGCGAAGGAGCCGGCCCAGCGCACCTTCGTGGAGCACCTCCTGCAGCGCAGCCCGGTCGTCTTCTACCGCTTCGGCGGCGTCGCCGACAAGGAGCCGGTCTTCTTCACCCCCGACGGGAAGGTCTGGGACAGGGACCAGTTCACCGCCTGGCTCAACCCGGACAAGAGCAAACTCCCGGTTGTGCCCGACGACGACCCGAAAAAGGAGAAGAAGGACAAGGACCGGCGCGAGCAGGAGGCGCTGATCGACCGGCTGCGGACCGGGACCGACATCGCCGCCCCGGCACTGGAGGTCGTGCAGAAGGAGGCGGCCGCCGGCAACATCCAGGCGGTGGTTATCTTCTCCGACGGTCAGCGCAACAAGGGTGGAGACGAGGCGGTCAAGGAGTTGCTCGAACGGGCGGCGAACCCGAAGCGGCGCATGCACATCATCACCGTCGGCGTCGGCGAGTACCGCCAGCCGGTGCGCATCCGCCTCAACCCGCTGCGCGCCCCGTCCGGCACCCGGCCGGACGACGGCCCGTTCGCGATCCGCGTCCCGGTCTTCGGCGACGGCCGGGCCGACCAGAAGTTCACCGTCAACCTGTGGACGCGCAAGGCGAAGGACCGCGAGGGGAAGGCGATCCCGGATGCCAAGTGGCTCCCGATCGGCGAGCCGAAGCAGGGCCAGTTCAAGGGCGGCGGCGACCACCCGTTCGACGAGATCGAGTTCCAGGTGGACCTGGAAAAGCTGACCGGCATCAAGGCGAAGGAGGACGAGAAGGGTCTGCTGCAAGGAACCTGGGAGTTCGTCGCCAAGATCCCGCGGCACGCCCGCGAGACGAGCAGTGCGGCGGAACACGTCAGCGATCCGGCCACCCCGGTGCTCGTCCTGGACAGGAAGCTGCGCGTCCTGCTGTTCGCCAGCGGTCCGTCGCGCGACTACCAGTTCGCGCGCACCATGTTCTACCGTGAGGTGATGGACAAGCGGGTGGACATGAGCATCCTGCTGCAGACCGCTGGAAGGGAGGATGTCGATCAGGACGTGGACGGCCAGCGGCTGCTGACCCGGTTCCCGGACCAGCTTGGGAAGGTGGACCCGGAGAACAAGTACACGAACCTGAAGGAGTACGACGTCGTCATCTCGTTCGACGCCGACTGGATCAAGCTCGCCCAGGACAACCCGGAGTCGATTCAGCTGCTCAAGAAGTGGGTGACGGAGAACGGCGGCTCGCTGATCTTCATCGGCGGGCCGATCTACACCGACCGCCTCGCTCGCCCGGCCGGCGGCGAGATGGGCAAGAAGCTGACGCCGCTGTTCGAGATCCTGCCGGTGACGCTCAACGACAGCGTCCTGCTCGGGCTGGAGGGGAAGCGCGCCCCCGACCGCACGCGCCCGTGGCCGCTCAAGTTCACCGGCAACGCCAAGAGCTTCGATTTCCTCAAACTCGACGAGAAGAGCACGGAGCCGCTCGCCGGGTGGAACGAGTACTTCTGGGTCGGCAAGGCGCCCGAGCCGGGCAAGCAGCCGAAGCGCGGCTTCTTCAGCTACCACCCGGTCGAGTCGATCAAGCCGACCGCCGAGGTGCTCGCCACGTTCGACGACCCGGAGGCGCCGCGCATCATGGACGGCAAGTACGAGATGCCGTACTTCGTCAGCCTCCGGGCTGGCAAGGGCAAGACGTTCTACATCGGGTCGGGCGAGCTGTGGCGGCTGCGGCTGTTCAAGCAGGCGTTCTACGAGCGCTTTCTGATGAAACTGACGCGCTTCGTCAGCGCCGGCGGCCAGTCGTCGAAGGTCGGCAAGTTCTCGATGGCGACCGAGTACGTCACCGGCAACATCGTCGTCGAGGCCGAGGTGCTCGACAAGGACGAGCAGCCGCTCGGGCCGGAGCGCAAGCCGGAGGTGACGATCGTTCGGCCGAGCAACTACGACCCGAAGATCGACCGCGCCACGCCTGACAAGGTGCAGCTGAGCGCCAGGAAGGAGAGCCGGGCGGGCGGAGTGTTCGCCGGCACCTTCCCGGCGGAGACGACCGGGACGTACATGGTCAAGCTGGAGATCCCCGGGGCCGAGCCGTTCAGCCACACGTTCAACGTGACGGCGCCGAACGTCGAGATGGGGAACCTGCGTACCAACTTCGACCACCTGCACCAGCTCGCGACCGAGGCCGGTCCGCTGCTGGAGCGACTCGACGCGGACACGCGGCAGCGCGTGTTGTCGGCGCTGGAGCGGCCGGGCGGAGTGCCGGACAAGGACGGCAAGAACGCCGCCCGGCTGTTCTTCAAGCTGCCGGCGGCCGGCATCGTCCCAGTCCTGTTGCGGAAGGTGCCGCCGGACGTGAACAGCGTCAAGGGCAAGTTCGAGGATCTGTGGGACAAGGGGACGGAACTGGGATACGAGATGCGTCTCGACCACGTGCTGATGATTACCCTCGGATCGATCGGCCTTCTGGCGTCAGCGATCCTGTTCTTCCTCGGCCGGTGGATCGTTGGCACGGGCGTCCTGGCCGGAACGCTGATCGCTGTGCTGACCGTGTTGCTGGTCCACGTCTTCGGCCAGCCCGACTGGGTCATGATGCCGATCGAGATGTCCACGATCCTCGGCATCGTTGTCGGCCTGCTGTCGGTTGAGTGGCTGACGCGCAAACTGTTAAAGCTCGCATAACGCCTTTTCGACCAGCCCCGAGCGCCCGCGAGGGTGCCTGAACGACCCCTCGCGGGCGCTCGGGGCTGATAGCCTGGGAGAGCCGGAGCAACCCGATATGGCCACTGTCACCCCCCGCCGACCCTGGAACCGGAACGAGGCGCAGAGCCGCGTCCGCCATCCCCTGCAGACGCTGCGCGGCACCATCCGCCGCTACGTCGCCCTGGAGGGGCTCGCCGTCGGCGTCATCTACCTGGCGTGCTGCTTCTGGCTCGGCGTCACCCTCGACTGGGGCCTGTTCGCCCTGTTCCGGTTTGACTGGATCAAGGAGATCGATCGGGCCAGCGGCAACCTGGAGGCGTCGTCGTGGCTGCGCCTCGGCCTGCTCGCCATCGCTGTCGGCGGGCTGATTGCCGTCGTCACCATGAAGGTGCTGCGCCGGCTGTTCACCGAGTTCAGCGACCGGGCTCTGGCCCTCGTCCTGGAGCGGCGCTTCCCGCGCGAACTGGGCGACCGGCTTATCACCGCCGTTGAGATGGCCGACCCGGAGCTGTCGAAGAAGTACGGGTTCTCGCAGGAGATGCTCGACAAAACCATCGCCGAGGCGGCCGACCGCGTCGAGCGCCTGCCGGTCGAGCAGGTGTTCAACTGGGTGCGGCTGCGCTGGCGGCTGATCTGGACCGGCATCATGGTTGTCGGCGTCTACCTCGTCGCCGGCCTTGTCAGCTGCATCGTCGCGGCGGCGACCGGCGGGAACCCGTCCCCGGTCGCGTACTTCTGGGAGTTCAACCACGTCGCCGGCACCTGGTTCGATCGCAACATCCTCGTCCAGGATCGCCGGTACTGGCTCGGCAACGAGTACCTGGAACTAATCCGGTTCCCCGACGCGCGCAAGCGCGAGGAGGACGGACTGGCGGAGCTGCGCGTCGCGCGCGACGAGAACCGGCCGGACATCTGGATCCGCGCCGTGCAGTGGGTCGTCGCCGACCGCGGGCCGGACGCTCCGGAGGGCTGGCGTGCCCTGCGCTGGTCCGACCTGCCGGAGTATCTCGATTCGGCCCTGCTCGCGAAGGTGGACATCCCGGCCGCCTGGGGTGGGTGGGTGATCGACATGGACGACCTCGACCCGAGCGTCCCGGCCGGCGTCATCCCCCCCGAGTGGGGCTGGCACGGCAAGACGGCCGGCCACATCCGCGCCGACCTGAAGCGGCCCGCGGTTAAAACCGCTCTCACCACTGGCCGCGGGGCCGAGGTGAAGGCGCTGGCCGCCGTCGAGAAACTGCTCGACTGGCGCACCTGGACCGTGGACCAGCTCGAGCGCCAGCTGCGGGGCCGCGACCGGGCCGAGGTGCAGGAGGCGCTCAAGGCTGGCCACAAGGCCGCCTACCAGGCGCTCCAGGCCAGGGACACCGGGGTGCTGTGGCAGCTGGCGGAACTGGCCGACTCGCCGCGCATGCGCGGCACGCTGCGGAAACTCCAGGCGCCCGAACTTGTCACCGTCCACCGCCGCGGCAAGCTATCCAAGAGCAGCAGCCCGGCCAGCAAGCAAAGCGGCAACAAGTACTCGTTCAGCCTCAACGAACTCAAGGAATCGGTGACGTTCACCGTTGCGGGCGACGAGTACACCACGCCCGCCCGGGCCATCACCCTGGTGCCGCCGCCAGCGGTCAACCGCCTGACCATCGACAAGCTGGAGCCGGCCTACATCCACTACCGCCTGCTGGGCGAGGACGCCGGTAAGCTCAAGGGGCTGCGGCAGACGTTCCGCGACGTGCCGATGTCCACCACCGGCACCAAGAGCGTCATCCCGGTCCTGTTCGGGACCGACGTGACGGTGACGGCGGTCGTCGATCGCCGGCTCAAGGGGGGCGTGCGCATCTCCGAGCCGGTGAAGCGCGACGAGCCGGGGTCGCTCACCCCGCCGGTCAAGGTCGAGCTGCTGCCCGGCGGCAAGAGCTTCGCCGCCCGGTTCCCGGCGGTGACGCGCACCATCGAGTTCGACTTCGAGTACCGCGACGAGGACAACGTCAAGGGTCGCCGCCACATCGTCCTCAAGCCGAACGACGACAAGGCCCCGACCCTGGTCGGCGTCAACCTGAGCGTCGTCCTGCGTCCGGACTACGACCCGGAGACGAGCAAGGCGCCGCCCGGCAAGTCCGGCGACCGACTGCTCATCACGCCCAACGCCCGGCTGCCGTTCAAGGGTATCGTCGCCGACGACCACGGCCTGGCCCGACTCGATTTCCAGTACAAGTTCGTCGAGGTGGCGTTCCAGAAGCTCGGCGACGCCAACGACCCGACGAAGAAGTCGGAGGGGTTCGTCCTGGAGGGCAACCCGCTGACGCGCCGGGCCGGGATGGTGATCAGCACGTTCCAGTTCGCGCCCGGCATGCCCGGGTTCGAGTGGTTCGCGCCGGCGTATGTCGGCGGGCTGAGCCACCTGGCGACGGCCGACCTGAAGCGGCCCGGCCCGCGCTTGGAGCCCGAGAGCGGCGCGATCGAGATGGAGTTCGCCCAGCGCCGCCTGACGCAGCGCATCCCGGATGACGTCACTCTGGAGGAGCTGCAGCGACTCCTGCAGATCCAGCCGCGCAACCGCCCCCTGGCGATCGAGCTGCTCAAGCTCAAGGGCCAGACGGAGCAGCAGAACTTCCTCAAGCGGCTGCAGGATCTGAACCAGCACGAGGCCGTCCTGACCGATACGCTCAACTTCCTGGAGTTGGACGACGCCCAGCGCATGCCGCTGCTGGCGAAGATCGGCCCCGACCCGGCCGCGGTGGTGCGCGGCATCCTGGCCGAGGCGGCGAAGGACAGGGAGAAGGCCGACCGGGCGCTCGCTCTGCTCACCCGGGCGCCGGAGCGGACCCTGGTGCGCGAGCATCAGCTCGACAGCGAGGGTCGTATCCGGTTCGACGAGGAAACGAAGCGCTGGCGGTTCGAGAACGGCAACGGATTCGACATCAAGACGTACCTGCCCAAGCTCAAGGCGCCGACCGGCGAGACGCAGCGGCACTACGAGCTGCATGTGTTCGTGTCGGCGACCGACAACAACGTCGAAACCGGGCCGACGAAGGGGCCGACACGCGGGCCGTTCGTGTTCCTGGTCGTCTCCGAGAACGAGCTGCTGGCCGAGATCTCCAAGCAGGAGCGCAAGCTCTACAACCTGCTCAAGGAAGCGGTCGATAACCTCGATGGTCGCAAGACAACCCTGGAGGCCGACCTGCTCCGCCTCGACTCGGTGCAGTTCGCCGACCTGGAGGGTCAGAAACTGAAGGAGACGACGACGTACCTCGGCGCTCTGGCGGTGCGGTCCGAGCAGGCGCGCAAGGCGATCCGCGAGGCTGGCGACATGGCCCGCGCCGTGCTGGAGCGCTACAACGGCATCATCGCCGAGATGCTCGTCAACCGGGTCGAGGGCGACAAGCTCGGCAAGGTCGAGAACCAGATCGCCGGCCCGCTGTACGACATGACGCACAAGACGAATGGCGATTTCGTCTTCGTGGACCGGGTAGCGAGCAAGCTCTACCACGGCGTGGACGAGGACGCCGGCCGACTGCGCAAGGCAGACCAGGCCAGGAAGGTTGACGCACCGCTGCTGCAGTCGCTGGAAACAAACCGGCCGATCATCAAGGAGGACGGCAAGGCGACGGTGGACAACATGGTGCGGCTGAGCAGGCAGCTGCACACGGTCCTGGAGGCGATGGCCGACGCCGGACGCGAGGCGGAGATCATTCGCATCCTGGTTCAGATCGAGGCCGAGCGCCGCGAGCATCACCGGCAGATCGAGATCTACCACAAAAAGCTTATCGAGGAGTTGTTTGGCGGCCTCGACGGGAAGTGAGCGCCTGGACGACGCTGGTCGTGTCCGGCGGTGCCTGGACGTGCCTGCCCCACGGGACGGGCAACCTGGCCGGGTTGCGCAGGCTGGATTGTTGATGACAGCGATACCAGCCGTCCGGTAAGATGTTGGGAAGCGAGAGGCGACTCGTCAGTTAAGGGTGTCTCCCGGAACCAACTCGGGGACGGCAGGACACTGTGAACGGGCGCCCACACGCGGGCGGCGTTCGGACCACGGGGTCGCGCCCCGCGGATCAGGAACTTGCAGGTTCCAGCGGCTCCAAAAGCAAGCAATTACGTGGGGGGCGGCAACGCCCCGGGTCTTGGGAGGACCATGTCCATGTCCACGAAGCGAGGTTTGCTGCAGGCCTCTCTCGGTCTGGCGGCGGCCGTCTTCTTCGTCCTGGGCCTGCACGCCGACCAGGCGGGGCGGCCGCAGGGGCCGGCCGATAAGGCCGGCTTCAACAGGGACGAGGTGGCGGCCCGCGAGAAAGTTCTGGCCAGCAAGTTCCGCGAATTCGAGCAGCTCCTGCTCATCCTGAAACAGCGCCTCGAAAAGAGCCCGCGCCAGGAAGACCGCGACCGCGCCGCCCAGCTTCAGAAGGTGCTGGAGAAGAGCGCCGAGGGGTCCATCGGCACCCGATTCGGGGAAATGGTCAAGTTCCTCGGCACCAGCAAGTTGACCAAGGTCGGCGACGTCAAGGTGCTCCTCGACCAGTCCGAGCGGCTCGCCCGCGACCTGCGGGAGTTGCTCGAACTGCTCCGCGGGACGCATGTCGCCGTCAACCGCAAGGAGGAGCGCAAGCGCCTTGAGGAGCTGATCAAGGATCTGGAGCGCGTCATTCGCGATCAGAAAATCGTGAATGCCCAGATGGAAAGCGACATGAAGAAGACGGACGTCGCCCGCAACCAGCGTGACGTCCGTGACCAGACCCGCGACCTGGACCGCAAGCTCGGCAAGGACGGTAAGGACGGCCAGGGCGGCGAGGCGAAGGACAACAAGGGCGAGTCCAAGGAGGGCAAGGGCAAGGGTGCCAAGGGTGAGAGCAAGAACTCCGGCAAGGGCACCGAAGGCAAGCAGGGCGAGAGCAAAAACGCCGGCAAGCCCGGCGAGGGCAAGAAGGGTGAGGCCAAGGAAGGGGCCAAGGGCGGCAAGCAGCCCCCGAACGCCAAGGCCGGCGACAAGGCCGGCCAGAAGGGCGAGGCGAAGCCCGGCCAGCAGGGCGACAAGCAGCAGGGCGGCGCCAAGTCCGGCGCCAAGGGCGGCGAGGGCGCCAAATCCGGCGCCAAGGGCGGCGAGAAGGGTGGTGAGAAGGGCGGCGCCAAGGGCGGTGAGAAGAAGGACGAGAAGGGCGGCGAGGCCAAGGGCGACGGCGACCAGAGCAAGGTCCGCAAGAAGGAAGAGCCCGGCAGCGCCAAGAAGGGCGAGAAGCAGGCCGGCGGCGCCAAGAAGGGCGACAAGCAGGGCGGCGAACAGAAATCGTCCCAGTCCAAGAGCGGCAAGTCCAGCCCGCAGCAGGGCGACGCCAAGAGCAGCAAGAAGTCTGACCAGGGCGGCGCCAAGAGCAGCGGTCAACCGTCGAAGGGTGGTCAGCCGCCCATGGGCGGCCAGCCGCCGCAGGGCGGAGCCAAGGGCGACAACAATCCCGACAGCCCGCCCCCCGGCAAGGAGGGCGACAACGCCCAGCAGGATGCCCGCAAACGCATCCAGGACGCCGAGGAGGCCCAGCGCCAGGCCGAGCAGAAGGTCAAGGAAGGCAACAAGAAGGACGCCGTCGATAAGGGCGAGAAGGCCCGCCAGGAACTCGAGGCGGCCAAGAAGAAACTCGAGGATCTGCTCCGCCAGCTGCGCGAGGAAGAACTCGAGCGGCTGCTGACCGAGCTGAAGGCCCGCTGCGAGAAGATGCTGGCGATGCAGATCCAGGTCTACAACGGCACCAAGGCCGTCGCCCGGTCGATCGAGGGCAACGCCGACAAGAAGGCCACCCGCGCCAACATCCAGGATTCGCTCGGTCTCTCCGACGAGGAGAAGAAGATCGTCCTGGAGGCGAGCAAGGCCATCGAGATGCTGGAAGCGGAAGGGTCGGCTGTCGCCTTCCACGAGGTCTTCACCCAGGTGCGCGAGGACATGAAGCAGGTTCAGCGCCGCCTGGGGACGACCGACGTCGGCAAGGTCACCCAGGCCGTCGAGCAGGACATCATCGACACGCTGCAGGAGATGATCAAGGCGCTCGAGAAGGCCAAGAAGGAGATGGACGACAAGAAGAGCAAGCCGTCGCCGCCCAAGGACAGCCCGCCGCCACCGCCGCAGGATCAGAAGCTGCTCGACCAGATCGCCGAGCTGAAGATGATCCGCGCCATGCAGATCCGGGTCAACAACCGGACCCAGCTGTACGGCCGGCTGTATGAGGGCGAGCAGGCCAACCAGCCGAATATCCAGCAGGATCTGAGAGAGTTGGCGGACCGGCAGGAACGGATTTTCGACGTCACCAACAAAATCGCGAAGGGAGAGAACAAGTGAGAAAGTGCCTGCGTCACTGAGTCTCCGCCCTGACCCTGGCTGCCCTCTTCCTGGGGGGCAGCCAGACCCTCGTCGGGAACGAGACTACCAAGAAACGGAGCCTGACCTTCGGGGCGCTGGAATGCGCGACCCCCGAGGCAGCCCGTGCCCAGGCGGAAGCCTGGCTCAAGGCGGTCGCCAAGGGCGATGCCACCAAGCTGCAACAGTTCCAGAGCATCTGGAAGCAGGAGGAGCGGTCGGTGCTGGACCGGCTGGCGGAAACGTTCGCCCTCGGGGACGCGCGGGCCGCGCAGCTGCTGGCTGCGGCACGCAGCGCCCTGACTCCGGCCCCGACCGAGGTGCCGGCGCTGCTGAAGGACGCGAAGGCTCCAGCCTTCTTCCGGGCGAACCTGGCTCTGGCTTATGCCCAGGCGCTGTCCGCCCGCCGCGTCCACGAGGAAGCGCTCGAGGCACTCAAGGCGGTCCGACCGGAGGACACGGCCGACCCGGCCGCGTACCTGTTCTACCGGGCGGTGTGCGAGCACGCTCTGCTGAGCAAGGCCGATGCCGGCCGGACGATCGGCCGGCTGCTGGGCCAGGCGCTGGACAGCCCGGAGC
>JADLBT010000528.1 GCA_020847555.1 Gemmataceae bacterium
ATGATTCATATTCTGTTGCGCCGCATCCAGCCACGAAACCCATCCGATGAAATAGCCCAATCAGAGATGCGCAAAGCCGCATGAAATTCGCGTATTCTGCAAGAAAGAACCGCCGGATGGCTTCTCAAAGATTGAAAAATGACGATACCACCCATATGTAGTTCCGTCTCGTAGCTCCACAGGTCGATGTCCTCGTACTTGACCGTCCGCCACAGTCGCTCCACGAACACGTTGTCCAGGCACCGACCCTTGCCGTCCATGCTCACCGCCACCCCGACCGACTCCAGCCGCCCCGTCCACGCTGACGCCGTGAACTGCACGCCCTGGTCGGTGTTGAACACCTCGGGCCGCCCCCGCTGCAACGCCTCGTCCAGCCTCTCCAGGCAGAACGAACCATCCAGCGTCTTCGACAGCCGCCAGGCCAGGACGTAGCGGCTGTACCAGTCGAGGATCGCTGCCAGGTACATGAACCCACTTGCCAGAGGCACATAGGTGATGTCCGTCCTCCACACCTGGTCGGGCCGCTCGATACGCACGTTCCGCAGCCAATACGGGTAAATCCGAGACCCTCGGCCTGCCGCACTCACCTTCGGCTTGGGGTAGATCGCTTCCAGCCCCATGAGCCGCATCAGCCGCTGCACCCGCTTGCGGTTGACCGGCTCCCCCTGCTCCTCGATCAGCCCCTTCGTCAGCCGCCGACTGCCGAGGAAGGGGTGGGCGGTGTACTCCTGGTCGATCAGCCGCATCAGCCGCAGGCTCTCCGCCGACTCGGGCACCCCCTGGTAGTACAAGCTGGAGCGGCTCAGCCCCAGCAGGTCGCATTGCCGCCGCACCCTCAGCTCGGGATGGTCGGCTTCGATCAGGGGCCGCAGCCGCTCAGGCGCGTGGTCCGACTTTTTTTTGACCCACTCCAACTCCATCTTGAGACGGCCGATCTGCTCCAACAGTTCAGCCTTCTCGGCCGCGGCGTCGGCCGTGGCTGCCTTGCTGCCGTTGCTGAAGACCTGGTCGGCCCCGGCAAGTAGCTGCTTCTTCCAGGCGTGAATCAGGGTGGGGTGGACCCCGTACCGTCCCCCGTCATCGACATGGGCAAGGCCCCCGTGCTCACGGAGGAAGAGGCGAAGGGCCTTCTGCTGGCCATCGACACCGCCTACCCCGTCGGCCTTCGCGACCGGGCTGTAATCGCCGTCATGGTCTACTCGTTCGCTCGCGTCAGTGCGACGGTCGGGATGAACGTCGAAGACTACTTCCTGCAGGGCAAGCGGTGGATCCTCCACCTCCGCGAGAAGCGGGGGCGGTTTCACCGCCTGCCGGCCCACCCCAAGCTGGAAGAATTCCTGGACGCCTACCTCGACGCCGCCGGCATCCGGCAGGACCAGAAAAGGTCGCTGTTCCGGACGGCGGCCGGTAAGAGGCGGGTATTCGCCGGGAACCGGATGACCCCGAACGATGCCTGGCGGATCGTCCGCCGGCGGACGGCCGATGCGAACCTGGGGCCGTGCATCGGCTGCCACACCTTCCGCGCGACCGGGATCACGAACGACCTTGAACACGGCGGCACGCTGGACAAGGTTCAGCCAGTTCGCCTCCGAAAGTAGTACCTGCCAGGCATTGCCCGAGTTGGGTTGCCAACGATGTGCCGGCTGCTGGTTGCTATTGTTCGGCTCGCGCTTCCGGTGTCAACGCCTGTCCCCTCGCGCGGTAGGAGTGTAACTCGCCGCCCGCCCGGCCACTTTGGCCTTCCTGCCACACGCAAGCACAATCCGCATGTAATTAATATAAACGATCTTCAAAATATTTATTTCCACTTGCGCCGACTTCTGCCCGGCCGTATTCTTCGCATAACCCACTTTATGCGATCCAAGAAATGGCCCCCAGTAGGGAAGAAAACCTCTCCCGAAAGCACGTCCTTCCTTGTCCGACGTCCCTGCAGCCCGTCACCGCGCCAGCCGAAGCGCTGCCCGAGGTCGCGTTCCCCTCAGAACTCGACCTTCGAATGACCGAGGCCCTCGAATCCTGGCTGGTCCGGACTCCGTCCCTCAACACGCGCGAGAACTACGCCCTCGACGTTAACCAGTTCCTCGACTTCGCGCGCATCCCGTCCGACCACCTCGGCCGGCTCGTCCAGGTCCGGCCGCACCAGGTGGCGGCCTGGCGCGACGCCCTCCGGGTCCAGGCCCTCACGAACAGCTCCATCCGCCGCAAGTTGACCGCGCTGCGGTCGTTCTTTTCCTTTCTGCAGACCTACGGGTACTGCGGCGCGAACCCGGCCCACAGCGACTTCGTCGAGGCTCCAGCCGTCCCGCGGGACGGCAAGACCATGGCGCTTTCGCCCGAGGACTGCCGCCGGCTGCTGAACGCCCCGGATCCGGCCACGCCCGTTGGCGTGCGCGACGGCGCGCTGTTCGCCGTCCTGGCCTTCTCGGCGTGCCGCGTCGGCGAGGTTGTCGCGCTCCGGGTGGGTGACTTTCGTGCGAGCGGGGGCCACAAGATTCTGGAGGTGTACGGGAAGGGCGGGAAGGAGCGCCGCGTCCCGCTGCACCCGGAAGCCTTCGAGCGGCTGGAGGCCTGGATCCAGGTCGCGGGGATCGGCGCAGACGCGGGCGGGCCGCTGTTCCGCCCTCCCCTGTCGGCCCGCGGGGAGGGGAAGGACGGGTTCCGGCGCCAGGCCCTGACCCGGCGCGCCGTCCAGTTCCTCGTCGCGCGGAACGTCAAGAAGCTCGGGCTGGAGGCGGCCGTGACCGTCCACTCGTTTCGCGTGACGGCGCTGACGACGGCCCGGGAGCGCGGCGCCGACGTCATCGACCTCCAGGATTTCGCCGGGCACGCGGACCCGCGGACCACGCTCACGTACATCCGGAGCCGGGACCGGCTGAGCAAGTCGCCCGCGTACGTGCTGAAATACTGAGGCGATCCCTCGCAGCCCTTTCCCTGTGAACTTGCGGCCGAGAAGGCATCAGCCTGGTAGCAACAGGCCCTGGTCCAGCAGTTCCTGCCGCAGGGCCACCCGCTCGGGGTCGTTCATCGCGAGGACCGCGACCGTCGTTCGGCCCACGTCCGTCTTCCCGGCCAGTTCCGCCCCGGCCCAGCGGAAGTGCCGGTCCCACTTGTGTCGCCGTGGGTGAAAGAGGCGCGTCAGCTTTTTCGTCTTCGGGTCGAGGCCGGCCAGATTCGGCCCCTTGTGCAGGTTGCACCGGAGGCAGGCGTACGCGAGATTCGACAGGGCGTCTTTCCCGCCGTGCTGCCTGGCAATGACGTGCTCGACTTGAAACGGGGTCAGGACGTGCGCCTCGGGCAGGCGGCAGTATTCGCAGCGGCCCCCGGACCGCGCCTGGACGGCTTGCCGCGTCGCGTCGTCCATCCGTTGCCCCTCGCGGCGGACTAGCCGCGCAACGATCGCCTGGCCTTGAGGTGGAGGAGCGAGAGCACATCCCCCACTTTCACGTAGCTCTCCAACTCCTTCCGCTCGTCGGCGGACAAACGGCCCTCCTGGTTCTTCTCCGCCAGCTCGTTCATCCGGGCCCGGTCCTGGTCGCTGAACCGTAGCTGGAGGATGGACCGCGCGGCGTCCGGGGAGAGGCCGTTTTGCTCCGGCTGGAGAACCCTCGACCAGATGGCGCCTTCACTGTGGGGCGTATGTGCCTGTTCCATGACCCTGCCCTTTCAGACCAATCTATACCAACTGAGTATACCACAACCCGGTCGCCCGCAGAACAGCCGAGTTGCCGTCGCGGGCGGCCTCCCGGGACGGCGGGCACACGATGTCCGTGTGATCGAAAGGGGAACAGCGGCATAGCGATAAAAACCGGGGGTGCGCGCAATTGTTGGCCCGTCGCATCGGACGTGAGGGAAGGAATCCATTCCTTCCCCCAGCCCGACTGCCTGGATCAGCCCCGTTGAACCCATCTCCGCCATCAGGTTCCAGGGGCTGGCGCCGTCACGGTGCGAGCGTCAGCGGCGGGACGTCGGCCTCCCTCCGCTTGAACTCCAGCAAGTGGTGGAGCTGCATCGTCTGGGCGACGAACGCTGGCGGGTTCTTCGTCGCCCGGTCCGCCAGCGCCCGCGTGAACGCGTTGAACAACGCCCAGCCGGTCCGCGCCTGGAAGTCCGCGTGGCTCGGCTCCCGCCACTCCGTGAGGACGTCCGGGAGCTGCGGCGTCGAGATGATGCCGCGGTCCCACGCCCGCAGGATGAGGGACTCGGCCAGCACGTCCGGCATCTCGGTCTCCTGGAGGGCCTGGATGCGACGGGCCTCTTCCTCCTTGAACGACGCCAGCCGGGCCACCGCCTGGGCGATCGCCTGGTTGAACCGCCGCTCGCCGAACCGGGTGTGCTTGTGCTTCACCATCAGCTCGGCACTAG
>JADLBT010000529.1 GCA_020847555.1 Gemmataceae bacterium
CGGCAAGGAAACCGGCGCGCCGCGGCCGGTGGCGGGGCTGGTCGGCCAGTTCTACGAGGCGCTGGCCGCTGGCGGCGGCGGCGACCTCGACCACTCCGCCCTGCTGACGGTCTTCGAGTCGCTGGCCGGCACGCGGGTGGGCGGGGAAGCGTAGGAGCTATCTCCCGGAGTATCCCGCGCCACGACGGAACCACGGCACGCCTCCCACAGGAATCATGCGACGCGGAGCCGCACCACGGTTGCGATGGCGATGCCCGACATCCAGCCGACCGCTCAGGCACGATGGAGCGCGCCATCACCGAACCGGTTCCCGGCCTCGCGGTTCCGGGTTCGATGCGGCGAGGCCCGTCCGCTGCCCCGGAGAGACATCGTTGTCGTAGACCGGGGATATCGGGAATCGCTCGAAACACCCCGGACACCGACGGGGCGGGCGCGATGATTGGGTTTGTGGAGTTGACGTGGTCACCGGCCACGCCCGCCCGGGAATTCATCCCCGGGCTACGGCAACGAAACCCCTCCCGGGTCGAGCACGAACGCTGCTGCGACACCCGTTCTCAGTCCCGGAGGGACTTCGTTTTCGTAGCCCGGGGACGAATCCCCGGGCGGGCGGCGTGACCGGTTCAGGTCCGCAACCGCCCCAATCGCGCCCGCCCCGTCGCCAGGTGTCCGCAAGGTCATGCCAACCGCCTCATCCGCGGGCGAGCGTCCTCGGCATCCGCTCCATTTCGCGAACCTCCATCACCCGCAGGTGAGCGACTGACTTGCGCGCCTCGTTTCGTCCCGCCCCGGCACGCCGGAACGCGCAGTTCCGGCGACCGGATCGAGCGAACGATTGCCACCCGCGTGCCCGCTTCCTGTCCGGCACGGCGCCCCGCAGATCCAGGCGATCCGGGGCCATGACGCCGACGCACGACGCGGGCGCGGCACCCATGCCCCGTTCACCAACGGGTTCGGCGCGGCCCGGCCGGATGCGCGCGTGGCATCCTTGCCCCGGCAGGAACTCCGGCGGGGCGGGCCAGCCCGCCGCCGCTCGCGACGGAGACCAGGAAGCATGTCCATCCGCGGGGCCAGGAGCCAGTCGGATCCCAGGTTCGACGAATCGGCCCGACACTACGACGCGCTGCTGTTCCTTTCCTTCGGCGGCCCCGAAGGCATGGACGACGTGATGCCGTTCCTCGAGAACGTCACCCGGGGCCGCAACGTGCCGCGCGAGCGGCTGCTCGAGGTCGCGGAGCACTACCACCACTACGGCGGCGTCAGCCCGATCAACCGGCAGAACCGCGACCTGATCGCCGCGCTGGAAGCCGACCTCGCCGCCCACGGCATCGAACTGCCGATCTACTTCGGCAACCGCAACTGGACCCCGTTCGTCGGCGACACCATCGCCCGGATGAAGGCCGACGGCGTGCGGCGGGCGCTGGTCTTCGCGACCTCGGCCTTCAGCTCCTACTCCGGCTGCCGGCAGTACCGCGAGAACGTCATCGACGCGATGGCCGCCCTCGGGCTGACCGACGACGACATCGCCTTCGACAAGCTGCGGGTCTTCTACAACCACCCCGGCTACATCGGCCCGATGGCGCGGCTGGTCCGCCAAGCACTCGACCGGTTCCCCGCGGATCGTCGCGGCGAGGTCGAGGTCGTGTTCACCGCCCACTCCATCCCGCTGGCGATGGCCCGCAACTGCGCCTACGAAGCCCAACTGCGCGAAGCCTGCCGCCTGGTCGCCGAAGCGATCGGCATCACGAACTGGCGGCTTTGCTACCAGAGCCGCAGCGGCCCGCCGCAGGTGCCCTGGCTGGAGCCGGACATCCTCGACGTGCTCGACGAGCTGCACGCCGCCGGCCGGGATGATGTCGTCGTCTCCCCGATCGGGTTCATCTCCGACCACCTCGAGGTGCTCTACGACCTCGACGACGAGGCGCGGGCGAAGGCCGACGCATTGGGGATGCGGATGGTCCGCGGGGCGACGGTCGGGACCGACCCGGAGTTCGTGGCGATGATCCGGCAGTTGATCGAGGAGCGGATGACCGACCGCCCGGTCCGCCTCGCGCTCGGGCTGCGCGGCCCGAACCACGACGTTTGCCCGGTCAACTGCTGCCTCACCGGCGCGCCCGCCCGCCCGTCCGCGCAGCCGGCCGCGGTGGCCGTCCGCGGGGACTGAGCGGCAACGGCCGAAGCCGGCACGGGCATCGCCGGCGTGGCGGCATCCGCGTGCGAGAATCCGGGTCCAGTCGCTTGCCGGGCCGACCCCTCGCTTTCGCGGAGTTTGCGCCATGACCGCTCCCCTGCCCCTTTCCGAAGCCGACGCCGTCGTTATCGGGGCCGGCGCGTTCGGCTACGCCACCGCCTACTTCCTGGGCCGCCACGGCGCGGGCCGGGTGGCGCTGCTGGACAAGGCCACGCCGGGCGACGGCAGTTCGGCCCGCGCGGCCGGGCTGTTCAAGATGGTACAGGCCGACGAGGTGATGACCCGGCTCTCCCACCGCAGCGCGGCCATCGTGCGCGGGTTCGCGGCCGAAACGGGCGTCGCGATCCCCCACCACGACTCGGGAAGCATCCTGGCCGCGCGCGGGGCGGCCCACGCGCCGCTGATCCGCGCCGAAATCGCGCAATCGCGCGGGTGGGGGGTCGAACTGGAGGTCATCGACGCGGCCGGGGTGCGGCGGCTGGCGCCGTGGCTGGACGGCGAACCGTTCGACATCGCCGTCCACGTCCCCGGCGACATGTACGTCGAGGAGCCGCCGTCGGTGCTGGAAGCGTTCCACCGGGCGGCCGAGGCGCTTGGCGTCGCGATCCTCGGCGATGCGCCGATCTCCGCGATCCTGGCCGAGC
>JADLBT010000530.1 GCA_020847555.1 Gemmataceae bacterium
CGGGGCGCGGGGCACGCGACCCGTGGCCTTTGGAAGTTGCTCCTGCACGCCATCTTCCTTGCCCCTGCCTGGGCCGCCGAGTCTGCCCCGCCGGCAGAGTTTCCACGACAGGCAAGGGGCGGACCCTGAAGCGTCTCGCCAGACGCGGTCCCGGGACGAATCGCTTGAACTCCGCGCGCCGCAGGGTAGGCTTGTCGGGGAACATCCCTTCGGGTTGCTGTCCCGACGCACTTCCTTTGGCCCCTCTTCCCGGGCGGGTTCCGCTCGGCCCAGAAAGGACTTACTCGCCATGAAAGCGCGCATCGTTGCCGTCGCCCTGCTGTTGCTGTCCGTGCTAACCGTACCGGGAGCGCAGCCTCCCCCGGCGGGCAAGGAGGTCGCCACGCTCGCCGCCGCCGAGGACGTGATCGACAGCCTGACGCGCCACCCGGAGAGGTGCATCCCCCCCGCCTTGCTTCACGATGCCCACGCCATCGCCATCGTTCCCGAGGTGCTCAAGGTCGGGTTCGTGGTCGCCGGGCGGCACGGCAAGGGCGTGCTGGTGGTACGGGAGGCGTGGGGCGGATGGGGCAACCCGGTGTTCTTGACGCTGACCGGCGGGAGCGTCGGCTGGCAGGCCGGCGCGCAATCGACCGACCTGGTGCTGGTGTTCCGCAGCAAGCGCAGCGTGGACCGGCTGCTGCAGGGGAAGGGGAAGCTGTCGCTCGGGGCCGATGCATCGGTGGCGGCCGGGCCGATGGGCCGCGAGGCGGTCGCCGCGACGGACCTGCGTCTCAAGGCGGAGGTGCTGTCCTGGTCGCGCGCCCGCGGACTGTTCGCGGGCGTCTCGCTTGCAGGGGACGCGCTGTGCGTCAACCACCGCGCCAACGAGCGCTTCTACGGCAGGCGCGACGTGACGCCGGCCGACATTCGGGCGGGCCGGAACGTTGTGCTCCCACAGGAGGCGTTGAAACTCCGAGCTATCCTCGACCAGCGCGCCTCGGTCCCCCGCGTTGCCCCGTAAGGTAGGCGCGTTACCAGCCCGGAGCGCCAGCGGCGGGCGCTGGCAGTGCCCGCCGCTGGCGCTTCGGATAGAGGAAGCGCCGCCAGACGCCGCGCCGCGTCTCCTCGATCCGGTATTCCACCGGCTCCAGCAACTGGTTCCTCATGCGAGCTGCCCTCATAGCCTGACCTCCCCGCCGCTCATCGTAACCGGCTTCGGTCCGCACCGCCAGCGCCCTGTGGCTCGCGCGTGTACCCCGGGGCGGTTGCCCCGGCGGCCGGCGGGCTTTGGTGTCGCCTTGTCACGGCGTCCGGCCAGATGGTACACATGATGGCGTGGCCGGGTCGTCGCGGGTCGCGTCTTTCAGCGGAGGGCACGTCATGCGCACTGTCATCACCGGCGGGGCCGGGTTCATCGGCTCCCATCTTTGCGAGCGCTTCCTGAACGAGGGCCACGAGGTCATCTGCGTCGATAACTTCATCACCGGCAGCGCCGCGAACATCGACCACCTGCGCGGCAACGACCACTTCACGTTCATCCGCCACGACATCTCCCACCCGCTGGAAATCGACGGACCGCTCGACAATGTGCTGCACTTCGCCTCGCCGGCGAGCCCGGTGGACTACCTGCGCCACCCGATCCAGACGCTCAAGGTCGGCTCGCTCGGAACGCACAACACGCTCGGCATGGCGAAGCTGAAGGAGGCGCGCTTCCTCCTCGCCAGCACCAGCGAGGTTTACGGCGACCCGGCGGTCCACCCGCAGCGCGAGGAGTACTGGGGCAACGTCAACCCGGTCGGCGTGCGCGGCTGCTACGACGAGGCGCAGCGGTTCGCCGAGGCGATCACGATGGCGTACCACCGCTACCACGGCGTCAACAGCCACATCGTCAGGATTTTCAACACCTACGGGCCGCGGATGCGGCTGGACGACGGGCGGGTGGTGCCGAACCTGATGGGTCAGGCGCTGCGCGGCGAGTCGCTGACGATCTACGGCGACGGGTTGCAGACACGCAGCTTCTGCTACGTCGCGGATCTCGTCGAGGGCATCTACCGCCTGCTGTTCTGCGACTTCCACGATCCGGTCAACCTCGGCAACCCGAACGAGGTGAGCATCCTCGACTTCGCGAAGGAGATCCAGGAGTTGTCGGGAACCCACAGCCAGCTCGTCCACCACCCGCTGCCGCAGGACGATCCGAAGGTGCGCCGGCCGGACATCACCCGCGCCCGCCAACTCCTCGGGTGGGAGCCGAAGATCGACCGGCGCGAGGGCATGCGACGGACGCTGGAGTTCTTCCGGAAAAAGGTCGAGGGCGAGCAGCGCGCGAAGTGAAGGTTCCGGACCGTGAAGGAGATCGGTGGGGCCGGATCGCGCTGGTAGGAAAAAAGTCGGCCGGCCGCGCGCAAGTTTGCTCCGAGACGGCGTTCTTCGGGCGGAAGCGAGAGAAGAGGCAAGACGACACGGTGAGGACTGCCGGGCTGTGACCCGGCGCGGGGCCAGGGCGGCAGAAGACGCCACTCGTTGTGGTGTCGTGGCCCTGCCTCGGACGCCGCCTGCCGCCGTGGGCACCCGTTCCGGGAAGCGAGGCCGGCAGTCCATCCTTCCTTCAGGCACCAACTCTTCCCCATAGAGGAAGGCCCGGCGGCGGTCGCCGGGCCTTTCCTCATTTTGCTGCCAAAACCCAGGGGCCGTCGCGCCCCGTGGGCCAGATCCCAAAAAGACCCAGCGCCGTCCGAGCCCGCAGCGTCAGC
>JADLBT010000531.1 GCA_020847555.1 Gemmataceae bacterium
CACCTGATAGGTGAAGGGCATTTCGTCCACCTTGCCGTGACAGCTGCTGCAACCGATGCCCTTGTGAACGTGGATGCTGTGATCGAAGTAGACGAAGCCGGGCAGGTTGTAGATGCGACGCCAGACCAGGGACTTATCGGTGCGATAACTCTCGCGCACCGGGCGGAGCATATCGCTACCCACCCACATTTGTGAGTGACAATGCATGCAGGTTTCGGTGGCCGGGATGCCGGCGTTGGGCGCATGCTCGACCGTCGTGTGACAGTAACGGCAATCGATGCCAAGGTCGCCGACGTGATGGGCGTGACTGAATGCCACGGGTTGGACGCGGACCATGCCCGCGCCGGTGCCATAGGAGGAACGGGTGAACACAAGGCAGGCCCACAGCCCCAGCGCCAGGAGCAGCGGTCCGCCGAAGAGCGTGACCCGTGCGATTGTGTTGCTGCGCGGCCGAAAAAGCGCTACCATGCACGCCTCATGATGTGAATGCGCAGTCTGAAGCAGGACGTCGCGCGATCTGGTCGAACCAGGACTGGAAGTCATCCATTCGTCCGTGACCAGATCGCCCGATTGCAACTACCCCGCGGCGGGGGTGTTGGTACTCAGGAGCCTCAACCTGTCGAACTCCTCCGCATTCGTACATGAATTCGCGAACTGGTGGTGCAAGTTCTGTACCACTCCAGTCCGATCTGGTTCGGCGATTGAAGGGAGTGATGAGATTCTCTGTGAACTGCAAGATCGCGGAGAGAGCGAAAGCTGGTGTTAGAATCTGTGCGAAAAGCCCGGAAGATCCTTGTTCTGCAAGGGTTTAGTGGGGCTTTCGCACAGATTCCAGGATTCGCTGCTGAGGTTGTCGAGAGGTGGGGCATTCCTCTCGGTTGTGATCGCTGGTTCCCAGGAATGGGCAGCGGAGCGCCGGAACCTCCAGGCTGCCTCCGGGCGTTCTTTTCGAGAGGGTTGCTTGCACCATTCCCACCGACGCGCCGGAAGCCGATGGTATCTGCTTACGGGAGTTGCCCGGCGCTCAGGTGCGGCGCGAAACCCGCCGAGAAGCGACTGAGGTCATCGCAGTCGGAGCAGGCGGCCTGCGGTGCCGCCTGCTGAATTTGACGGCCAAATTCAGCAACAACGCAAGAGCCGAGGAGTATCTGCGCCAGCAATCCACCGCCCAGCAACCGACATACGCCGGCAACCGTTCCGATCCGTGGCCAAACTGATCGAGGAAGTCACGAATCAACCCACGAATTTTGAGCCTGTCAGAAGCCTGCTCCTGGATAGGAGAAAGAGTTTCCGATAGCATAACTCCTGATCTGCAGACATCAAGTGCAGGCCACACTCGTGGAAGTAGTCAGATGCGCGCATTCTTCCTGAGCCTCGCGGTTACTTGCGGGCTGTTCTTCGCATTTACCCTGGTTGCGGTCGCGGATGAGGGCAAACCATCCACGAAAGTTGAGGGCACGTTCACCATCTCGAAGGAGGTTCCGTCCTTTGAAGGCCGCCTGGTAGAGATTCGCTTGTACAAGCACGACCCGCGGCTTGCAGACAAGGCAGCTGACGCGGAGGGCGTTGCGGGCGACGGGGTCCTTGTCGGTGCCGGTCAGCCGTGCGGTCTGGCGGACGCCGCAGTCGTCGGCGAGGTGGGCCAGTACGCCGAGGGCCTTGGCGTCGGGGAGGCGGGCCGGAAGAACGGCGTGCCCTTGCGCTCGGAGAAGCGGTCCTTGCAGGAGCGACAGTAGAGGAGGCGGCGTTGGTGCTTGCCGTAGCGGGCGCAGGCGGTGAGGTTGCCGGCACCGCGTTGGCCGTACTGGGGGCAGTCGGGGTTCTGGCAGCAGAAGCGGCTGAGGTCGTCGTCCATGGCGTTCCCTCGGTGCGGTGCGAACCGGTCGGTCGGCGAAGGTCGTTGTACGCTCGCTCTACGCCGCATTCAACGGATCGGGGACACCACCACGGAATTGTAATGGGGGTGGATTTCACCACCTCGCTCACGGGGGCCGGCCTCGTCTCCAAGGGTCGCTCGTCCCACCAGACCGGGGCCGCGAGCTGGCACGAGGACAGGCCCTTGCGCGACGGCCCGGACACCGGGGCGAGCAGCACGAGCGGCGCCAACATCTCTTGCGGGGTGGCACCTCCGTGATAGCCGTTGCGTGCCGTGCCGTAGCGGACCCCTTCTTCCCAGGGGACGATGACCCGCGTCTGATCCTGAAGGGTGCGGACGCGGGAGCCTTCGAGGATCACCTCGTCGGCCTCGGCGGCGCCCGAAGCGGGGCGCCACCGCGCTCCCCCGTCGGCCCTGCGCAACACCGAATCCTCGCGGTGCCAGACGTGGCCGTGGTCGCTGGCCAGCAAGACGACCCGGCCGGCGTCCCGGGCGGCCTGGAGCAGTGCCCCCAGCGGCTTGATGTGTTCGACGCTCCAGCGGTCGCGCACCTGCTGCGCCCCGGCAAGGCGGTCGTCAATGGCGTTGATCACGACGCCCACCACTCGCTTGTCCGCGTTGAGAATAACCTGAGACGCCTGGGCGGACAGACCGCCCCGGCTCCCCTCGGTCAGCTCCGCCTTGTGCAACAGGACCGGCGGGTGCCGGCGGGCACACGCCGCGCTCAGGGCGGGGTGGTCGGCGAAGAGGCGCTTCTCGTCGTCGGCCGCGCCCCGCCGGAGCTGTCCCGTCAGCAGGCTGGTGCGAGACACCTCGGTGACGGACGGGAGCGCGGCCAGCAAGGAGGGCGGCGGCACCCCTTCCTCCATGTACGTCATCTCCTGCCAGTGCGCCCGCCGAAGGCCCGGCAGGAGTTCGTGGGCGACGGGCCAGCTCATCCCGTCCAGGACGAGGACGAGCAGCCGGTTGCCCGCCTCGGCAAGCGGGGCGACCACGGTGTCAAGGAACTGCTCCACCGGGACGACGCCCTGGGGCAGCGAGGACCGGGCCGCGACCTCCAGCAACTGTTGCGCGAACGCGCGGTTGAAGGCCTGGCGGCGCTGGCGGACGACGAGTTCCAGGGATCGGTACGCCGCCGAGACGGCAGGGTGGTCGTCACCGGCGGAGACCACCTCGCGCGCCCAGTCGGCGAAGGCGTGGTCGTCGCGGAAGAGGTTGCCGTGAGCGAGCAGATCACCCGCCGCAACGGCCGGCCGCGCCAGCCAGCGAAGCAGACGGGTCGCCATCTGGGCTGATTCCAGCGTCCCGGCCTGCCGCTGGAGGAGGGCGTGGCCCCCCAGTTGGCTCACCAGCTCCTCGCAGCGCCGCACGCAATCCGCGGCGGGCTGCCCGTCGTTGGCCCTGGCGGACGCGAGGGCGTCCTGAAGGCCCTGGGCGAAACGACCGAGTCGCTGTTCCAGCCCCAGGGGCGTGAGGTCGCTCATCCAGGCGTGCTGCTCGGCCCTCACCTCGCGCAGGATCTGGTCGGCCCGCGTCAGGTGGTTGACCAGCCCGCCGGCGTGGTCCGCGGCTGAATCGCGGAGCGCCTCCCGGGTGGCCTGGGCCAACTGTTCGCCGACGACTGGAAGGAGCGGGGCGTTGCCGTGGAAGCGTTCAAGCCGGGCGGCCGCCTCGCGCAGTTCAGGGGGGACTTCCGCCCCGCTGAACACGCCCCCACAGACGACGCTGAGGGCCAGTGCGTCCTGAGCGTGTCCGGCCTGGATGAAGGCGAGGATGGGCCCCGCTGCGGGGCCGAGCGTCGTCAACACCCGCTCCCGCAGCGCCTCCCGCAGCTCGTCCGGCGCGGAGCCGTAGCGGGCCACCCCGCCGGGCGTCGTGGCCGCCCAGATCAACAAGCGGGGCACGTCCAGTTCGCCATCGCTCATCTGAAAGG
>JADLBT010000532.1 GCA_020847555.1 Gemmataceae bacterium
CACCCGGCCGACCTGTGGCGCCTCCAGCCGACCGCCGACGGGTTGCACGTCGGCGTGCTGGCCCGGCACCACGAGCGCAACGGGTCGGACCAGGAAGGGCCGCTGGCCGCGAGGAGGGCCGCGTAGTGGGCGACGCCGAACTGATCACCCTGACGGCCGCGATCCTGTACGCCGGCTGCCGCGCCAACTCCCGGCTGGACCCGAGTACCAGTCATGAGGAATTGAGGCAGGCCATCCATGACGCGCAGGAACTGGTACGGCTGAGCCGCGAGGCCGTCTCGCCGTACAAGGATCCTGCCGATTGGCAGTGGAATGGCGGTGCGTGATGGGCGCCACCCTGACCCGCCCGGAGCGCCGCCGGCTGCAGGAACTGGAGGCGGTGATCGAGCGTGGCCTCTCCACGTTCGTGGACGTCGGCCGGGCGCTGCTCGCCATCCAGCGGGAGGGGCTGTACCGGGACACGCACGGCACCTGGGACGCCTACTGCCGGCAGCGGTGGGGGTTCGGCCGGACGTGGGCGTTTCGGCTGGTGACGGGCGCCGGCGTGGCCGAGGACCTGGAGGCCGCCAGGTTGCCAATTGGCAACCTGAACGAGTCCCACGCCCGCGAGCTGGCCCCCCTCGACCCGGAAGGCCGGCGGGAGGCGTGGGCGGCGGCGACCGGGGACGGCGACCCGACCGCCGAGCGCGTCCGCCAGGCACGGGAGGAGTACCTGACCGCCCGGGCGCTGGCCGCCCTCCCGGCCGACGCCCAGCGGGAGCTGATCGAGGCCGAGGAACGGCGCGTCCTGGCCGGCACGCCCCGCGAGGTGGGCGGGGAGGGGCGGGCCGCCCGGCTGGAGCAGATCGAGCGCCTGACGGCCCGGGTGCGGCGGCTGGTGGCCGGGCTCGGGCCGGAGGCCGAGGGGCCGCTGCGGTGGCTGGACAAGTTCGCCGAGGCCGTCCGCGTCGCCTGACCCTCCCAGATTTCAGTTGCCCCCAGCCACCCCGGCGTGCGAAGATCCCACCCGTCCCAGCGGAGGGGGTGGGGATGGCACGCCAGATACGACCGCGCCGCAAGACGGTGGTGCGCTACTACGACGCCGACGGCCGCCAGGTGCCCAAGGGGGCGCCCGGGGCGAAGCCCCGCAAGGAGCAGAGCGGGACGTGGTACGCGAAGATCGACGGCCGGAGCGTGCCGCTGCGGACCACCGATGAGGGGCAGGCGTGGCAGGAGCTGCGGCGCCTACTCCGTCGCCGGGCCGACGAGGCGGCGGGGATCGCCAGCCCCGAGCAGGACGACGCCGCCCGCCCGCTGGCCGACCACCTGGCCGACTACCTCGATCACCTCAAGGCCCGCGGCACCGGCAAGCGCCGCTATGGCCACGTCCGCCAGATGCTCACAGCCGTCCTCGACGGCGGCAGGCTCGCGACGTGGCGCGACCTCGACGCCGGCCGCGTCGGTGCCCTGCTGGCCCGGTGGCGCGAGACGCCCGGCAAGGGCCGGCGGCCGGATGAGCCGATGGCGCCGCAGACGAGCAACACCTACGCGGCGGCCGTCAAGGCGTTCGCCGGGTGGCTCGCCCGCCGGCTCAAGGTCGCGTCCCCCCTCGCCGAGCTGACGACCGTCAACCCGCGCGTCGGCCGCCGCCACGTCCGGCGGACGCTGACGCCCGACGAGCTGGGGCGCCTGCTGGCCGCCGCCGAGCAAGGGCCGCCGATCCGCCGCCTGTCCGGTCCCGACCGGGCCGTCCTGTACCTCGTCGCCGCGTACACCGGCCTCCGGGCCGCCGCCCTGGCCAGCCTGACCCCCGAGTCCCTGACGCTGGCCGGCGACCCGCCCACCCTTCGGCTCGACGCTGCGGCCGACAAGGGTGGGCGGGCGCGCGTCTGGCCCGTCCAGGCCGACGTCGCCGCCCGGCTCCGCGCGTGGCTCAAGGACAGGCCGTCGGGGCAGAAGCTCTGGCCCGGCCCGTGGGCGCGGGACTGCGCCGGCGCCAAGATGATCCGGGCCGACCTGGAGCGCGCCGGCATCCCGTACAAGGACGCGCAGGGGCGGGCGTTCGACTTCCACGCGCTGCGCGGCCAGTTCATCACCGGGCTGGCCCTCGCCGGCGTCTCCCTCGTGGCCGCCCAGCGGCTGGCCGGGCATTCATCCCCGACCCTTACGGCAAATTTCTACAGTCACCTCGAAACGGAAGACCTGGCCAGGGAGTTGGCGAAACTGCCGCCGCCGCCGCAAGCTGGCGGTGATTCCTGACGCCGCACGGGGTAGACTCTGGCATGGGCACCACCACCGATCTAACGCTGCAGTTGCAGGCCGTCCTCGCCGACCCGGACGACGACTCCGCGTGCCTCGCCTACGCCGACCTGCTGGAGGAGCAGGGGGAGGCGGAACGCGCGGAGTTCATCCGGGTGCAGGTGGAGATTGCCCGGCTCCATGCCGCCGTGCAGCGGTGGGTACGCACGCCCCACGACCAGCCGGGCGGGTCGGCGGAAGACGGTGGGGCGGCGGGCACCGCGCTGGCCCAGGC
Organism: Gemmataceae bacterium; assembly: GCA_020847555.1. Next base: position 2,513 of record JADLBT010000532.1, read on the forward strand.
GCAGAATCTGGAATGCCGCGAGCTGGAGTTGTGGCACGCGACATCCCCGCGAGGGTGGGCGGTCGGGTTCGAGGACGTCCAGTCCCTGTTCGGCGTGTGCCACGTCCTCATCCCCAGCGACAGCCTCGCTTTCGCCCGCCCAGACCCGACCCGCTCCCCGGTGTTGCTGGTTCGCCGCGGCTTCGTCGAGGCCATCACCTGCACTGCCGCCGACTGGCTGCGCCACGCCGACGCCCTACTCACGACCCACCCGGTCACCGAGGTGACACTCACCAGCCTGACTGACGCCGATCTCGCCGACCTTGCCAACCGCGTCGAGGAAGATACGGCGGGGTGCTGCGACAGCCCGAGCCGGCTCGCCCGGACCGGCCGGGAATTGCTGAGGCATCTGTACCCCCACATCCGCACCTGGCATCTGGCACTCGCCCGGCTGACGCCGGACCCGCCGGCGCGGTAGACTCGCCCCCGTAGACCCGCCAGAGGCCCCGGACCCTGACCGGGGCAACTAACGGTGCAACTGCGCCCGCAGCGCGCCCGCTTCCGCCATTTCCCCAGCATTTTCCGCACGTCGCGCCGGCCCCGCTTCGTTGGAGACAAAGTACGTGGCGCTGCGGCTGCGGGACTGACGGCCCATCCCGAGCCGCCCCCTGCGGGACAACGACTTGCGACGCGGCCCCCGGCGAAACCCGGGGGCTTTTCGCTGCGCCGCGGCACCTCCCACAGCTGAACACTTGCCGACCTGTACTGACGAGTACCGACCAATACGGTATCCCCCGGGGCAACTGAGAGGGGCAACTGCGCCAGCCTGTTGACTTCCCATTCTGAACTTCTGTACACTGTGAGAACCCAGCCTAACGGAGTCATTTCACAATCGTGAAAGGGTGAGCTATGCTTGGGGCTCACCCGTCCGACTCGCCGCCCTGAAAGGTCCATCGCTCATGGACCGGCCGTCCGACCGTGACGCAGCCCTGCGCAACCTCTATGCTCTGCTCGGCTCGCTCCAGGGGCAGTTCACGGTCAGCGTCCACACCCAGGACGGCGCGTCCGCAACCTACCTGATCCCCCCTCCCTGCCACCCTTCCCAGCCTCCTCCGCCGCCCCGCGACGACGGCGAACGCGACTGCCGCGCGGACATTTTGGCGGTGCTGACCGAGGCCGGGCGGCGCCTCACCACGACCCAGATCCTCGGCGAGCTGGAGCGGCGGGACTGGCACCACGGCGAGCGCACCGTCAAGGGGCACCTGGCCCGGATGGTGGCGGCCGGCGCGCTCGACAACAGCCCCCACGCCCGCCCGCCCGGGTACGCACCAGTGCAGCACTAGTGCTGCACTGCACGGCTGACGCACCACCGACGCACTGACGCCGGACCCACCTTCGGGCGATACTCCCCTCTGTCGATTGGTGCCGACGAGAGGGGAACAGAGATGACCGCAGCCATCAAGACACTCACGATTCCCGAGGTGGCCGCCGCCCTGCAGTGCCACCGGGACACCGTCCGCGACCTGATCCGCCGCAAGAAGCTCAAGGCCCGGAAGATCGGCCGCCTCACGCGCATCCGGGAGACGGACCTGGAGGCGTACCTGTCGAGTGCGGTGAAGCGGGTGAGGTGAGAAAGCCCCCGAGCCGCGGCCCGCCCATTAACCGCTGACCCGGGGGCGCTGACGGAGGTCTGCCACGAGCACCTTGCGTGTGCGTCCTGCGGGCGGGCCGGCGTCGGAACGAGTGGGGTGGAGGTGGGACCGGCCCGCCAGGAGAAGTCTACCCGGCGGGTGGCTGGGCCGCAAGCGAATTCCCGGGCGGCGGCGGGAGGAGCACGGCGAGCTGCCCGACAACGCCGGCAAGGTCCGCCAGGTTGCGGGCGACCCCCGGCGGGTCGTGCAGCTCGGCGGCAAGACGGGCGCGAAGGAAGGCGTCGTCGGCCCGGCACAGGAGGGCGTCGAGCAGGTCCAGGTCGGGGGCGGTCATGGCTACTCCTCGGCGTGCGGCACAGGCCACAGCCCATTGTCGCGCAAGTGCTTGACGAGGGCGCTGCGCACTTCGCGGCTCATCGGCCGGTCGTTCCGGTCGGCGAGGATCTTGA
>JADLBT010000533.1 GCA_020847555.1 Gemmataceae bacterium
CCCTCTTCACCGCGCAAAATCACCTTGACGCATTGGTCTACGGTGGATCGGACGTGCCACCCCCCGAGGCGGATGCCCAGTACGGCAACAACCAGGGCGGGACCGAATACACCCCGGACGGCTCGGGCGCGCAGACATGGGACAACGCCTCGGGCTACCTCGCGGTGGAAGGGAATCGCGCCGGAGCCACGCAGGCCGTCGCGCCCGCGCCCTACATCCCGAGCAGCACGTACGATCCCGCCGCCTCCCCGAGCGCCTACCAGCCGCAGCCGGCCACGGTCGCGCCGACGACCAGCCCGCCGCCGGCGACGAGTCCTGGCATCTACACGGGGGGCAGCGCCTCGACCTACTACGGGGGCGCGGACAGTGCCTATCGCGCCGGGCAGGGCGGGCCGAACGCGCAGCAGGTGCAGACGTTCACCCCTGCCACGGGCGCCTCGGGGTCGCGCCTGATCGGGAGCGCACCGCCCGCGACCAGCATCGGCGCCGTGCAGACGTTGCCCGTGGCGCGTCGGGGACGCGTGTGGCGCGGCCAGGCGCCGGCGACGGAACCGGCCGGCGAACCATCCCTCGCGGATCGCCTCGGGCAGGCCACGGGGAGTTGGTTCGGCGTCTGGCCACAGGACGCGGCCGCGCAGGTGGTGCCCGAGGGTGAGGAGCCGTGGCAGCAGATCACCTTCCCGACCGGGGGCGGCGGCATCCGCTCGGGCGTCGGCGGGGGCGGCGCGGCCGGCGGTGGTGGCGCGGCGGCGCCGCGCGGCGGCGGGGGGCGCGGAGGAGAGATCGCGGAACTGGACGTGCAGCATCCCCCGGCGACGCGGCCGCAGCCGAGCCAGCCGCGCTACTTCAATGGCCAGGTCTACGAGGGCTCGCCCCGCGGGCAAGCCCGCACGATCGGGACCGTCGCCAGCCGGCCAACGCGCGGGCGCTGGGCCCAGGGCGCATTCCGGGGGCAACCCTCGCGGTACAGCGGCCAGAGCGCCAGCACGACTGACGCGCCGCCGGCCACGCAACCGAGCACGAGCCCGGCAGGCGCGACCGGCGCCGCGAGCGATCCGGCGCTGCGCGGGGCCATCGGCGCGGGCTACGGCGGGTTCAATCCCAGTCCCGTCGGCAGTCTCGCGCGCGGGGTGCGGACACTGCCGCCCGTTGGTGGCGGCAACGGCCTCGGGCTCGGCATGCCCGGCAAGGGGACGATCGGGAAGGTTCTCACAGTGGGCGCGCTCGGGTCCGCCGGCATCTCCATGGACAACACCAGCCAGCCGCCGCCGGCCGGATCCATCCGCCGCCCCGGCGACTGGACGCCGCGCCCGGCCACGCCCACGGAACTCCCCTTCGCCGTCATTCCGGGGCAGGGGCTGAAGGCCCCGGCCCCGCCCCCCGTCAGCCTCAGCGGCAGCGGGCAGCAAACGCCATCGTCGCGGCCCGCCGAGCGACCGAGTCTCTACCTCGATCCCGACTTCACGAACGGCCCGGTCCTGAAAGCCGACGAGCTCGCCGGCGATGGCTTCCCGCACGAGACGCCGGGCGCTCCGGTGCAGCTGATCCTTCCCGATGGCGCGGGCGGGCTGCAGATCGGCTCAGTGCGCATGAGCGTCGAGGCGATGCGTGGGGCCGAGCGGGCGGGGTATGGCGTTGGCTGGCTGAGTGAGCAGGAGTGGTCCGCGCTGGAGGATGCCGGCGTGTTCGACGAGTTGAGCGCGGCGCAGAAGGCCGCATTGCGCTCGCGCTTCGTCAGCGACGCCGAGACCCGGCAAGCCCTGGCCGCTGAAGGCAAGAGCCTGCTGTTCATCCCGCAGGAGTGGATGCCCTTCATCGGCAAGGTCGGGGCCACCGATGCGGACGTGACCTTCACGCCGGAAGAGACGCCGCAACTCCTCGACCTGACCGCCAGCGTCCCGGCTTCCGGGGGCAGCGGCGGCGGATCGGGGAGCGGCGGATACCGCTCGTCGGGCTCCCGCTCGGGTGGTGGCTCCTCACGCGGCGGGGGCGGCTATTCGCGGGGCGGGTATTCCGGCGGCGGGGGCGGCTACGGCGGCGGGAGTGGCGGCTTCTATCCCGGCACCATGCCGCCCGATATCGCCGCCTTCCTCGGTCCCGACTTCATGGCCGGCTTTATGGATGGGGTCATGGGCGGCGGCGGGCTTGACCTGAGCGGGCTGTTCGCCGGTGGGATGCCCGGGCGCCTGGGGCGCGGACGGCGTGGACGGCGCGGGCGGCTGACGATCAACCGGCGCACGGGCTCCCGGTCGCGCGGGGACGCCCGCCGGCCGGTCTCCCTGGTGGTCGAAGCGCCGCGCGTGGGTCTGCCGGTCGATGCCGATGCCATCCGAGCGCGCGTGCAGGAGCGCGTTTGATGCCAGCCTTGCCCCGCGCTGAGTTGATCGCTCTCGGCGTGCTGCCTCCGCAACGCTACCGCCGCGCCGCCGGCGACTGGTGGTACCGGCCCATCCCCCACACGGCGGCCCCGGCGCCTGATCAGGCGGACGATGCCGCGCCGGACCGATCCGCACCCGATGCCCAACGAGACGAGGAGGCGCGCCCATGCGCGAGCGAACGGTGATTACGCGGGCGATGGCGGATGCCGCGGCCGCCGTGCTGCTGGAACTGATCGACCCCGCGCACGATGGCGGCCCGGGCGACCTCGGGCGCGAGCGCGCGGCGACGTCGCTGCTGCGATTGTGGCAGACGCAGCAGCGGTTCGGCCTGGACGAGATTGCCGAGCGCGCGGCGCGCCCGAACGCTTCGCGCGCCATGCGCGACCTGGACGCGCTCACGGATGAGGAGTTGGCGCGACTGCGCGCCGAGATGCTGAGCGACTTCCCCGGCACGATGGCCTGATCCCGTTCCCACGCGCCGGCGTACACTCTCGCTGACAAGGGCGGGAGGGACGCGCATGACGCTCATGCAACGCGGACGCTATTCGCTCGCGGAAGTGGCGGCGGCCGTGGGCTGCTCGCCGCGCACCATCCGCTACTACATCACCCAGGGCGCGCTCCCCGGCGCGGTCCATTACGGACCCGGACCGAACTACACGGATGAGCACATCCGGCGCGCACGCCTAATCCGCCAGGCACAACTGCACAAGCGTATCCCCCTGGCCATGCGCCTCGGCGCCGATGTCGCGCCGCAGCTCGACCGATGACCCGCGAGCGGCAGCACGAGGAGCGGCTGTTTCGCCGGGGCCAGGAGGCGGCGGCCTTGATCTGGGCGCTGGCCGTGCCCGACCGCGCCACGCAACTGGCGATTGCGCGCCTCCTGATCGCCGCGAGCACGCAGGCGACGACGGTGATCGAGACAGCCAAGCGGGCGGATGGGGAGCGCGAGCGCTGGCCCGAGGACGCCCCGGAAGCCGCCAGCGGGCCGACCCTCCACCACTGGGCCTAACGCGCGAGGGCGCCAGCACACCCACGGCCAGACAGCACAGGGAACAAGGATGATTCGTGAGGCGGAAGCCAGGGGGAACGGGGGTTCGTGACGCGTGCGGCGCGGGGGTCGCGAGACAGGGGACGCAGGCGCCACGATCGCAGGCAGGCAGACGGGGGCAGGGCAGCAGGCAGGGGCAAGGCAGAGCAGAGCAGACACAGACAGAAGAGCAGGACAAGAGACAAGAGACTAATGACTAGAGGTTAGAGCGTAGGTACTGAGTGACTGGTTGATGGATGGGTGGGTAGTTGTTGGCTGTTAGATTGTTTGCTTGCTTGGTTGGTTCGTTGGTGTGTGCCCCGGTACCCTGCCTCGTCCACGCACTGCACGGATGCCCCGGTCTCGCACGCCGGGACATTTCGTGGTGGGACTCCGGCCGGATGGAACGATCCCCGGCGGGGGGAGGGGAGAAGGGGGGGGGAATATGGCGCGCCACTCCCTCGCTCGCCCACGTTCCGCGTACGCAGGGGCGCTCGCGCGCGAGGAATGCCAACGAAACCGCAGGGACTTTCACCGACAATTACCATGCCGTTCTCATCTCGAACGATGCATAGGCTATCTCGCCGGGAAGGGGTGCCATCATGGAGCCGCGCATTTCGCTTGCCGTATCGGTGCACGCGAACAAAGGCATCTATGCCCTCCTGCTGGGGTCGGGCATTTCCCGGGCAGCCGGTATTCCCACCGCGTGGAGCATCACGGAAGACCTGATCCGCCGCGTCGCGGAACTGCAAGGCGCGCGCCATGCTTGCGACCCGAACCCTTCAGCATGGTATCGGGAGACGTTCGAGGAAGACCCGAGCTACAGCCGCCTTCTCGAGCGCCTGGCAGGGACGCCCGCGGTACGTCAGCACCTCTCGCGCGATCGCCGAGCTCGTCGCCGGGGGCTACATCCGGGTCATCGTCACGACCAATTTCGATCGTCTCCTGGAACAGGCGCTTGACGCGGCGGGCGTTGCGCACACCGTCCTCTCGACGCCCGATGCCATCAATGGCGCCGTGCCGCTCGCGCATTCGGCGTGCACGGTCGTGAAGCTCCACGGAGACTATCGGGATCCTCGCATTCTGAACACGCTCGAAGAACTGGCGACCTACGAGGCGCCGGTGACTCGACTGCTGGACCAAATCCTCGACGAATACGGGTTGATTATCTGTGGCTGGTCGGGCGAGTGGGATCTCGCCCTTCGTGCAGCGATCGAGCGCGCACCGAACCGCCGGTACTCGGTGTATTGGGCGTATCCCCGCACACTCACGGACGCGGCGCACAAGTTGATCGAGGCGCGGCGGGCGGTCCCCATTGCCGGGGTCACGGCAGACCAATTCATGCGCCGGCTTGCCGAAGATGTGAGCGCCCTCGACGAGCTCCGGGGACCACAACCGCTCGATGCCCGGCTGGCTGCCCAGCAGGTCAAGCGGTATCTCCCGCGAAGCGAAGACCGGATTCGCCTGCACGATCTGGTCATGAGTGAAGTAACGCGGGTCCGGACGGCTGCCGCTGACCCCGAAAGCTACCCGCTCAACGGTCCGTATTCGGGCGACCTCTTGTTCGAGCGGATGCGACGCCTTGAATCAGAGAGCGCCTCTCTCATGGCGATGTTCGCCGTCGCCGGGTATTGGGTCGAGCCGGCCGACGCTCGGCTGTGGATACAGGCGCTCGAGCGACTAGAGAATGCCCCCTCTCCGTCAGGCACCTATCTCCCTCCCTACGAATCCCTTCGCCGTTACCCTGCGCTGCTGTCGCTTTACGCCGCCGGGATCGCCGCCGTCGCAGCCGAGCGGACCGACACGCTCACGAGTCTGCTCATTGCGAACACGCGAGAAGACTCCGGATCTGGGAGACGAACGATGGCCTTCGCGGCTGCGCTAAGCACCGGGATCATCCTTGGCACCGAACAGCAACGGATTCCGGGACTCGAGCGGCACCCTACCCCGCTTAGTGCCTATCTCTGGAACACGTCGCGGCTGCGTGAGGCGCTACGCGATGCCATTCCCGATGACCGTCAATTCACGGCGGCGTTCGATCGATTCGAATATCTTGCCGGGCTCGTCGCCATCGATCGTGAACGATGGGCGCCTTGTGGTTGCTTTATCTGGCGTGACGGGGTTCTTGGCGATCCGGAGTATATGGCCGTCTGCCAGCAACTCAACCAGGAAATCGAGCGCCACGGTGCCGGTTTGCCGCTCCTCAGCCAAGGGGCGTTCGGTGGCTCCCTGGAACGGCTGCGAGAAGTCATGGGCATTTACGAGGGGTACTTCCAACGGTACCGCTTCTAGGGGTTTCAATATGGGTGCGATCGGCAATGCCTCGTACGCTACCGCTTCGGGTCACGGTGGTGAGGGTGAGGGTGCCGGCTCACGCTTCGCTTCCTGACGCTGGGCTTGTGCCGGCCCGGGTCCAGCTTGCTAGGCATCCCATCGGTCTCGCGTGGGTCGTGCGGTAACGCCGGATTCGCAGGAAGCAGGAAGATCGCTGCTCACGGACTCCTGGCCTTGGGTCTCAAGATGTCGCGGCGTTCGTCACGACCTGAAATCCAGTCTCCGTGAGGACGAACTGAAATCGACGGCCGCTGGATTGAGCGTCCTCATAGTGATAGAGGATATGGCGCCATTCTGCTTGCAGTCTCTCTACCGACCGGTTCTCACGGACCTGCAACACAATACTTCCCGCACCGGATTCAAATTGGCGCCGTTGGGCTCCGGTGAGGAGGCGTGAGTTGTGACGAAAGTGCCTGTCATGACTGATCAAGACGAGCCCTTCGGCGTTGGCGATGAACGCTATAAGGCTGTCAGGTGCGTCGGCGCCTGTGGTATCCCGCACACGAAGGACCTCAAATCCGAGCGCATTGAGGTATTCCAAAACGGCATCTTGAACGTTCTGATCCAGCAGGAAGCGCAGTCGCACCGAGGCGCCCGCGTTCGTCACGCCGCCTCGACGCTGCGCAAGCCGGATTCGTGAGCGATGGCGGCTTCGATGTCAATGTCAGTAAGGTCGGGGTAAGCCCGTCGGATCGCCGCAATGTTGGCCCCGTCCTCGTGAAAGTGCCAGATCGCAGACGTTGGGATGCGAGTGCCTGCGAGGCGCCATGCGTTGCCCAAGACGTAGCGGTGCCGAACGACTTTGCCGATGTCTTCGCGCCGTCGTTGGGTCAGCGCGGTCGCGTCCCGTTCCGTTGCCCGAGCGATCTCTTCTACATCGATTGGCAGGACCGTCTGCCCCGGTCGCGTTGCGGTCATCCACTCGCCGGTCTCGGGGTTCCGGAAAATGACGCGGCCGTTCAGGATGCCGAAGCGGAGCTCGGCCCACGGGTCTGGATGATTCGGATACGTTTCACGGAGGTAAGCACCGGTGCGACGTAGCTCATCCAACTTGATCCGATGTCGCTTGCGAAGCAACGCCAAGGTTCGAAGGCTTACCACGTCTCTGAAGCTATAGATCCGGCGATAAGGCACCCGTGGGCGTTCGTCGATGTAGGATGCTGAATAGACGCCCGTGGTTTCCCAGTATCGCAAGACACGGGGCGAAAGGCCGGTGAGGCGGCTGGCCTGCGGCCCGGTAAACGCCAAGACACGGGACATGGTTTCCTCCTACGGGGTCGAGAACTCCGGTCCCTTGCCCGCCGTCGCGATGGCAGGCGGCTAGTATCATCGGCCATCCTGGCACATTCTGCGAGTCAATCGCGCTACCCATTACGACCGAATAGCCGGCGCGCTTGGTTCCGAGCGCGCCGACCGACGAGCGATTACCCGTGCCGCCGGAGCGCATCGCGGTCACGCGCCTCCAGGGATCGAATCGGGATGCTGGCAGCCGGCGCTCGCTGCGCCGGCTGTATCAGTTGCGGTTCCGCCCGCGCCCCAGCTCCGCCATCCCCTGCTCGAAGGCCGGTCGCCAGACGTAGAGCCGTCGCCCCCGGTTGAAGAGGCCGGGAATCTCGCCCCGCCGCGCCATCGCGTAGGCCCCGCCCGACCGCAGCCCCAGCAACTTGCCGGCTTCAGGAACGGTCATCACGTTGTCGCTTTCGGTGTCGGCCACCGGCGCAAGGCCATGCCCCGGCGATCCACCGAACCATGCCGCGAGCAAGGGGCGAAGCGCGCCGGCATCGAGACGAACCACGAACTCGGTCATCCCATCGGCAGCCGCCTGGCCCCGATAGGTCACCGTCAGTACGGGCTTCTCCGGTCGGGAGCCGGCGCCATGCCCCGTGGTCTTCCTTCGTGCCATGCGTGACCTCCCTTCCGCCAACGACGAGGACGCCGACAGCGTTGCCGGCGTCCCCATCATCACGCAATGGGCGCATCACTTGGCTACGGCCCCGTGCTTCCGCCCTTCTCGAGCCACGCCTCGAACGCCTTCACGGACACGCGCTTGCGCCGGCCCATCGTGATCACCGGGAAGTCGCCGCGCTGGGCGGCGAGGTAGGCCATGCTCGGCTTCATCCCCAGCCGCGCCCCGGCCTCGGGCACGCTCATGGTGTCGGCGAGCGCCACGTTCTCGCCGGGGGTCACGATGGCCGGTGCCGGCGCGGTGCCGCTCGTTCCCAACCCCTCCCGTGCGATGGCTTGGGCCAGTTGGCGAATCAGTGGTTCCAGCAGGGACGACACCGCGTCCGGCTGCCACCGTACGACGAGGGCCGGCATCGCTGCATTGGGCTCGTCGCGCAGGGAGACGGCCAGTAGCGGCCGTTCGCCGGCCGCATCGCTGCCGGCCCCGGGTAGTCTCGTTCCCATCGCGCACCCTCCCTCTCGTCACTCCTGCACGCCACTGGGGCGTTGGCGATCAGGCCAGCGCCCCAGCATCATCCTTGCCCCTCGCGGTTACGGCGCCTGCCCCACCAGTTGCCGGATCAGGCTGAGTGGGTCCGGGCCCTCGCGCTGGTTGCGCCGGTTCACCACGAAGGGGTAGGCCGGGCCGGGGCGCACGGTGAGCCACCAGACACCCCCCTCGCGCACCGCGTGCAGCTCAGCCGACTCGTAGACGCCGTGGTCGGTGCCCGGCGCCTCCGGGTTCTCCGCGTTCAGCGACACGCTCAGGTGGGCGATCAGTTCGTAATCCGCCCCCTCCGGAACGACGAGCGACTGGAGCTCGGTCACGGGGTCGAGCGCAGCGTGGACCTCGTGCAGGCGGTAGCGGTCGAAGAACTCCTCGACCTCGGCCGGGTGGCCGCAGTGGGCGCAAAAGCTGGGCAGCGTGCGCGCGCCGGGCCGATTGCGCGTGCGATCGTCGAGCAAGCGCCCGCTGCGGCCACCGCAGCGGGGACAATGGATGGCGACAATGAACTGCATCGCGGGGTCTCCTTCATCGGATCGCGGGGCCGCGTCGTGTCCCGGCCCCGACTCGCGGCATTCCTCGGATCAGGCAGCGGCCAGGACCGTGCCGGCGCCCGCGCACAGCGCGCAGTCGCACCCGGCAGCATCGGTCGCCTGTCCATCCCACACTTGCCCATTCCAGAGGTGGCCATACCGCGGCAGCGCGGGCAGATGTGGCGCGCGGCCATGAGCGCGAGGCGCAGATGCCCGTACGTCACGCCAGCGCGGACGCCGCCCATCCAGGCGGTCGTGCCCATGTCGACCGCGGCCTCATCCAGATCGGCGAGCAGGCGCTGGGCCTCCGTCTCGCCGGCCGCGTCGGAGGGCAGCAGCGCGGCAAGGCGGGCGAGGAACTGCTTGTACGCGGCCCATTCCTCGGCCGCGCCATTGACGAAGTCGCCCGTCTCCGTATCCAGTCCATCGAGGCCTTCGGCGAAGGCGAGAGGGTCGGCGACCGTGGGCTCGCCCCCGCGCACGGTGGGGCGCTCGGCGTCGGGCCAGAATGCGGCCGGCGCGTCGAGGGCGGCGGCGTCCTCGGGGGGCGGTATGAAGAACGGAGTGCGGGCCGCGCTCATGGCGGCGGCCAGACGCAGGGCGTCACGACGGGTCAACATGGCGGGGAATCCTCCTGTCGGCGAACGAGACCTGACGAGGGACAGTCGCGCAACCGCCCCACGGGGATGCGGCGGGCAAGGCCACAGGCGCCGGGCGCTCCTGGGCGGGGCGGCATCGATGCCGCCCCGCGCGGGCCATCGCTAGGCGGCGAGGCGCGTGTTGCGCGCGGTGTGCGCGGAGGGTGGCGGCGTGGCCGTCCCCCTGCCGTGGCAGGCCGGGCAGGCGGGGTAGAGCCAGCCGGCCTGCTCGAGCGCCGGGTCATAGACGACGCCGCAGCCATGGCAGGCGGGGCAGTCCTGGGCGACGGCGGGAGCCGGGGGTTCCGGCTCCGGGTCGAGACTCAGCGCCCCCACCAGCAGGTAGTAGGCGGCGCGGTGCTTGCAGACCGGATCGCCATTGAGGCCGGCCAGGCAGTCGCAGCCGAACGCCACGTTGCCGGCGACCTGCACCTCATAGGCGACGGTGGCATCGTGGCCGCTCGTGGCCACCCACTGCCCGGAGCCTTGCAGCTGCCGGATCTGGATGCCTTCGGTCACGGCGCGCTCGGCCGCCTTGAGCCACCGGGCCATGCTGTCAATGTGAGTGCGGGTGCGAGTCTGCAGCGCCATGGCGTCGTTCCTCCCTGCTACCTGACTCCGAGTACGGGTGAAGGGTTCCAATTTTCACTGAGACAATCATAAGTCATCTCCAAGTCCTTGTCAATACCTTGTCTTTGCCTTATGCTTACTGCGTGGATGCAGCGGTTCCTTCCTCGCGAGGAACGCGACCGAGAAAGGAGATGCGAGGATGCGATATCTGCGGGGACTTCGCGAGGCGCGCGAGCGCGGGCTGCTGACTCAGGCGGAGTTGGCCGCGCGGAGCGGCGTCACAGTCTCGACCATCAGCCGGCTGGAGAACGGGTTGCAAGCGGCACGGATTAGCACGATCCGCAAGCTGGCCGCGGCGGTCGCGGCAGAGGCCGACGACCTCATCGACTGGGACCGACCGGGGCCGGAGATGGGTGGAAAGGGAAAAGCCGCCGCGTGAATGCGCCACGCTGACGGCCCTTCCTTGGAACCCTTCACCCGTCGGAGTCAGCGTCGGGTGAGGACAGCACGGAGGATAGCACGATGGCAAAGCTCGTCCACCAGAACCAGCATCGCGGCCACCATGAGGGGAGTTATCGGCTCCGCAAAGACGGCCGCTGGGAGTGCATGTTTACCCTGCCGGATGGCAAGCGGAAAAGCGTCTACGGCAAGAGCCGCCCGGACGTGCGCGCGAAGATGGAAACGGCCCTCGGCAAGGCGAAGAAGGGCATCGACCTGAAGGGCGAGCGCCAGACGCTGGCGCAGTTCCTCGCGGCGTGGATGACCGAGACGCAGGCGCCGAAGCTGCGCCCGTCCACGATCAAGAGCTACGAGTCGTACATCCGTACGCACATCAACCCCGCGCTGGGCGACATCACGCTCGCCGACCTGACCGCGCTGGACGTGCAACGGTTCCTCAACGGGCTCACGCGGAAGCGGAAGCCCAAGGCCAAGACCGCGCCGGGCAATCCGACTGATGCTGCTCATGCGGCGGACGCGAAGAAGGCCGATCCGCCTGCCCTGACGCCGCGCACGGTGCAATACATTCGGGCGATCCTCCGCGTCGCTCTGGGACAAGCCGTACGCTGGGGCTACGTCGAGCGCAACGTCGCCGCGCTGGCGACCCCGCCCCGGCAGGCGCCGAAGCAGGCGCAATCATTGACCGCCGACCAGGCGCAACACTTGATCGCGTCCACCGCCGATGACCGCCTCGGCACGCTCTTCGCCACCGCGCTCTACACGGGGATGCGGCAGGGGGAACTGCTCGGGCTGCGCTGGCCCGATGTGGACCTCGACGCCGGCGTGCTTCGCGTGCGGCAGGCCGTGCAGAAGATCGACGGCGCCTGGCAGTTCGTGGAACCCAAGAGCGCCAACGGCCGGCGCACCGTCCCCCTCTGCGAGCCGGCCCGCGAGGCGCTCAAACGCCAGCGCGAGCGGGTGCGCGAGATGCGCCAGCACGCGGGCGACGACGCCTGGGTCGAATACGGCCTCGTCTTTCCCTCGGCTCTCGGCACGCCGCTCGATGGCAGCAACGTCACCCACCATCTGCAACGCCAGCTCGCCGCGGCTGACCTCCCCCGCGTCACCTTCCACGCGCTCCGCCATACGTGTGGCTCGCTCTTGCATCAGGAGGGGGTGCCGGCGCGCACCATCATGGAGATCCTCGGCCATTCCCAAATCACCCTGACGCTGGGCACCTACTGCCACGCCACCCCGCCCATGTTCGATGAGGCCGCCGGCGCGCTGGCGCGGGCGTTGGGAGGGGTGCGGTGAACGGTTTTGCGGTCAGTTTTGCGGTCAATCGGGAACGCTCGGAACTCTACCCGCCGACGTATGAGTCTCTTTTTCGCATGGTTATGGGGATTCTCACCTGGTGGCCCCCCAGGGATTCGAACCCTGAACCAATGGATTAAAAGTCCACTGCTCTGCCGTTGAGCTAGAGGGCCGGCGTGCCGCGTACTATTCTCGCCGATTTTGCCGCTCGCGTGCACG
>JADLBT010000534.1 GCA_020847555.1 Gemmataceae bacterium
AGGCGGGTTCGCCACGCCCCAAAAAGTCAAAGGGGACGGGTCGCATTGATTCGGAATGAGTCCGGTCGGGGAAAGGGAGGCGAAGAACAGGGGCACTTATCTAGTTCACTCGTTTCCAAACTCTGTTTTCTCCGTTCCCAAACCCTGTTGGGGAACGGGTGGCCGCGAAACTCTGTTCCGCACCTGGCGCCCCGCCTGGGGAGGCGCCGCGCGAAACGGAGTTTCGCGGCAGTGCGTTCCCAAACAGAGTTTGGGAACGAGGAGAAACGAGGAGAACGAGGAGATATACGGGTACCAACGCCGAGCGCAACTTCAAAAGAGCCCGCGCTGACGCTGCGGGCGCGGATAGGTTCTCCGTGCGCGGCCCTTACTTTTTCCCGACCAGCACCGTGAAGTTTGGCGAGGCGCCTTGCAGGTTATTCAGCGCCGTCGCGGTCCCCAGCACATTCGCGTCCGCCCGGCTGGCCGCCGCGGCGTTCGCCGCCGCGCTCACCTCCACCTCGATCGCGTCCTTACCCATCGGGATGGTCGTCTTCGACGCCGTCACGTTCGCCGGCAGGTTGCGCACCTCCAGCGCGATCGGCCCGGCGTAACCGCCCTTGCGGACCGCCGTAATCTTGAGTTTCACCTTCGCGCCCGGCGCGAGTTTCAGCGGCGACGGTTCGACCTTCAGGGCGAACGGCGCCCGCTCCTTGACCGCCAGCGCTACCCGCGTCAGCAGGTGGCGCGGCGGGAAGGGCAGGTTCGCCAGCGATTGCCGCAGCGGCGTGGTCAGGCTCGCGAGTTCCGTCACCGGCCTGCCATCGACGGTCGCCTTGCCGACCAGGGCGAGCAGGTACGGGCCGGCGGGAACGTCGCGGGCCACCTGCACCTGCAGCGTCCCGCCCGGCAGAGCGGGCTTGGCCGGCTGCTTCGCGGGGATCGTCAGCTGGCCCACGATCCCGGGGTGGTTCGCCTGCACGGTCACCTCGATCGGCCCCGTGTAGCCGCGCCGGCTCACCAGCACCGGCAGCGCCAGCACACCCTCCGGTCCGACGTCGTACTGCTCGATGCCCAGCGCCAGGTCGAAGCCCGGGACGGACGGGGTGACCGTCAGCCGGTACGCCTCCGACGGGCCGCCCAGGTAGTTCAGGTGCTGCACCTCCAGAACGTAATCGCCGTCCTCCGTCGGCGCGAACTCGATGCGCTGGTCGGCCGGCGGCGCCAGCTGCGGGTTACTCCTGGCGATCTCCGCCTTTGTCGTCGCGCTCCTGAGCACCATGTAGACGAGGGTCGGCGCGTGCAGCTCGAGCGTCTGTGCCTCGACGAGCAGCTTCTGGCCTTTCTTGCCGGCGAAGACGTAGTGATCGACATCCTCGCTCTGCTGGAAGCGGCCGGTGATGCCGCCGGGGACCGGGACGCGGTTCGCCTTCGCCGGGTCGTTGTTCGGCTCCTGCTCGACCAGTTCCTCGTGGTCGCTCAGGGCCAGCACGACCGGCCAGCCGTACAGCCCGTTCGCCCCCTTCGGCGCCACCCACACCGTATCGACCGTCGGATCCGCCGGCGCCGCCACCTCGACCGGGGCCACGCCCTCGACGGCGGGGCCGGCGAAGTTGACCGATATCTTGCCGCCGCGCTGCGCCGCCATCGGGATCGGCACCGTTGCCGCCGGGAAGTCGCCGACGCGCAGCCGATACCAGAACTCGGTCCCGCCGCGGTTGATCGTGTCCCGGACCTCGACCAGGTAGTCGCCCGCCTCCTTGAACGTGTGGGTGAGCCGCGGGTCCGTCTGGCACCCGGGCGAATCGTTGGCGTGGGCGATCTCGCGCATCGTCCTGGCGTCGTAGAGGGACAGCTGCGGATCGATCGCGAACCCCAGGCGGTGCCCCAGCACCTCGAAGGTGAGCCGCTGGCCGGCGGTCGCGGTGACCTTGTACCAGTCGCTCGTCTCGCCGTTCAGTTGCCCCACCGCCACGCTCGGGATCGGCAGCGGCTGGGGGGTGGCCTTGTTTCGGGCGGTGTCGGCGCGCATCACCTGCGGCAGGTCATCGACGCAGAACAGACGCAGGTTCGACATCCCGCGCGTTGTCGCCAGGCGAAACCCGTGGGGACCGAGCGGCGCGTCGGCGGGCACGTTGAGGCGGACGCGGAGTTTGGTGTTGTCCTCCCCGTTCTTCCTGTCGGTCGGGATGGTGACCTTGGCGGGGAAGGTGAGCAGCAGGCCGGTCGGGCCGGCCAGATTGGTGCCGGTGAGAGTGAGGTCCACGGTGGTGCCGCGCTGGACGCCGAGGGGCGCAACCGGACCGAGCACCGGGGCCTGCGGGCTCGGTTTGGATGGCGGCGGCGGTTTCTGCCCCCAGGCGTTCGGACGGGGACCACAGGTGAGCGCGATCAGGGCGAGCAGGGCGGCAGTGGGGAGAAACCGACGGAGCGTCATGGCGTCCTCGTCTGGAGCAGGAATGATGGCTGCCGGGGGAGCAAACCGTGAACCGACGGGGTGAAGACAACTGAAGATGATGATAGTCGGAGCCGACGCCTCCGCAACCGAAAAGGGGGAAAGCGTGTCTCCCGCGCCCTGCCGGTGTGCGGAGCTAACAGAAAGCGTGAAAGCCCAAGGGCTGCAGCTCGTGGGCGAAGTGCCGAAGACCTGGCCCACGGGCCGCAGCCCCTGGACTTTAGGCTGACGTCAGCGCCAGAGCCAGCCCCATCCCGGATCGTCAATTCCGTCCCACGCCACCCAGCCCTCCTTGGCCCCGCCGAGGGCGAAAATCGACCCCTGATTAGCCTCCGTCAAGTACACCTTGATGTACCACACGCCGTTGCTGCCCTGGACGGCTTCCAGTTTTTGCAGGCCCGCGATCCAGCGCCAGACGAGTACCGCGCCGGGGGCGGCATAGGCGACCTCGCGCGGGATCAGCTGGGGGCTGAACGTACCGGCCCCCATCCAGGGAAGATTCAAGATGGACATCCACCCGGTGTTCTGGGGATTGGCCCGCAGGTAGTAACCGATCCATGCCATTGGAAACCTCACAGTGACTGGGCGGGAGGGATCCGGGACGCCCGCGGCGGCCAATCTCCTCCCCGAATTGTCCAATTATCCTATCCCCTTCCTCGCGATGCAATGACATTCCTGCAAACTCGGCCGCGGGGGCGAGGGGGCGCGTTGTTTTCCATGCCCGCCGTTGCACCCGGCCGGTGCGGACCGTACAGTGACGCGGATCGCCCTGTCGCGGTGCCGTCCTCAGTCCACAGGTGGGGCGCCCCGTGGGTGAAGTGCCGGAGACGTGGCCCACGGGCCGCCGCGGGCTTTGAGAGGAGCGAACATGATTACGAGACGCACCTTTGTCAACGCGGTCGGCGCCGGCACGGTCGGGGCCGCCGTCGCCGCGGGGGACGCCCAGCCCGCGCCACCGGCCCGCCGCCGGCGCCTGGCCGTCATCACCACGGAATGGCGCGACCGCTCGCACGCCTGGCACATGGCCGAGCGGTTCCTGCACGGCTACCCGACCGAGGGCCGCTGGCACCGGCCGCCGTTCGAGGTCGTGGCGGCCTACGTCGATCAGACGCCGAAGAACGACCTGAGCCGGCAGCGCGCCAAGGAGTTCGAGTTCACGATCTACCGCACGATCGCAGAGGCGCTGCGCCGCGGCGGCAAGCAGCTCGCGGTCGATGCGGTGCTGATCATCGGCGAGCACGGCAACTACCCGCGCAACCAGATCGGGCAGAAGGAGTACCCGCGCTACGAGTTCTTCCGCCAGGTGACAGACGTCTTCCGCAAGGACGGGCGGACGACGCCGGTGTTCAACGACAAGCACCTGTCGTGGCGCTGGGAGTGGGCGGCCGAGATGGTGGCGACCGCCCGCAAGCTCGGGTTCGCGTTCCTGGCTGGGTCGTCCCTGCCGGTGACGTGGCGGATGCCGGCGGTCGATCTGCCCCACGGGGCCGATGTCGAGGAGGTGATGTGCGTCGCGTTCGGCGGCGTGGACAGTTACGATTTCCACGCGCTGGAGGTGATCCAGTGCATGGCCGAGCGGCGGCGCGGTGGAGAGAGGGGCGTCGTCGGCATGCACGCGCTGCGCGGCGACGCGGTGTGGAAGGCGCTCGACAGCGGCTCGTGGAAGGCCGGCGGGTGGGATCCGCGGCTGTTCGAGGCGTGCCTGTGCCGGAGCCAGACGCTGGCCCAGCCACCGACGTTCAGTCACCGCTACCCGACGCCGAAGCAAATGCGCGCGTGGGTGCGCGAGCCGGTGGCGTATCGATTCGAGTACGGCGACGGGTTGAAGGCGACGATGCTATTGCTGAACGGACTGGTCGGCGACTTCACGTTCGCGGCCCGGCTGCGCGGTCAGGCCGAGCCGTTCTCGACGTTGTTCTACCTGCCGCCAAACCCGAACGTCACGTACTCGGCGGCCCTGATGGCAAAGGCGGAGGAGACGTTCGTCACCGGCCGGACGCCGTACCCGATCGAGCGGACGCTGCTGACGACGGGGCTGGTGGCGGCGGGCATGGCGTCGCTCGCGGCGGGCAAGCGTCTCGCCACCCCGCACCTGGCGGTCCGCTACACGGCGCCGCGCGAGTCCACCTTCGCGCGGACCTGACCTTTGCCAGAAGGCTGGCGGCTCGACGGGGCTTCAAGGCGGTACGAGTAGCTCGCCGGCATTACAGGTGCATCCCCAGCAGGAACTCGGCGTTCGAGCGCGTCTTCCGGAGGCGTCCCGTCAGCAGCTCCATCGCCTCGACCGGGTTCATGTCGCTCAGTACCTTCCGCAGCAGCCAGACGCGCCGCAGCTCCTCCGCGTCGAGCAGCAGCTCCTCGCGCCGCGTACCCGACGCATTCACATCGATGGCGGGCCAGACGCGCTTATCGACGAGGCGCCGGTCGAGGTGCAACTCCATGTTGCCGGTCCCCTTGAACTCCTCGAAGATCACCTCGTCCATCTTGCTGCCGGTATCGACGAGGGCGGTCGCGAGGATCGTCAGGCTGCCGCCGCCCTCGATGGCCCGAGCCGATCCGAAGAAGCGCTTCGGTTTCTCCAGCACGCCGGCCGTCAGGCCGCCGGTCAGCGTCTTGCTGTTCGCCGGTGCCTCCGAATTGTAGGCCCGGGCGAGCCGGGTGATCGAGTCGAGCAGGATCACGACATCCTGGCCGAACTCGACCAGCCGCCGGGTCCGCTCCAGCACGATCTCGGCGACCCGGATGTGCTGCTTCGCCGGCTCGTCGAACGTGCTGGCGATCACCTCCGCCCGCAGGCCGGTGACCGCCCGCTGCATCTCCGTCACCTCCTCGGGCCGCTCGTCGATGAGCAGCACGATCAGGTGGCACTCGGGATGGTTGCGCTGGATGCTCCGCGCGATTTTCTGGAGCAGGACGGTCTTGCCGGTGCGCGGCGGGGCGACGATCAGGCCGCGCTGGCCCTTGCCGATGGGCGTCACCAGGTCGATCACCCGGGTGTTCAGGTCGCCCGGATCAGTCTCCAGGAGCAGCCGCTTGCTCGGGTGCAGCGGGGTCAGATCCTCGAACACCACGCGGCGGCCGACCTGTTCCGGATCCTGGCCGTTGATCGCTTCGACCTGGAGCAGCGCGAGGTATTGCTGGCCCTCGAAGGGAGCCCGCACCGTGCCCTCGACCGTCATGCCGGTCTGCAGGCCGAGGCGTCGCACCTGCGCCGGCGAGACGTAGACGTCTTCTGGCGAGGTAAGGTAATTCCACTGGGCGTGGCGGAGGAAGCCGTACCCCTCGGGCAGCACCTCCAGCGTCCCGTCGGCCCGAAGCGTTTGCCCCTTGCGGCCGCGGGCCCGGAAGATGGCCGCGATCAGATCCTGCCGCGCCAGGCTCGCCGCGGACTCGACGCCCTCGTCATGGGCGATCTGAAGCAGTTCCGGGGCGCTCGTGGCCTGGAAGTCGCGCAGGTGGGTCGAATCGGCCGGCCGGGGCGCGGGCTCGACGACGAGCGGGCGGTCCGCGACGACGTGATCCGCCTCCTCCTTGCGCGGCCGGCGGACGCGCCGAGTCGGCTTCGCCGCTGTTTTCGTTTCCTTCACCGTCCGGTGATTCGTCGTATTCAATTCGTTCATGGGATAACTCCATGTGTTCCGTTCGTATGTCGCGATGATTCTGGTTCTCGCAAGAGTGAAACGGACAGGAATGACCGCCGCTCTCTGTCGCCAGGTGGCTGCGTCGGTCGGTCGAAAGGGGTAACAGAGATGGCCTGGAAGTGACCCGTCGGGGCCGGTAGTTACCGACCCCGACGAGCCACGCGAGTTCCGGGGGTGGGATTTGAACCCACGACCTCCAGGTTATGAGCCTGGCGAGCCGCCACTGCTCCACCCCGGGATCGGTGTTCCTGACTGGGGACCGCCCGCCCTCGCGGAGGGGGGCTCGAGGCGTGTGCGGTCAGGGGAAGACGGATAGGTCTACTCCGGTGCTCAAGAAGTTAGAGAGGTTCCATCGGAAAAAGGTTCGGGAAAAAGCCTCGGTCCGACCGCTTGCGGCCCCGCGTGCCTCGCGAAGCCACAAGCGGCCGGTGGTCCGTTACGCCGACTCGGCGAAGCCCGCGAGGCGGTCGCTGGAGTCCGGCTGGCGCAGGCGGGCGAGTCCGCGGTTCTCGATCTGCCGGATGCGCTCGCGCGTGATCCCGAAGATCTGCGACACCTCGTCCAGCGTCCGGGCACGGCCGTCCTTGAGGCCGAAACGTAGCTCGATCACCTCCCGGTCGCGCGGCGCCAGGCAGCGCAGCACCTCGGCCACGCGCTCCCGCAGCAGCCCGCGGTCGATCGATTCGACCGCGTGACTCGGACCGTCCGACGAGCGGAGGAAGTCCTCCAGCGTGTTCTCGTCGTCGTCGCCGATCGGCTCGTCCAGGCTCGCCGGGTGGCGGGCTACCGCGCGCAGGGCCCGCACCTCCTGGGGCGCGATCTCCAGAACCACCGCGATCTCCTCGACCGTTGCCTCGCGGCCGTACCGGACCATCAGGTCGCCGGCCACGCGGTCGAGGGAGGACAGCAGGCCGACGTGGTGACACGGCACCCGGACCATGCGGGACGAGTCGGACAGCGCTCGCGTCACGCCCTGGCGGATCCACCAGGTGGCGTAGGTGCCGAACTTGAAGCCGAGGCGGTAGTCGTACTTATCGACGGCCCGCATCAGGCCGCTGTTCCCCTCCTGGATGAGGTCGGCGAACGGCAGCCCCCGCCCCCGGTACTTCTTCGCGATCGACACCACCAGCCGCAGGTTCGCCTCCGCCAGCTGCGCCCGCGCCTGCTGGTACGCAGCGCGACGGCGCTTCAGCACCTGGACCAGGGCGGCCAGTTCCTCGGGCATGGCACGGATCTCGGCCAGCAGCTCATTCAACTCCTCCTCGCGTGCGACCGTGGCCGCACGCCGCTCGCCAATCCCTCGGGCCAGGTCGGTGACAAGTGCCACCCGCGTCTCGAACTCTTCCGACCACAGGTCGATCAGCTCGATCCGCGGCGACAGTTCCTCGGCCAGGTGAGCGGCCAGGCGGAGCCGCTGGCGCAGCGACCGGCGCGCGCGTGCCTTCGCAACGTGAGAGATGCGAGTCCGCTGGAGTTGACGGAAGTCGGCCGCCGCCTCGGTCTGCAACTTCCGGAGACTTTCGAGATGTCCGGGGAGGCGGGCGCGGATGCGCTCGCTGGTCAAATCCAGGCCGGGGAGCACGTCGATGGTGCGGTCCAGCGGCAGCAGACCGGCGTGGCAGCGCTCGAAGGTATCGATCACCTTCCCGAGCGTGCCCCAGCTCCACAGGGCGGCCCGGCGGTAGCGCTGGCGGGCGTTGTCGAGACCCTGCGTCAGGGCGATTTCCTGCGGCCGGTTGAGCAGCGGGATCGACCCCATCTGCTGGAGGTACAGCCCTAGCGTGTCCTCGGCGGAAGCGACCTCGCCCTGAGCCGGGGCGTCCGCGGTCGAACCGTCCTCGTCCTCCGGACCGTGCGGCCGGCCGGCGTCGTCCGGGCGCGCCCGGGTTCGGCTCTCCAGCTCGTCGTCGAAGCAATCGTTAGTGGGTTTACGAGAGAGATTATGTTGTTTTGCCGAGGACTGCCGACCACGCCGAGCCGCGGCCCGGCGCAGGGTGAGATTCCGTTTCATGGGTGCCGCCTCTTACGCTGTTGGATGTGTCGCCGGTGGGGTTGTTGAGCCCGCGGGCCAGCGTCGCCGTCTCTGATTCTACGCAAAGACCACGCCGCGATGTTCGTACCGCACGGCGAATAATGGCGGCGCGCCGCCTGGACTCCGCGGAACGGATACGGAACGGTGGGGCGTCTCTTTGACCGGGGTGGGCAGCGGCGGTCGTGGGCTCCGGCCGACACGGGAGAAAGAAGCGCCGTCGGGAGCCGACCGACTGCCTTATGATTAGATAAGGCAAACCCCGGACCGATTCAGGATTACCGGGGATTCCGCACAAGGTGCGCCGCACCCGCGGCGTTGCTCTCTTGTCTGCCCGGGAAGCGGCCCCCTATTCTGAACTGGGTGGAGTGACCGCCGGGGCTCAGTCCGTTGTGCAGGAGGACCGTCATGGCCGAGCAGCAACCACCGAGGTCATTCGTCCCGCCGGAAGTGTGCGAAACGCTCGACGCCGTGAGCCGTCTGCTCCACCAGGCTCAGCACCTCGGCCCCGAGGCCCAGCAGCAGCTCGCGGATCTGGTGGACGAATTGAACCGCACTCTGAGCGCGACGGCGGTCGCGCCGGAGGAGCTGTCCCATCTCCGTGAGAGCGCTGCCCACCTGGCCGAGGCGCTCGAACACCAGCACGACGAGGGGTTGCTGGCGGCGGCACGGGATCGTCTGGAAGAGGCCGCCGCCGGTCTGGAGGCGCGGGCACCGACCCTTGCCGGGATCACGCGCCGCTTCCTCGACGTTCTGTCCAACCTGGGGATCTGAGCGAGCCGGCCCGTGTCGCACGACCGATTGGGTCAAGCCCACGGGTGGCGTCCTGTGGGCTTTACCCACAACGGTGGCACCCCATCCCCGTGAACCTGCGCTGGCGCCTCGTTCGTCCGCGGCCCGCCGTTTCTGGTGCCTGCCTCAGGCTGGCCAGTCTGGGTTGACCTGGGAACTCGACCCCCGGCGCAGCCTTGACGGCGCCCGGACAGGCAGGTAAGTTGCGTGGTGTTAGCGGGGACTATCGCCCGCGGACCGCCCCAGGAGCCTCGTCGTGTGCCGCGTCCCAGCGACCGCCTGTCTTGCGTGGATGGAGCCGTTGCTTGACGAGGTTCAGCCGTGGACCCTTCTCGCGAGCAGCGGACTGCTCCTGCTGCTGGCGTGGTGGTGCCGCTACGGGTTGTTCGTTCGGCTGCCCCTGTGGCTCCTGGCCCGCACCGTTTGCCGGCTGCGGGTCCACGGGGCGGAGAACGTGCCCGGCCGCGGGGCCGCCCTGCTCGTCTGCAACCCCACTACACCCCTCGACGCCCTCCTCCTGCTGGCCGCCCAGAAGCGGCGGGTGCGCTTCCTCGTCTGGCCGCCGCGTCCGGGGCCGTGGTGGCTGCGGCCGGTCCTGCGGCTGGCCAACGTCACCCCTATCGACACCTCCGAGTCCGGGCCGCGCGGCGTCATCCAGTCGTTGCGCGAGGCCGGGGACGCCCTGGCGCGGGGAGAGGTCGTCTGCCTGTTCGCGGAGGGCGGGAGCACCCGGGCCGGGTTCCTCCTGCCGTTCCACCGGGCGCTGGAGCAGGTCGTGCAGCGCGGGCCGGTGCCGATCATTCCTACCTGCCTCGACCCGGTTCGGGGGAGCCTGTTCACCACCCACGGCCCGGGGACGTTCTGGAAGCGGCCGCACCGGCTGCGCTATCCGGTCAGCATCGCCTTTGGCCGTCCGTTGCCGGCGACGACGTCGGCCGCCGAGGTGCGTCAGGAGATCCAGAAGCTGTCGGCCGGGTGTTCGGTCCGCCGCGCTGCCGACCGGATCCCGGCTCATCGGCAGTTCGTGCGCACCGCTGCCCGCCACCCGTTCCGCGTCTGCATCCTCGACCCGAGCAGCCCGTACAAGCTCGTCTTCCGGTACGGCGAAACGCTCGCCGGAGCCAGGATCCTCATCCGCAGGCTGCGCCCCCTCGTCGGAGATGCGCGCATGGTGGGGGTGTGGCTGCCGCCGGGCGCCGGTGGGGCGATTACCAACATCGCCCTGGCCCTGATGGGCAAGGTGGCGGTCAACCTGAACTACACCTCCTCACCCGAGGCCATCCGGTCCGCCATCCGGCAGTGCGAGATCCGGACCGTCCTCACGGCCGGCCGGTTCCTCGCGAAGCTGCCGCTCGACCCCGGGCCGGGGGTCGAGGTGTTCAACCTGGAAACGCTGCGAACGCAGGTCACCGGCTGGGAGCGCCTCCGAACATTCCTGGGGGTGCTGCTCCTGCCCGGGTTCGTCCAGGAGCGCTGGGTTCTCGGCCTGGGCGGGCACCGCAACGACGACCTGGCGACGATCATCTTCTCCAGCGGCAGCACCGGCGACCCCAAGGGGGTGATGCTGACCCACGGCAACATCGCCGCCAACGCCGAGTCGATGATCCAGGCGATCAACCTGCGAGCGAAGGACCGGGCGCTGGCTATCCTGCCGTTCTTCCACAGCTTCGGGTACACAGTCACCCTCTGGGTGCCGCTCCAGGTCGGCGCCTCGGTCGTCTACCACGTCGATCCGCGGGCGGCGAAGGAGATCGGCGATCTGTGCCGCACCCATCGGTGCAGCATCTTCCTCTCGACCCCGACGTTCCTGCGGTTCTGCGCCCGGCGGTGCGAGCCGGAAGATTTTCGGACGGTCCGGCTGCTGGTGGTGGGGGCCGAGAAGATGCCGCCGTCGCTGGCGCAGGAGTTCCAGGAGAAGTTCGGCGTGCTCCCGGTGGAAGGGTACGGCTGCACCGAACTGTCGCCGGTGACGGCGACGAACCTCCCGGACTGGGAGCGCGACGGCGTGCGCGGCATCTGGAACCGGCCGGGAACGATCGGCCAGCCGATCCCGGGGGTGGCGATCCGCATCGTCAACCCGGAGACGGGGGAGGCGGTCCCGCCCGGCCAGGAGGGGCTGATGCTGGTCCACGGGGCCAACGTGATGGTCGGCTACCTGGGCAAGCCGGACCAGACGGCCGAGGTGCTTCGCGACGGCTGGTACGTGACGGGCGACATTGGCAAGTACGATGAGGACGGGTTCATCACCATCACGGACCGCCTTTCACGGTTCAGCAAGATCGGCGGGGAGATGGTTCCGCACCAGAAGATCGAGGACGAGCTGCACGAGATCGCGCGGACGACGGAGCGGACGTTCGTGGTGACTGCTGTCCCGGACGAGGGCAAGGGCGAGCGGTTGGTGGTGCTGCACGTGGCTCTGAACAGCGGAGTGGACGTGCGCCAGGTGTGGACGGAGCTGAGCGGCCGCGGGCTGCCGAATCTGTGGCTGCCGCGCGAGCGCGACTTCTTTCAGATCGCGGAGCTGCCGGTCCTCGGCAGCGGCAAGCTCGACCTGAAGCGGGTCAAGGAGCTGGCCCTCGACCGGACGCGGAGTTGAGCCGGGCTGGCAGCGAAGACCCCTCCTCCCTCCCCGAAACGGGGAGGGGGCAGATGAGCCCGAACGATGGAGGTGAAGCTGCTCCTGGGGTTGGCGCATCAGCTGCGGTGGTTCCGCGAGCATGGCGACCGCGCGCCGGAAGGGAGTTCGGCCGGCGTCGATTCGCCCTGAAAGGTTCCGGCAGGCGCGAGGAGCGGGCCAGGGAGGACGTTCGCAATCGTCCTGGCCCCTGGAATCGCGCGCCGGCCGGTCGTAGAGTTTCCTCGGCCCGGCCGCGGCGCGGCCGGGGCCGGAACAACTGGGAAGCTGCACCTCCTCGGGCGGAAATTGGCCATGCTCGTGCTGCGCTATGTCCTGTGGGCGATCGGCAGACTTCTCCTGACGATGCGCTACCGCATTCGCGTCCGCGGACTCGACCAGCTGAAGGGACTCAAGGGCGGGGCGCTGATCCTGCCCAACCACCCCGCGTACACCGACCCGGCCATCATGCTAACGCTGCTGTGGCCGCACCTGCACCCGCGGCCGCTGATGTGGGAGGGGCCCCGCGGGAGTCGGTTCTTCGCCCTGCTGATCAAGCTCACCCACGCCATCCCGGTCCCGGACCTGTCGCAGGCCAGCAAGCGCGCCCGGGAGCGCGCCGAGAAGGCCCTCGACGCCACCGCCGACGCGGTCCGCCGCGGCGACAACGTGCTGATGTGGCCCGCCGGGCGCGTCTACCGCAGCGGCAAGGAGTCGCTCGGCCCCGCCCGGGCCGCGGCCGACATCCTCCGCCGCGTCCCCGAGGCCGACGTCGTCCTGGCCCGCACCCGCGGCCTGTGGGGCAGCTCGTTCGGCTACGCCTTCACCGGCAAGACGCCGTCGCTGGGCACGCGCCTGCTCGCCAGCCTCGGATGGCTGCTGGCAAGCCTGCTGTTCTTCATGCCGCGCCGCAAGATCGAGATCACCCTGGAGCGCATCGACCGGACCCGCATGCCGGAGCTGACGCGCGTGAAGCTCAACCCGTGGCTGGAAGCGTGGTACAACGCGCCGGGGCCGGAGCAGCCCACCTACGTCCCGTACCATTTCCTTCTCGGTCCGCGGACCCGCGAATTTCCCCGGCCGGGCGGCCTGTCCGACGCCGACCTGGCGCAGCTCAAGCCGCAGACGCGCGCGGAGGTGGAGAAGATCCTCGCCGCCAGGCTGCGCCGGCCGCTGACCGAGGACGAGAAGCAGCCGCAGACGGGCCTCGACCACCTCGGCCTCGACAGCCTCGACCGGATGGAGGTGACGCTCAACGTTGAGCAGCGTTTCGGGTTCTCCAGCGACCAGATGCCGGCGACAGTGGGCGAGCTGTGTGTCCTCGCCCAGGGACTGGCCGCCAAGGGGCCGCCCCGCCCCACCCCGCCGCAGTGGTTCCACCCGCCCGGCGACGACCGGGCGCCCGAGATCCTCGCCGACACCGTCGCCGAGGCGTTCGTCCGCCGCGCCCTCCAGAGCCGCAAGGACGTGGCGGCCGCGGACGACCTGGCTGGCGTCGTGACGTATGAACGCATGCTGATCGGTGCGCTGCTGATGGCAAGGCGCTTCCGCGATCTGCCGGGAGAGAACGTCGGGCTGATGCTCCCGGCGTCGGTCGGCGGCGACATCGCGCTGCTGGGGCTGTACCTGGCGGGCAAGCTGCCGGTCGTCCTCAACTGGACGACCGGGCCGGCGAACCTGGCTCACGCCGTCCGGCTCATGGCCCTCAGGCACGTCATCACGTCGGAGGTGTTCGTCGATCGGACCGGCATCGAGGTGGACGAAGCCGAATACGTCTTCCTGGAGGAGGTGCGCGAAGGGATCGGCAAGTGGGAGATGGTGCGGACACTGCTGTCGGTGCGGTGGTTCGCCGCCTCGGTGGCCGCCTCGGTGCCCCGGGCCAACCCGGACAACCCGGCCGTGGTGCTGTTCACGAGCGGCTCGGAGCGGGCGCCGAAGGCGGTGCCGCTGACGCATCGCAACCTGCTGAGTAACCAGCGCGCCGGCATCTCCGTGTTCGGCCTGACCCGGCAGGACTGCGCCCTCGGCTTCCTGCCCACGTTCCACAGTTTCGGGCTGTCGATCACCACCTTGCTGCCGCTGCTGTCCGGCATCCGCGTCGTCCACCATCCGGACCCGACGGACGCTGGCGGGCTGGCGCGCAAGGTCGGCACGTACAAGGTGACGGTGTTCGTCGGCACGCCGACGTTCCTCAGCTACGTCCTGGAGCGGGCGGGCGAGGGCCAGCTGGAGAGCCTGCGGCTGATCGTCGTCGGGGCCGAGAAGTGCCCGCCGGAGCTGGCGAAGCGGGCCGGGGAGGGCGCGAAGGGGGCGAAGGTGCTCGAGGGGTACGGGATCACGGAATGCGGGCCGGTCGTCTCGGTTAACCGGCCCGACGCCAACCGTCCGGGAACGCTCGGCCAGCCGCTGCCGGGTGTGGATGTACAGGTGGTGGACGTGGAGACGGACCGGCCGCTACCGCGCGGCCAGATGGGGATGTTGCTCGTCAGCGGGCCGAACGTCTTCCCCGGCTACATCGGGTTTGACGGCCCCTCGCCGTTCCAGGACCGCGACGGGAAGCGCTGGTACGTCACGGGCGACCTGGCGACCCTGGACGACGCCGGGTACATCCACTTCGGCGGGCGGCTCAAGCGTTTCCTCAAGGCGGGCGGCGAGATGATCTCCCTGCCGGCGCTGGAGGAGCCGCTCGCCCGCCGGTGGCCGCCGACCGACCAGGGGCCGCGGGTGGCGGTTGAGGGGGTCGAGGCGGCCGACGGGCCGCGCATCGTCCTGTTCACGACAGAGGCGATCAGCGCGGACGAGGCGAACGCGACGCTGGTCCAGGCGGGGCTGGCGCGGATGCTGCGTGTGCGGGAGGTGCGGCGGGTGAAGGCCATCCCGGTGCTCGGGACGGGGAAGACCGATTACAAGGTGCTGCGCCAGTGGATTACTGCCGGCGAACCCCAGCCGGAGCCAGCCGCGACATGACCGGGGTGGGTGTCGTGCCACCAAGGCCACGGGCTGCGTCCCGTGGCCTTTACCTGCTTCACCGCCCCCCCAACCGGATCACGCTCACCCCTCGTCCCAGAAGATGGTGCGGCAGCGGCGGCACTGACCGATCAGGTAATCGGTCTTCTTGCCGGACAGGAAGGTGAAGGTACACTTCTCCAGCGCGGGCAACCCCAGGCCGCAGGTGCAAGCCTTCTCGCGCTGGCGGCCCATGCCGAAGAACTGCTTCCACGCCTGCAGGTTGAACAGGCCGAGACGCTCCACCTCGTCACTGAGAAAGTGGCTCAGCCGGACCCACCGCACGTCCAGCGGCGTCTGGAAACCGAGGGTTTCGCAGGCTGCCACGATGGGGTACGACGGAGCGTCGCAGGCGATTTCGATCGGTCCGAAGTGGTTGGCCATGCTGTCTCTCCTCCCACTCGACGGGTGGCTTTCTCCCAGTCACCCGCTCCGCCAACGGCTGGTTGATACCGGCGGCCCGGCTGCTTCCTCCTGCCCCATTAAACGCGGCAACTTTCGTGCCGCATCGGCTCGCTGTGTCGAGAGGGTGTGGAAGTGAGTCCATTCCGCCCACAGACGGCCACCGGAGTGGGTCGATTGAGCACACTCAAAGTTCACCGTACCAGCGGCATGTCAACAGGGCGACCAGGGCGAGGACCGTCTCGACCCCGCGTTCCGCCGTGGGTGAGAGTTGTTCCCCGAACGCGACCGTCGCCGCCGGCACGGTCACGAGCCACGCGCGGGGCCGTCGGCCGTAGACCGCCTGCGCCAGGGCGAGCAACCACCGCGGATCGCCCGTGTGTCCCAGTCCGATCGGTCCTCCTGCGGAACCCAGCCGCGTTACCTCGACTCCCCCGTCCGGTCGCTCCACGCGGGCGTCCACGAATAATGCGCGGTCGGCGACTGCGAGAGGTTCGGCCAGTTCGGGGGTCAACTGCTGGACAGCAAGCGCCTGGAGATGCGGCAACCCCCACGCGGCCGCCGCCCGCGCCACCAGCGGGCCGGCGCCGTCGTCGCTGCGCAGGGTGTTGCCGTAACCGATGAGCAGCAGGGCCATGAGTTCGCCAGGAGATTAAATCTTGCAGGATCGCGCAGCTGGCGCGTCGGACCAGCCCGGAGCGCCAGCGCCGGGCGAGCCACCCTGGCCCGAGTTGTTATAATACGGACGGTTGTCCCCACTCCCCGCGAGGTACGCCGTGCCCGAACTGCCGGAAGTCGAGACCGTCGTGCGCGACCTACGCCCGCGCCTGCTCGGGCTCCGCATCGCGTCGGTCCAGACCAGTGGGCTCAAGTTGCGTCGCGACTGGTCCGACGCCTGGACGGCCGCCCTCACTGGCCGGCACGTTCGCGAAGTCCGGCGCCGCGGAAAGTGGATCCTGACCGTCCTCGATACCGACCTGCATCTGGTGTTCCACCTGGGCATGAGCGGCCAGCTCACGGTGGCGACCGCGCAAGAGCCGGCCCAACCGCACACGCACCTGACCTTCGCCCTCGACCGCGGCGCCGACCAGTTGCGCTTCCGCGACATCCGCCGCTTCGGCAGTGCCACCCTGTACACCTCCGCCGCGGCGGTCCAGCGCGCGTTCGAGGAGGCCAACCTTGGCCCCGAGCCGTTCGACCTCGATCCGGCCTACTGGCGGCAGCGCCTGGCCGCCACCGAGCGCTGCCTGAAGGCGGTCCTGCTCGACCAGACCATTGTGGCCGGCGTGGGCAACATCTACGCGGACGAGTCGCTGTTCACCGCGCGCCTCCACCCCGGCCGAGCCGCGAACACCCTGACCGCCGCGGAGGCGCGGCGCCTGCGCGAGGCGATCCCGGCGGTCCTGAATCGGGCCATCGCGAAACGCGGCTCGAGCATCCGTAACTACGTCGGCGGGTCGGGACGCAGGGGCGAATATCAGGAGGAACTCCTCGCCTACGGGCGCACCGGCCGGCCCTGCTCCCGCTGTGGCCGCGCGATCGAGCGTACCCGCCTGGCCGGCCGTTCGACGCACTTTTGCCCCCACTGCCAGAAGGAGAGCCGGCGGTCCGAGCCCGAAGTGTGAGCGAGGGGCTTGTCTCCCCCCTCGCTCACGCTTCGGGCTCGGATGACGACCCCTACCCATGTCCTATCGCGCGTTCAAACGCCTGCTGGGTGAAACGAGCCTGGAGCGAAAGTGCCGCTTCCTGTTCGGCGCCGGCGCCCTGGTCCTGATCACCATCAGCTTCTGGATCTACGCCTATCAGACCGAACACCTCGCCTACGACCAGACAATCACCACCTGCCGGTTCCTCGTTACGCCGATCTTCGAGCGCCATCACCTCCCGCTGCTGATCGCACGCCAGAAAGAGTACGCTCAGAAGGCCCTCGAACAGACCCCGCCGGAGGAGCGCGAGGCGCTGGCGAAGCTGTTCGAGAAGAGTACGAGGCAATGGGAAAACCTCCTCCAGGCCCGGGCCGAGGCCGACAACCTGACGGTGGATAAACTCGGCGGGCTGTACCAGTGGCGCGTGATGCGCGAGAATCAGTTCGAGGACAGTTACGAGCGCGAGCTGTTCAAGGAGTTCCGCAAGGCCGACGAGCCGAAGGTCGAGGCGACGCGCCTCAAGCCGGGCGAGAAGGTTCTCCTGTACTACGCCCCGATCCGGGCCAACAAGCAGTGCCTCGACTGCCACCGCCGCGGAAACGAGGGCGTTACCGAGGACGCCGTCATGGCGATGGTCCACATCCGCATGCCGACGAAGGCGATCGAGGATGGCGTCCATCTGAACCGGGCGGTCCTGATGGCGATCGCCCTGGTGACGGCCCTGCTGATCATGAGCGGCAGCTACATCATCGTCCGGTACGTGATCGTCAAGCCGGTCAAGCACCTCAAGGAGGTGAGCGATGCCATCTCCGCCGGCGAGCTGAACGTGCGCAGCGAGATCCAGACCGGGGACGAGTTCGAGGATCTGAGCCACGCCTTCAACCGCATGCTCCGCAATCTGGTGAGCATGCAGGACCAGTGGCGCAAGGTGAACGCCGACCTCGACCACAAGGTGGACGAACTGGCCCAGGCGAACATGGCGTTGTACGAGTCGAACCGTCTCAAGAGCAACTTCCTCGCGACCATGAGCCACGAGCTGCGTACCCCGCTCAACAGCATCCTCGGCTTCAGCGAGGTGCTGCTGTCGAGCAACGCGCTGACCGACAAGCAGCAGCGCTGGGTGCGCAACATCAAGTCGAGCGGCGACCGCCTTCTCGCCCTCATCAACGACATCCTCGACCTGGCGAAGATCGAGGCGGGCAAGATGCAGGTGCGGCTGGAAGATTTCAGCGTCCACGATGTGTGCGAGGGGATGCTGAATATGTTCCGGCCGCTGGCGGAGAAGAAAAACATCGACCTGCGCGGGCAGATGGCGCCGGACATCCCGACGCTGCGTCAGGACGTCGGCAAGCTTCAGCAGATCTTGCAGAACCTCCTGTCCAACGCGATCAAGTTCACCCCCGAGGGAGGGCGCGTCCAGCTGCGGGCCGAGGTGGAGGCGCCCTACGTCGTGCTGACCGTGGCCGACACCGGCGTCGGTATCGCGCCGGAGGAGCAGGAGTTGGTGTTCGAGAAATTCCGCCAGTCCGGCAACCCGCTGACGCGCGAGCACGCCGGGACCGGGCTGGGGCTGTCGATTGTCCGAGAGATCGCGAAGCTGCTCGGCGGGGAGGTGACGTTGCAGAGCGAACTCGGACGCGGGAGTACGTTCGCGGTACGCCTGCCGCTGCACCTGAGCGAGGAGCCGCGGCTGGAGTTCGACCTGGCGAGCGAACGGATCGACCTGTCGAAGGCGCAGCGGGTGGACGTGCGGCTGTACGCGGCCGCCCCGCCGTCACACGTGACGCGGGTGGACCGCAGGGAGGAAACTCAGGTCGATTTGCCCGTCGTCCCGAACCAGCTGCAGCCCGAGACGGGGCCGCAGTCGCCGGGAGACGGGATCGCTCCCACGAAGGGCGAGGAGGGACCGCGTCCGGAGGAGGCGCAGGGCGGAAGCTAGAGCGCTTCGCCGCCGCGTGGCGCCCAGGCTGGGCGTCCTGCCACTGGACAGCTTTACAGACGCCGCAGGAACCCCTCCAGTAATGCCGCCAGTCGGTCGCGCTGTGCGGCGGCGGTCGCCAGAACCTCCTGGTGGTCGAGTCGCCCGTCGCTCAGCCCGGCGGCCCGGTTGGTGATGCACGACACCGCCGCACACGCCATCCCGGCCTCGTACCCCGCCAGCGCCTCCCGCGCCGTGGACATGCCGACGGCGTCGGCGCCGCAAGCGCGCAGCGCCCGGATCTCCGCGGGCGTCTCGTAGCTCGGCCCGGTGACCGCGCCGTACACGCCTCGGTGCAACGGGCTACCCAGCGCGCGCCCCGCCTCGGCCAGCAACTCGATCAGGCGCGGGGCGTAGGGGCTGGGACGTGGTGGACCCAGACCGCCCGGACCGGGCAATCGCCAGGCATACGGGCGCGTCCAGTCGAGGTGATCGCGAACAAGCATCAAGCTCCCGGGGGCGAGGGCATCGTGGATCCCGCCCGCGGCGTTGGTCAGAAGCAGCACGCGGGCGCCCAGGGCGTGGGCCGTCTGGACCGGCAAGACGACACGTTCCCACGGGTGTCCCTCGTAGAAGTGCAGGCGTCCCTCGAACACGAGCACCCGCCGGCCCGCCCACTCGCCCAGGGCGATACGCCCGCGGTGCCCCACGATCGAGGTATCCGTCAGGCCGGGGACGGCGCCGAAGGGGATGGCCGCCTCGCGCCTCAGCCCGTCGGCCACGGTTCCCATGCCCGATCCGAGAACCAGCGCCGCTTCCGGCGCGGCGGTGCGGGCCGCGCGGGCCAGGTCGGTGAACGTCGGTGCAGCGGACATGGGTGCGGTCCCAGGGCGCGGCATCGCACGGTCGGGTTTACTGCCCGCGAGCGGTGGCCCAGGCCGCGAACTTGGCTCGGGCCGCCTGGGCGATCAACTCCGCGCACAGATCCTCGCCCAGCAGGCTTGAGTTGAGCAGCAGGTCGTACTGGTACACGTCACCCGGCTGGCGGTGGAAGTGGGTCGCGAGAAACTCGGCCCGCCGGACGTCGCGCTGTCGCACCTGCTCAGCCGCCTCATCGACCGGCAGCCGCAGCCACTGACTCATGTAGGCGATCCGGTCCTCCAGTGGAGCGATGATGCGGGCGTGCAGAGTGGACGCGCGCGGCAGGATACATCCGGCGCCGCGCCCGATCAGCACCGCCTCCCCCGACGCCCCCAGGGCCAGGACCGTCCGCGCCATCGCCACCAGCGACGGGTGCCAGTTCAGGCGCTCGGCGCGCAGCAGACGGTCGAGGTGGTCCGTCACCCACCCGCTCGCCGCCGGCGCGAGATTCTCGACGATCTCCTGCCGCGACGGCGCGTCCTGGGCAATGTACTCCAGCAGATCCTGACTGTAGACCTGCCAGCCGAGCTTGGTCCCGACCCGGCCGGCAATGCTGGCTCCGCGCGACCCGGACTCGCGGCTGATCGCCACCGTCAGCGACGCCGGAACGCTGGACGAGCCGGCGCGGACGCCGCGGTCCCCCTGGAAGCCGTGGCGTGGCGATTCCGGGAGAAGTTCGGTCAGCGGGTCCGAGTCGTCGGTCAGGTGAGGGGGGTGTTCCGGCATCGGTTCGTGGTCCGTCGGCCCGGCCCGGCGCCACCTGGCGCCGGGCACACTTTACTATACCTGCTCGCCGAACGGGACAGAAGCGTTAACTGAGGTCGAGATACTCGGTCCGGGAGAAGACGAGCATGCCTAACCCGAGCAACGCGACCGTCAGCCCGGCCAGCACCCACCAGGCGGTTGTCCCGTCCACCGGCAGGTAGAGCAGCGGGCGCTCCGGGCGCCCGCCGACGCCCTCGGCCTGCTCGAACATCAGGCACCGGACGTAGAAGCTGATGCTGCCGCGTTTCCAGTACGACGGGAGGTTCCCGGCCACCGTCTCCAGGAAGAACGAGTACAGGATGGCGACCACGGCGGCCCGCCGGAACCAGGCTCCCATCAGGTGAAACAGAGCACAGAACGCCAGCGTGCCCCAGCACACCGCCGGCCAGTACTGGTCCAGGGCGAGCCATCCCGGATCGCCAGCGGCGGCACAGATCAGCGCGAACCCACCCAGGTTGATCCCCAGCGCCCACGGCAGGAGGGCGACGTACTTGGCCAGGTAGATGGCCGGGCGAGACAGCGGGCGCGTCAGCAGCCAGAGCAGGTTGCGATCCTCGCGTTCGCGCCCCAGCCCCTCGGTCGCAAAGCTGAGGCTCCACAGCGGAAGCAGAAAGGTGGTGAACGTGGTGAAGACGATTACGTCGGAGAAGCGGGTAAAGCCGGCCCGGGCCGACGCCGTCGGATTGGACAGGACGGCCCCGTAAGCCCCGCCCACCGCCTCCTGGACCGCCGCCGCGATCGGGTGCCGCGGCAGGGCGTGCTGGAGAGCGGTGAAGTTGGCGAGCGCCTGCCCGTGGGACGGGCCGCGCCGCGGCGGCGAGCGCCAGGTGCGCCAGTCCCACCCGCCGCGCACGGTGACGACGGCCACCAGAAGCGTCATGAACGCCAGCAGGGCCAGCGCAATCCACACCATCAGATGAGCCCGCGACTGCCGCTGCAGGCTCAGGCGGACCAGCGCCAGCCACGCTCGCCAGGATGACGGGGTGGCCGGGTGGCGGGGTGACCGGGCGACCGGATCGATCTCCTTCGCGCCCTCGGTGGCCACGCGCATTCCCCCTGCTTGCCCGCCTTCGGTCACCCTGTCACCCTGTCACCCCGTCATCGAGAGACGCGGCCGCCCAGCAGGTAGCCCAGGATGGCGTGCGTCGAGTCGTCCAGCGTCTCGAGGTGGCGCACCTCGAAGTGCTCCTCCAGGACCAGGACCGTCAGCTGCTGAAAGAAACGGCGCGGGTTGCGCGCCCGCACAATGAGGGTGTCGCCGGCGCCGAGTTCGACGGCGGCGACGTCCTCCAGATCGAGCAGGGCGGCGGCCAGCTTCCGGCCCTGATCGCAGTCGATGCGGATCGCCAGCGGGTGGTTGTCGAGCAGGTCGCGAATCTGCGTCAGCGTGCCGACCGCGGCGATGCGCCCGTGGGCCATGATCGCGACGTGATCGGTTAGCTTCTCCAGTTCGTCCAGCTCGTGGCTGGAGACGAGCAGGCACTTGCCACGCCGCGCCAGGCCCTGAAACAGCTCCAGCGACTCGCGCCGGCCGATCGGGTCGATGCCGCTGAGCGGTTCGTCGAGCAGCAGCAGCTCGGGGTCGTGAAGGAGAGCCTGGGCGAGCTTGATGCGCTGCCGCATGCCCCTGGAATAGCCGCGCAGCCGGCCGTCGGCCCTGCCCGTCATACCGACAAGCTCGAGCGTCGCGTCGGCCCGCCGGCGCGACTCGCCGCTCGTGTACCCGACGAGCCGGGCCATCGCCTCGATGAAGCGTCGGCCGGACATTTCCTCGTAAAAGGTGTCCAGCTCCGGGCAGTAGCCGATGTGCCGCTTCGCCCGCGGACCCCAGGCATCGTGGCCGCAGACCGTGACGACCCCGAGATCGGGCCGCACCTGCCCGGCGGCCAGCCGTAACAGCGTGCTCTTGCCCGACCCGTTCGACCCGACCAGCCCGGTGATGCCCGGGCGCAGCTCCAGCGTCACCTGGTTGACGCCGATCACTGGCCCGTACCACTTCGACACCTGGTCGAAGAGGAGGACCGGAGGAGGGGGAGGGGAGGAGGGCCGAGGGGCGACAGAAGGGGCGAGGGCCGGGGCACCTGTTGCGACGGCTCTCGCCCCCCTCGGCCCCCGCGCCTCGGGCCTCGCCTCTGCCGCGCCACCTCGACGGCCCGCGTCCGCAGGTTCAAATAGGTCTGGCATCGATTGATGGCGAATCGCTATTCGTCGAGCAGGGGATGACCTGCCCCTGATTCACGATCCGCCGCAACCTCCCCGATGAAGACTCCGTTTCGACGACAGCCGGTGCGCATTCAATGCAGGCGCAAGCGCCGGTTCGGCAAACCCCATTGTAGCGGATCGAGCGCCCGCGCGGGGACGGATTCTGCCGGCCGGCCGAGCAAGGGGGCCGTCCCGATCGATACGACCGGCACGCCTTCGCGCCATCTCGACCGCCCTTCAGGCACTCACCCGATGCCGCCGGTGGGGGGCTGTCTGCTCTCCCCGGCGAGCGTCTCGGTGCGTCTGCGGGGCAGCGAATGAGAGCTACTTCTTGTCGCCATCGCGACGGGCACCGTGGGATTTCGCCCGCAGGTGCAGTACCGCCGGAGCCTCCCTGGGGGGAGTGAACCCCCGAACTGCGCCTCCCTCGACCTCCTGCCCGGGCATCGCTTGGCCGGTCGTGGGGTCGAGCCAGACGGCCGTAAAGGTGCCCGTCGCCTTCGTCAGATCGACCGTGAACTTGCCCTTGCCAGGCTGGTACACCACATACTCCGACCCGGGGTTGGTCAGACAATAGGTGGTCGAGCTGATCTTCTCCGACGGAGTCAGCGCGGCGAGGTCCACGCGCTCGGCGAGTCGCCGTGTCTGGCCGAGGCTCGCGCGGAGCGACTCCCACCGGGTCGGCGCAACTTTGCCCAGGACGCGGTTATCGTAGGGGTCCATGAAGATCGGATTGTGGCCCCGCAGGAAGCTCTTCCAGGCCCAGTCGGCATTGCCGCCGATGCCCCAGAGATGATCGGTATCGGCGAGGATCACTGTCTTGCCGTCGGCCGGCAGTGGGTTGGTGCGATAGTCGTGGCCGCCGGCCGCACCGGGGTTGGGCGAGATCCAGTCGGCGGGGCTATCGAACAGCAACTTGTTCGTGCCTTTCTGTTTCGCGTTGCCGGCCCACTGGAACGTCATCCCCACCGGATGCCGCTTCGCCTTGGCCTTCTCCTGCTCCCTGATGTAGCGGATCAGGTGATACTGCCACTCGGTGGAGTAGTTGCCGCTCTCGTTGGCGATCTCGTAGAGGACGTTGTCGAGATCGCCCACGGTGTCGATCACCTGGCGGACATAAGCCTCTTGCAGGCGCGTGACGGCCGGGATTTTCAGGGTGTGGGTTTCGATGCCGCGGCCGTCGCCGTTCGGGTCGCCGTCGATGCCGTTGGTGTTGTTGTCCTTGTGAAAGGGATGGCCCTTCCAGTCCCTGGGGCTTCTGTGCAGCTCCCAGCCCTCGAACAGCATGACCGACACGTAGATGCCGCGCCGGCCGGCGGCCTGGACGCGCGACCGAAGCCGCTTGAAGTAGGCGGCGTCGAACTTCGTCAGGTCGAACTTCTGTTTGCCGTCGAGCGCCTTGCCTGGCCCGGTCCGCGCCCACGGGTGCGGTGCGACCGTGTAGACGCCTTTCTTGTCGGTATCGTTGTTATTCGAGAGATCCCAGGAGACGGCCTCCCAGCGCCAGAGGCGAATGAAATTATGGTGATGCCGCTGGAGGAAATCGAGATAGGCGTCGAAGTCGAACGTCGGCGGCGGGTCGCTCACTCCCATGTCCTGCAAATTATTCCAGGTATGCGATCCGGTCAGATAGACCGCCTTGCCCGAACCGTCGGTGAAATACCGAGGGTTGGCCTTCAGCACGGCCAGGGGACCCCTGGTCGGCGCTTTGCGGCGCTCGCCAGCCTCCGCCGTCGCCGCGAGCACGACAAGCCCAATAACCACCCCTGCCAGTCTCGTACTTTGGCAAGCATTCATTGTGGAACCCACCTGATGTTACCGTGTCGGTTAGCAGCGCTGGTCAAGGCGTTGGGGCAGCCCCTGGCGGTGGTTCGCGGCCGCCTGAAACCGCTCACATCTCCTCGGCAGGAACGTCGTCCTGCCCCTGATTTGGAACGGGGGGATGGGTCGAATTCGTGGCCGGGGGCGTCAGCAGACGCGGTGGGGTGCGCGGGTTGACCCAGGTGACCTCGACCGCCTTGTGCCCCTTGCCCTGCTCGCCCTCGACGATTTTGAACTCCAGGATCACGTCGCGGCTGGGCAGTCGGTTCGACAGGCGCAGCGCCTCCGGCAACTCCGAATCGTGGCAGAACACCGTCCGGTAGGGCGAGCCGGGCTGGCGGGTGTCGGTCTTCCAGAGTTCCGCCTCGACCGTCGTCAGGTAGCGGATGAAGCCGAAGGACTTGTCGTCGTCGTGGTGGTAGCAGACGCCGCGCGCGAAGGAGCCGACCTGACCCCACGGCGGGCCGCCGCGGGCCCGGGGGATGGCGAGCAGATTCGGCACCAGGTAGCCGGAGACGAACAGATCGGCCTCTTGCCGCAGATCGGTCGAGACGTTGTCGAAGGCGATGACCTCGACCCGATAGCCGCGGTCCTGCAGCGCCCGCACGACCTGGACGAAGTCGCCGTCCCCGGTCGCGAGTACGACGCGGTCGGTGTTCTGCGACTGCAGCAGAGCATCGACGGCCAGGTCCAGGTCCACGTTCGCCTTGGGGATCTCGCGCCCGGCCTCGTCGGTGTACCAGCGGACGCGCTTGAGGATGACCTTGTAGCCGAAGTCGCGCAGGGCCGAGTGAAAGCCGAGCTGGGCGTGGCGGTAGACGTGGTCGCGTTCGGCGCGCTCGGCGTCAAAGCTGGCGTAGGCGTTCAGCCGGATCGGCTCGGTGTCCCCGCGGCAGGCGAACTCTCGGAGCACGTCGTACCGCATGCCGAACCCGCCGTTCATCGCCAGGTTCGCCACATCGACGTACAGCCCGACTCTCAGGCCAGAGCGGCCGGCCGCTCGGGTCACGATGCGATGGCCTCCAGGGCGGCGGGAACAGGGAGTGAGGAGTAGCGAGCGTGGAGGGAAGGAGGGGGAAGGCAAAGCCCACGGGCGGCGGCCCGTGGGCCGAGTCCCCAGTACTTCCCCCACGGAACGCTATCCGTGGGCTTTATTCGCTTTCTCTAATTGACCAGCTGCGGGTTTGTGCCCTTCACCTGGTTGGCCGCCGAGATGTCTACTGGCAGCCACGTCTTCCCGTCAGGCCCGTCGGTGACCGCGTACGCGAACCGGAACGCGCGCGCCTTCGGCGCCCCGCTCTCCTTGTCCTTGATGTCCGGAAGCGGTTTATCGTCCTTGGTGCCCTTGTCCAGCTTGAGTCCGTCCTTGCGCGGCGGCAGATCCTTGTTGTCCGTGTCCTTCTTGACCGCATCCTTGCGCGGCGGGAGATCCTTGTTGTCCGTGTCCTTCTTGACCGCATCCTTGCGCGGCGGCAGATCCTTGTTGTCCGTGTCCTTCTTGACCGCATCCTTGCGCGGCGGCAGATCCTTGTTGTCCGTGTCCTTCTTCTTGTCGATGTCCTTCTTGTCGATGTCCTTCTTCTTGTCGATGTCCTTCTTCTTGTCGATGTCCTTCTTGTCGATGTCCTTCTTGTCGATGTCCTTCTTCTTGTCGGCGTCCTTCTTCTTGTCGGCGTCCTTCTTCTTGTCGGCGTCCTTCTTCTTGTCGGCGTCCTTCTTCTTGTCGGCGTCCTTCTTCTTGTCGGCGTCAGTGGGGCCGCCATTCTCGGGCTTGAGGAAATCGACGGTGTACTCATTACCGCCCTCGACGCGCAGCTTGCGCTGGACGGCCTTCGGCTGCCCGCCCTCCATCCAGGTCGCCTCCAGCGTGTAGCTGAACTTCCGGTTCCGCGGCAGCGGGGGGCTCTGGAAGTAGCGCTCGGAGCCCTTCTGACGTGTCGGCGTCCCGTCGAAGGTCAGGGCGGCGTCAGCGGGCAGGCGGACAGTGATCCGTACCGGAGCCTCCGCCGGCGGTTGCGAGAAAACCGCCAACGGCAGGCACAGGACGAGCGTTCCAACGGCCCAGAAGCGTGGTTGTGAGAGTAAACGGATCATGAAAGACACCTCGGTGGACACGGGATACGGAAGGCGCCCGACGGGCCGCCTGGTACTCCAGCACCGCCATTAACTTAGTGTGGACAGCGCGCCAGTCAAGGAGCGGAGGCCGGGGGAGGGGACGCCAGCCCCGATGGTTCATTTCAAGGTGGCTCGGGGGCCGGTTCCGGCTCCTACGGCGTTTGGGAACGGCTTCCTGGCACGTATCGCTTCGGCAACTCCGCCCCGGCCACGAAGCTTAGTTTGCCGATCTTGCACATCTGATATACGGTGATGCGGAAATCCGGGCAGGTGCTCACCAGGCAGTAGGCGTCGGTCGGCGTGAACTCGTACTCGGTGATAAGCCAGTCCATCAGGTTCACGGTCGCCGTCTCGACCGCCACCTCCAGCGGCCGCGACGCATACACCGACACGAGCGATGCCGGTTTCTCGATCCGCAGCCACGGGATACGCTTCCCCTCGAGCACCTCCAGTTTCAGCCGCACCGTCGCCTGCGTCTCGGCGGCGGTGCCGGTGAACTCCGTGTCGCCCTGGCTGGCGTGGACGTCGCCGAGGTAGAACAGCGCCCCGGGGTGAAACACCGGCAGCAGGATGCGATTCCCCGGCGCCACGTCGCGCACGTCGAGGTTGCCGCCCCACTCGCCCTGGCCGTCCAGGCTCGTCGTCACCTCCCGGTCCGGCGCCACCCCCAGCGTCCCGACGAACGGCGTGATCGGCCACGCAGTCCGGTCGTTGAAGTGCAGCGTCCCATCGCGCATCGTCCCGCTCGGCCCCGGTGTGTGGCGGAAGATGCGCGTCGTGTACTCGCCTGACAGTTCCGGCCAGCGCGTCGATTCGCCCAGCGGGCCACGCCGCGGACCGACCGCGATCCATGAGTAGTCCTCGACGGTGATGGCCTCAATCGTCACCGCCAGCGCGTCGCCGCGCCTGGCGCCCTCGACGTACACCGGCCCACCAATCGGGTTGGCCTGCGGCGGGGTACGGTCGAATCCGGGCCGTCGGCCGGGGATCGCCTTGTCGTCCGGCGTCTTGAAGTACCCGGTGCTGGCGTCGTACGTCTCGATCTCGAACGCCTCCCCGGGCCGGACCCGCAGCAGCGGTTCGTCCTCCCAGTCGAAAGCGTATTTCCGCGCCTGCTCTCTCGTGATGCGTTGCACGCCAACGTCCCTCCTCTCACGGCTTGCCCTTCTTCGTTGTAGAAGGTCGGCTCGTCCTGGCCCCCTCTCTTGAAAGGCCACGGGTGGCGTCCCGTGGGCCAGGTCCCCAGCGCTCGGCCCACGGGCGGCGCCCGTGGACTTTCAAGACAGATACCCATTCTTGCTGGCGTGGGTTAAAATATCTTGTGCCCGCTACGACCCGTGCCATCCAGGATTTCGAAAGAGTCGTCGGCTTGAAAGAACACGTCATCACACAGCCCCACGAACTGCCCGCCTGTTGCGCCCAGC
Organism: Gemmataceae bacterium; assembly: GCA_020847555.1. The sequence goes on from JADLBT010000534.1 coordinate 27,731, forward strand.
TCGCTCGCTGCGAACGGCTCGGGTTCGACACCGAGTTCGTCGGCGAGGAGAGCTATCACCCACGCCTGTGCCTGATCCAGGTCGCGACCGAGGACGGCCTGTTTCTCATCGACCCGTTCTCGGTCGGCCCGCTCGAGCCGTTCTGGGACGTCCTCCTCGACCCAGACCGGGTGGTCGTCGTTCACGCCGGGCGCGAGGAGGTGCGGCTGTGCCACCTCCTCGGCGGGCGCACCCCGGCCAACCTGTTCGACCTGCAGATTGCCGCTGGGCTGACCGGCCTGACCTATCCGCTCGGCCACGGCAACCTCGTCCACCAGGTGCTCGGCGTGCGCCTCTCCAAGGGCGAGACGCTGACCGAGTGGCGCACGCGCCCCCTCACCCGATCGCAGATTCGGTATGCGTTCGACGACGTCCGCTACCTGCTGCCGGTCCACCAGTGCCTCGCCGACCGGCTGGACCACCTCGGCCGGGTCGGGTGGGCGCGCGAGGAGTTTGCCCGGCTGACGGTCAGCGCCACCCCGCACGAGTCCGGCACTCTCGCCGGAGTCGAGAAGTGGCGCAAGCTGCGCGGCCTGGGGGCGCTGGACCGGCGCCGGCTGGCGGTGGTGCGCGAACTGTATGCGTGGCGCGAGGAGATGGCGGCGCGAACGAACCGGCCGCCGCGGGTGATCGTGCGCGACGATCTGCTCGTCGAGATCGCCCGGCGCAACCCGGCCAGACCACGCGACCTGCAGGTGGTACGCGGCCTGCCGAAGCGCGACCTGGACGCCATCGTGGAGATCGTCGAGCGGGCGCGCAACCTGCCGGTGGAAGACTACCCGACCGTGGCCGAGCGCGAGCAGGATCTGCCCCAGGTGGCGATGGTGGTGGGGATACTGATGGCAGCCCTGGGGGACTTCTGCGCCCGCGAGCGGCTGGCGCAGGGACTGGTCGCCTCGACCCAGGACGTCAAGGGACTGGTCCGGGCCCGGCTGCAGACCGAGGAGCCGGAACGTTCGCCGCTGACCGGCGGCTGGCGCGCCGCCCACGTCCTGCCGCACCTGCGGGCTGTTCTGGAAGGCCGCCGCGCCCTGCGGATTCGCGACGCCGGGGCGGACGCGCCGCTCGATTACGTCGATCCAGAGTGAGCCCCCTGTCCGCGCCCCGGAACGGCGTGGAGTCCCGGGCGAAGGGCGCGCGACAGGGGGCGAGAAAAGTGCTCTTCCCACCGACGGGTCGGTTCGCTATAGCCCCTCTCGTTCTTCGAGGGACGGCCGCCCGCCCGCAGGCGAGCTACCCATCTCCGGACCGGCAGGACGCCACCCCGGGATGCCGTCCTCGAACCGCATGGATGCGTACAACTGAGCTCTGCTGCGTGCCGGAATTGCGGGAACCCGGCACTACCCACCCTCCTGGGTAGAGGCGCCAACCTCGCTGGACCAAGTGGTTTTTGGGTCGGCCACTCCAGTGGGAGCTTCGCAGTGGAGCTTGCTGTGACCGGGGGACCGGGCCTCGTGCCCGGCCCCCGGGGATTCACCTCGCCCCCGAACGGGGCCGGCTTCGTCGCCACGGCGAGCCGGCCCCGTTCGCGTTTTTGGTCCCGCTCCGCCGCCCGCCGCCGACCTGCCTCAAACCCGGTCAAACTCTGCACGTCCGCCCGGCACTCGGCCCACGCCGTGCCCTCCGCGTCTTCGCCGTCTCTCGCCGCGCCCGCGTCCCTTGCGCCGCCGCCAGCGGGTGGAAACGCGCCTTCCGACCGGGCGGCGGCGGGGCGTCGGCCGGCCCTCGGATCGCCCCTAACCTGAAGTGCGGCACCCGTTACGGCAGCGGCCGGCGCCGCGCGCCCGCCGGCCAAAACAGCCCCCACTTCGGCTGGAAAAAGAGGAGCCATTTCCTTACCATCCCGCGCGAACGTGCAAAGTGTTCTCTTCGACTCGAAATAGTCTTTCAAGTCGGGGTGTGGCACGGGAGATGCTGTCTATGGGGTCGAGGCCTGGTGAGCGGCCGATTCGGGACATCGGCGACTCACCGGCGAAAGGCTCCGGAAACGGAGCATCCGGCAGGAGGAGGCCGAACAGAGAAGGGGCAACCCCGGCCATCCACCCCTCAGAGGCCTGCCGGTCCTCGAACGGCTCCGCCCCCCTTTCGGGGGCGCGGTCACACGGCATTACCCTTGACCCCGGAGGGCTCCGGTCCTCCCTGCGTCTCATGCCGTCGTCGCTGCGCGCCGGCCCGCGGAGACGCTGCGCATATAACCGAAAGGAAAGTGGCAATGTCCACGTTCAATTACCTGTTTGCGTTCGCGTTGCTGTCCACCCCGCCGGACGTGCTCGACCTGGCCGAACCGTCGAAGCTGCACGCTCCGCTGGGGGATGCCTTGCGGGCCATCACGCTGCACCTGGAGCTGCTCGACCCGAAGGAGGGCGGGTACGTCCTCGCGAAGGCCGAGGATTTTCTCAGCGATTTGAAGCTCCTGCAGGGCCGCTACCAGGAACTCGCGACCGCTCCGCCGCTGGCCGAGGCGCGCCGGTTCCCGAACCGCGACATGGCCGGCGATCTGCTGGCGTTCAACCGGGCTTACCGCGACACCCTGAGCAACCGCCTCGCCCTGGACGCCATCCACGCGGAGGAACTCCGGGCGGCGCTGACGGAGACGGACTACCTGTACCGCGTCTGGGACATGGTGCGCGACGCCCGGTGCGAGTACTACTACATCACGTATCGCCGCCAGGCTCTGCAGCAGCTGCGGGATCTCGTCGGCCCGCATGCCTTCTACACCGGCCAGCTCCCGCCGCATGTGCCGATGTGGCGAATCCCGACCGAGAAGTGAGCGCCGCACCCGGATAACCCAATCCGAGCCGGAAGCGCGGTCAGCAAAAGGAACGCCCACGGGTCGCTGCCCGTGGGCTTTTTCTCTCGGCTGGCCCGTATCGTTCGGATGACAGCTCGTATCGGAACCGAGACGCGGCGCTGGGCGGTTACCCGGGCTTCTTCTGCTCCTTCACGTCTCCCTGCCCGATTCCCACCACGCGCGCCCTCCCACCCTGGAAGCGGATCAGGATTGCCGCCCGCTCCTGCCGGCCGTTCGTTGCCCCCTCGATGTACACGACGCGGAGGCTCTCCTTCGGCACCTGCTTGAGGAACTCGATCGGCTCCCGGCCGACGCGGCGGATGTGCTCATCCATCCGCAGGACTTCCCGGATGGTGAAGGTGTATTTCTGCGAGCTGGTGGTCGCCTGCCGGAAGATCTGCTCGACCTCGGCGCGCGTCCGAAAGACGGCGACCGCATCGACGCCAAACGGGATGTCCACCAGCGTCAGGACCGCCTTCGTGTCGCCCTTTCCGAGCGCGTCCAGGAAGCGGCGCGTCATCGTGCGGGCGAGGGCCGTCGGACCGGCGAACGGCGACCGCAGGTCAGACCGCGCCAGGTCCAGTCTCTCCCGGTTGGCGTGCCACCACTCCTGCCACGCCTCGCGGCACTTCGCACGGGCTACCACGTACTCTCCCAGCGACACGGCCGGAGCCTTCTCCCCCGCGACGTGTGCGAGCAGATCCTCCGCCTGCTGGGCCAACGGTAGCGGACCCTTGCCCAGAAGGGCGATCAGCGCCGGCACCGCGGCCGGATCGCGGGCACAGAGCAACCCCTGAGCCGCGCGCAGCCGAACCTGGGCGTCGTCGTCCTCCAGCAGGCGCCGCGCGGCCAGGCGCTGCTCCGGCGTGCCGAACCGCCCCACGACCAGCGCCGCCGCGGCGCGGCGCGGCGGCTCGGGCGCCCTCAGCGCGGCCAGCACCGCCTCGTCCACCGGCCCGACGCTGCCCAGTCCGAACAGCGCGTCCAGCGCCCGTTCGAGCTTGCCCGTCCTGGTGCCCAGCTCGTAGATGGCAATCAGCACCTCTTCCGCGACGGCCGCGTCGGCGGCGAGCGGGAGGTACTCCAGCAGCGCGGCGCAGGCTCCGTCCGGGCGGCGCTGCCTGAGCAGGCGCGCGGCGGCCGCGAGCAGCTGAGGAGAGCTAGCCCGCTCGATGGCCTCGATGCAGCGCTGGGCTCGGCGCTGCGTTTCCAGGTCGCCTTCTTTCTCCGTGCGGCGCAGGGCGGGCAGCGCGGGCGGTCCGGCCGCGATCAACTTCGCCCCCGCCTGCTCGCGCACCTTGAAGACCTTGTCCGCGAGCTGCCGGATCAGGCCCACGATGCGCGCCTCGTCCTCCTTCGTCGGGACGTGCCGGCGCAGCAGCGCCAGCAGGCCGGGGCCGTCCACCGCCACGTTGGCGGCGCGAAGGATTTTCTCATCGTCCGCGCCGCGTGACCCGACCTGGGCGGCGACCGGAGCGCGGGCCAGGGACAGCAGGGCGGCGGCGGAGAGGAGGTAAGAGGGGAGACGCATGGCCGGTTCGCTCCGTGGTGGTTCGGGAGGGGCGGAAAGGCCGTGCCGTCATTGTCCGGCGCGGCGGCCCCGGGAGCAACAGCCTCGCGAAACGAGCGCGCGCTTTACCAGCCCGGAGCGCCAGCGATGGGCGCTGCCAGAAGCCCGTCGCGGGCGCTCCGGACTGGTAAAGCGCGCGGTAGGACTTACAGCGGTTGTAACTTTTTCTCTGAGATGGAGGACGTGGCAGGCCGAGAGCTGAAAATCGCAAAGCCTGTCGCCGCAATGGGGTGCGTGAATGTGACGGCGGGCAAGTGGGTTTGGCACGAGGGGTGCAATAAGAAGAGACGACCTGACGAGCGATGCCGAAGCGAGGCCAGGTCAACGATTCGCGCGGGGCCGTTTCCCCCGATGGCCCCGGCGGCTTCCCCCGGCCGCAGCGGCCCGTGAGCGTTGCCCCTGGAGGTTCCCCCGACCTCCCGACCCACAACGCTCGCGGGCCAGGGTGAATCCGCTGGCCGCGCTTCTCCCCCCGATCTTCCTACCCCGACTCCTTGCCCGGACTATCCCCCTGGCCACCCGCTTCCCCCGGCGGGTGGCCCCTTTCTTTTTCCAGCGGATCTTCGTTCGCGGTCCTCATGATATCCTTGAACTTGAGGGTGGCGGCGCCGGGGTCGCTGCCCGGATCGGCCAGCCAGTTGATACCGTCCTGAAACCCCAGCCGGAACGAGAAGACGAACGTTCCCAGGCGGAGTTCGTCCGTATCGTACAGGGGCGCCTGGCTGCGGACGCGGTGACCGTTGAGGAACGTGCCGTTGCTGCTGCCCAGGTCGATGATGGCGGCCTCGCGCCCGCGCACGCGGATCATGCAATGGTGCCGACTGACCGTGGACGAGTCCAGGCGCAGGTCGCAGTCCGCCCCGCGGCCGATCAGGAACTCCTCCTTGGTGATCGGGATCTCCCGATTTTCGCTCGGCTTGTCCGCATGTTCGATCAGTTTGGCGAGCATGGACCGGCCCTCAGCGGCGCCCGCGGCCCGCCTGGAAGAAAAACGACAGACCGCAACTTTGCAGTGGTATTATACCTCGGAATGCAGCCTCCGACAGAAGCCTTCGGACCCGCGAGGCAGGGGGAACGTTCGCCCGCCTACGCGGTGTGTCCGCCGAGGAGACGGAGCGCCTCCTCGTACCGGCCGCCGCGCCCCTCCAGCACGAGGCGGCGAGACGTCTCCCCCGTCACCGCCAGCGTCACGCGCAGGTGGTCCGGCGGCAAGCATGCCTCGACCCGGTCGGCCCACTCGACCAGGGAAACCCCGTTGCCCTCGAAGTACTCGGGGGCGCCGAGGTCGAAGAAGTCCGCTGGCCCGCGCAGGCGGTAGGCGTCGAAGTGATAGATGGGCAGGCGGGCCTCGTACTCCTGGATCAGCACGAAGGTCGGGCTGCTGACCACCCGGCTGTCCTTGACCCCCAACCCCTCGGCGATCGCGCGGACAAGTTGCGTTTTGCCGGCGCCGAGCGGGCCGACCAGCGCCACGACAGCGCCGGGGAATAGCACCTCCGCGAGGCGGTGGCCGAAGGCGCGGGTGGCTTCCGGGTCGGGAGCGTCGATCGTGAGGGTGTGGGTCATCGCGAACACGAGGTTGAGCGACCAATGCAAACGGTACTTGTCACCGGCGCCACCGGCGAGGTGGCCCGCGGCGTTCTGCCCCTGCTCGGGCCGGGCTTCGACCTGCGCCTGCTGGCGCTCGACCCGCCCGGAGACGACCCGCGGCGGGTCCAGGCCGACCTGCTCGACGCACCCGCCCTCGCCCGGGCGATGAGCGAAGCCGACGCGGTGCTGCACCTGGCGGTCGCCACCGGATATTCGGGCGCCTACGAGGAGGACGCCTTCAACGACCGCCGCTTCGACGTCAACGTCAAGGGGACGTACCACGTTTTCGAGGCGGCGCGACGGGTGGGGGTGCGGCGTGTCGTCCACGTCAGCAGTTTGATGGTCGTCTGGGGCGAGAGCCTGGCGGTCTGGTGCGCGGGTTCCGGGATGGTGCCCGGGGACGCGCCCCCCAGTCCGGTCGGCACCTACGCTCTGACGAAGGCTCTGGCCGAGCAGATCGCCGCCCACTATGCGCGGCCCCCGCTCGAGGTCATTGTGATGCGCATCGCGGCCCCGCTCGACCCCGACGCGCCGGACCTGCGTGCGCGGCCCATCCGCCCGCAGCAGGTGCCGTTTACCGACCTGGCCCAGGCGTTCACTCTCGCCCTGACCGTGCCGCTCGCGCGGTACGAGGTCGTGACGGTGGTCGGCGACAGTTCGCGCCGGATCTGGGATCTCGAACCGGCTCGCCGCGTCCTCGGCTACTGCCCGCACTACTACCTCGACGACCTCGGCGTCACCTTCGCCGACCCGTTCGCGGTGGGGTAGCGGGTGGTGGTTAAGCGCTACCGACTCCCCACCAACCGGAACACCACCCGGTCCCGGCCGCCCTGGCGCGCCTCGTACACGACGGCCGTCAGGCCCGCGTTGGCGGCGATCGACGGATAGCCGGCCTCGCCGTCGGCGGCGTCGCTCACTTCTCGGTCCGAACTGCTCACGGCGGACGTGCGGAGCCGGATGCGTTGCCGCCCGGTGCGGGCGTCCTCCCACACCGCCCACACCGTTCCGTTCGCGTCGATCGCCAGCGCCGGGTGGTCCTGCTTGCCCTTTTCGCGGTCGTGCAGCAGCTTGTCGCGTGTGAACACCGGGCCGTCCGCGACGGTCCAGTAGACGTTTGGTTCTCCCGTGCGCTTGTCCATCCACGCGGCGGCGAACGTCTTGCCGTCCGCGGACAGCGCCGCCGCCGGCGCCGACATCGGGCACGACGTCTCGTTGCTGTTCGCGCGGTTCAGGCGGACCGCCCTGGCGAACGGGGCGCCTGGCGGCAGGCCGAAGATCTCCCGGCTGTCCCTGGTGTCGCCCTCACGGTAGGCGGCGAATGGATTGCCCCGCGCGTCCACTGCCAGCCCCGGGGCGCAACATTCGCAGACCGCGCTGGCGATCGGGACGTTCTTGCCGACCTGGCCGCCGACCACCTTCGCGTAGTAGAGATCCTGGCCGGGCTGCTCCGCACGGTCGCGGCGGTCGAGCCACGCGACGTGGGCTGTCCCATCGGGGGCGACCGCCAACCAGTGCAGCGCCTCCGGCGCCTGGCGCGGCACCTCGTTGACGCGCAGCGGTCGCGTCCACGTCTTGCCGCCGTCCGACGAGGTGACGAGGTACAGATCGCGTACCGGGTACTTCTTCGCCGTCTCGGCCGCGTCGAACGTCAGCGGGGCCGTGACGACCACGGTGCCCTTGCCATCGACGCCGACGCGCGGGCCGCGCTGGCGGCCGCCGCGGGCCGTTCCCTTCGCGTCGATGGCGACCATCGGCGGGCCGAACGTCCTGCCCCGGTCGGTCGAGGCGCAGACAACGACGTTACCCTGGTGAAGGAACGTGACGTAAATGTTGGCCTTTGTGTCGATGGCCACCTGCGGCTGGATGGCGTCGGCCGCCAGCACCAGGCCGGGGCCGTCGGCGCGGGCCGCGATGGTGCTCAGGAGCAGCAGCCCACACGCGAGAGCGGCGGAGGTCGGTCGCATCGGGGACTCCTCAATCCAGTTGACAGCAGGAAGTGCCTCGCTGACAGTGTAGTCCGCCGGCCCGCCGCGTCCCGCTCGCTCGCACTCGCGGCTGGTGAACAACCGCGCTGCACTCCGCTTCGCCCGACTGCCACGGACCTTCAGCGTTTCTCCGCGGAGCCGTCGCGGCGTTCCGTCGCGGGGGTCTGTGTTGGCACTGGTGTGGAGTTAACCGGAATCGCGTAAGGAGAGTGCCCGTACAGCGCGGCCGGACTGACCGGGGGGCACGGGTAGCCGGTGATCGTGACCGCCACCGGAAGCCCCGGGTAGTGGTCGGTCGGGTAGTGAATGCCGCGCTGGGGGTGCAGGTTGGCCCGCGCCGTATAGGCACCGGGCAGCCAGTAGTGGAGCGGCGAGTACGAACTGGGAGGACAGTTGCGGTGGAACAACCACCCCGCGCCGGCGCCGGGCGAACCGACGAGCCAACCCCCAATCACCAGTACCGCCAACCAGCCGGTGCGCATCGTCGCCTCCTCGTTTGTCCGGATGTCGAGACTGGTTTCAGTATCGGCCGCACCCGCACCCCGCGGCGGGAAAGGTCAGGCTCCCGGAACCATCTGTCCGGCGCGAGCACGTTATGGCCGGTCCAAACCGCGCAGGTGCAGCCCAGGTGAGGGTGCAGGTTCTTGATGGGCTTGCCGCGGTCAGCAGACGTGATAGAATACGCATTGAACACGGCAGCGCTTCCTGCACGCAGTGGTTGTGTTCACCAACCGGGACGCGCGCAACGTCCCGGCTTTTCATCGGGTATATCGGATGCAGTGACAGGCGCAGAGGTCCGTGGGAGGAATACGCCAGGGTTGACCTGAACCTGATTGTGGTAATCAGTTGCCCCCATCGTCTAGTGGCCTAGGACATAGCCCTCTCACGGCTAAGACAGGGGTTCGAGTCCCCTTGGGGGTAATTTACAAGGCCTTGCGATTTCTCGCAAGACCTTGTCATTTCATGGCTTACGCCATCATTATGCAAGACCAGAAAAGCGCCATCTCGAAAGATGTCCGATTTTTCGTTGACCGTATCCGACGAGGCGATTGAGGCGGTCAGGGCGTATCTTGCCCCGATTTTCG
>JADLBT010000535.1 GCA_020847555.1 Gemmataceae bacterium
GAGATCCCCAAACACGACACGACGCGCGGCGTCAAGCCGTTCGCCGTCAACGACGAGTGGTACTATCACATGCGCTTCGTCGAGGGGCTGAAGGGGGTGACGCCGGTTCTGGTCGCGCTGCCGCCGCTGAAGACGATCCAGGCCGAGGGGAAGAAGGCGAGCCCGCGCGGCGGCAACCCGGCGGTCTACGCAGCGGTGTCGTCAGGGAAGAAGCAGGTCATGGCGTGGGCGTATGACCGGCCCGACGGCGCCCGCGGGTTCGGCTTCACCGGCCTGCACAGGCACACCAACCTCGGCGACGACAACTTCCGCACGCTGCTGCTGAACGCCGTCGCGTGGGTGTCGAAGCTGGAGGTGCCGGCGGCCGGAGTGCCGTCGCGACCCCTGAGCCGCAGCGACCTGGAGGGGCTCATCGACGAAGGCAAACTGGCGGTCAAGCGCCGCGGGATCTAACGAACCTCGCGCTGAGGCGCGGCACCCGCCCCGCCTCCGCGCGAGCCTCTTTTCGTTCCTGTCCGAGCCCGCAGCGTCGGCGTCATGACGTTTGGTCCGCCAGTCCTACGCCTTGACCGCCAGGACCGCGTCCAGGGGGGTGGTGGTGCGCCTTCCCTCGACCCGCGCGAAGCCCGCGTGCCGGAGCAGTTCCTCGTACTCGCCCAGGGTCCGCTCCTTGCCCTCGGTGCAGATCAGCATGTTGAGCGATTGCAGCACGGCCCACGGCGGTCCGGTCCGGTCGTCGTCGAGCAGTTTCTCCGCAATGAGCAGAGCCCCGCCCGCGGGCAGCCGCTCGTGGATCTTGCGCAGCAGTCGGCCAATCTTCTCCTCGTCCCAGTCGTGCAGGATGCGGCCGAGGGCGAACAGATCGGCGTCCGGCAGTGGGTCGGCGAAGAAATCGCCCGCCACGAGTTCGACCCGGTCCGCCACGTCCGACGCGCCGATCAGCTCGCGCGTCAGCGGCAGCACGGCGGGAAGGTCGAACACCACCGCCCGCAACTCCGGATAGCGGCGGCAGGCGGCGGCGGCGAGGTGGCCGGTTGCTCCTCCGAGATCCACCAGCCGGCGAAAGCGCCCGAGGTCGAAGGCGCCCACCACCGCCGGCGAACTCAGCTGCCCCTGCCCGTGCATGCCCATCAGGAACTCGCGCCGGGCGTCGTCGGTGCGGAAGACGTGCGCGAAGATCGGTCCCTCCAGTCCAAACGCCTGCTTCCAGCGGTGGCCGCCCTCGCGCACGGCGTCGTCCAGGTGGTGCCAGAGTTGCCACAGCACCTTGTCGGAGTACTGAGCGTAGCCCGTCAGCCGGCGCGGACTGGTCGCGGTCAGGTAGGCGTCTGCGGCGGGGCTGTTCGCGTAGCCGTCTCCGACACGGGTGAGCAGCCCGAGAGTGACGCAGCCGTCGAGCAGGCGCCCGAGCGCGTCGGCGTTGGCGTGCAGGTCGGCGGCCAGGGCGGTGACGGGCGCGGGACCGACGTGGAGACGGTCGAAAACGCCCAGCGTCAGGGCCGCGAACATCACCTTGGAGCGGCGGAAGGCTTCGAGCAGATCCAGCACGGGGGAAGGGTCGGGCAGAGAGGCGTCGTCCGGCATGAGAGTACTCCGCGGGCGGGTAACGAATTGGACCCGGTTGTTGTACAGCCCGCGCGTGCGGAGCGAACAGTGGTGGGAGGAGGCCGGACGGTTTTCAAGGAGGAGGGAGTTGGTGCGCAAAGCCCACAGGTGGCATCCCGTGGTGGGAGTACTGGGGACTTGGCCCACGGGACGTCACCCGTGGGCTTGACGAAAACCCCTTACGCACCATCCCCCTGGAATCTGTACTGATAGTTAGGTGATTGGTGGGGAGAGTGGAGCAAGGGCAACCGTGATTGGAAAAGATTAAGGATAAAGATAGCAAAAGGCAGGTTAGGCCATCATGAACTTAAAATGAAACTTGTATGAGGGCGCCGCGCCGCGTGGGCGCAGCCCGGTCAGCGCTTCTCACTCCACGCTGCCGACCTGTATTTCGCCGCAGCCCGTGTGGCGGCAAATTCCTGCTCAGCTGCTGTCCACGCTCCCGGCTCAATCTCCCACCCAGTTTGTCGTTTGTACTGGCCGACGACCGCCGCGCTCACTTCCTCGGGGTGCAGGTACTTGCCGGTCAGCTCGCGAATACCGGGCAACGCCGGCGTGAACGGGCTCTGCGCCAGCAGGATGGCGCCGTGCTGCAGCAGCGCCCCGCGCTGCCGGCGCTGGGCGCTGCCGACCACCTTCGCCTCCCCGATCAGCAGATCCCCCGCGGCGAAGTGGTGGAAGCAGAGGAACCCGGGGACCTCCTGCCCCGGGGTCAGGGCGTGCGCACGCGCGGCCACCCCCAGATCGCCGAGAGCCAGCGCGATGATTCCGTGCATGCGGCGGAGCCAGTGCGGCCCGGCGTACTCGGACTGCCACGGCGGACCGGGCGGCAGGGCGAGGGCGTAGGTGACCTCGTGGTGGTGGACGAGGGTCGCGCCGCCCGACGGGCGGCGGACGTAGGGAAGCGGCGCCAGCAGCGCATCCTCACGGCGCACGCGCTCCGGCTGGAAGTAGCCAAGGCTGACCGTCGCCGTCGCCCAGCCGTAGAAGCGCAGCGAGGCCCTGCCCGCCACGGCGGTGGCGAGCAGGGCCTCGTCGGCGGCCATGTTCGCAGGGCCGTCCGCTATCGCGTACGGGAGCAGGCGGCAGGTCAGCGGACCCACTTCAGGATCGGCTCCTTGGCCGCCCTCACCTCGTCCGGGCGGCTGATGGGCAGCGTGTGCGGCGCCTCGTGCAGGAAGTCCGCGTCCTCCTCGCGGATGCGCAGCAGGGCGGCCGCGAAGGCGTCGAGCGTCTCCCTGCTCTCCGTCTCGGTCGGCTCGATCATGATCGCCTCGGGCACGACCAGCGGGAAGTAAACGGTCGGCGCGTGGTAGCCGAGGTCGAGCAACCGCTTGGCGATGTCCATCGCGCTGATCTTCCGTTCGCGGCGCAGGGTGCGGGCGCTGGCGACGAACTCGTGCATGCAGCGCTCGCCGTGCGGCACCTCGTAGGCGCCTTTCACCAGCGCGAGCAGGTAGTTCGCGTTGAGGACCGCGTTCTCGCTCACCTCGCGCAGGCCCGCCGGCCCGAGAGTGCGGATGTAGCAGTAGCCGCGGACCAGGATGCCGACGTTGCCGAAGAAGCTGCGCACCCGGCCGATCGCCTTTGGCCGGTCGTGGTCGAGCCGGTACTTGCCGCCCTGCTCCGCGACGAGGGGGGCGGGGAGGTACGGGGCCAGGTTCCTGCGCACGGCGATCGGGCCGGACCCCGGGCCACCGGCGCCGTGGGGGCCGGTGAACGTCTTGTGAACGTTGTAGTGCATCATATCGACGCCGAAGTCACCCGGGCGCGTGATGCCCAGGATGGCGTTCATGTTCGCGCCGTCGAGGTAGACCAGCGCGCCGTGCTGATGCACCAGCTCGGTGATCGTCGCGATCTGGCCGTCGAACAGCCCGAGGGTGTTCGGGTTGGTGATCATGAACACCGCCGCCCGGTCATCGAGCTTGGCGCGCAGGTCGTCGAGGTCCACCAGCCCCTTGCCGTTGCTCTTGACCGTGACCGCCTCGAACCCGGCGATGGCGGCGCTGGCCGGGTTGGTGCCGTGCGCGCTGTCGGGGATCAGGACGCGGGTCCGCTTCTCGCCGCGGTCGCGGAAGTAGGCGGCCGCGACGAGGAGGGCGGTCAGCTCGCCGTGCGCGCCAGCCGCCGGCTGGAGCGAGACGGCGTCGAGCCCGGCGATCTCGGCGAAGATGTCCTGCAGGGAGTGGAGTAACTGGAGCATGCCCTGGGCGGACTCGTCGCTCTGCAGCGGGTGCAGGTCGAGGATGCCGGGCAGCGACGCCAGCCGCTCGTGCCGCTTGGGGTTGTACTTCATCGTACAGGATCCGAGCGGATAGAAGTTCGTATCGACCGACATGTTCCGGCCGGACAGGTTGACGAAGTGCCGGATCAGGTCGCTCTCGCCCACCTCCGGCAGCGGCGGCGGGGCGTCGGCGAGGGTGCCGGCGGGGAGGAGCGATTGCGCGTCGCCGGTTGGCACGTCGCATTCGGGCAGGCGGTGGGCGCGGCGGCCGGGGCGGCTCAGTTCAAAGAGCAGTTCGGTGGCTTGGGGTTTGTCCATCGTCTCGGTCCAGGATCCTCAACAAGCGGAGTGCGCGCCGCTGTTCCGCGGGTCGCTTTACCCCTCATCTATAGCAGCTTGCCGCGGGAAAGCGAGGCGCGGGGCGACCGGGGTACGGCTGGTAGCGACGTGGGTTTTGCGGGGCGCTGTCCCGGGTGTGGGGGCTGGGATCACTTCACAATCCGAGGGAAACGGGCGATCACGACGGAGGAGGCCAGCAAACTCCCGCGGTTGCCGGATAACTGGGCTGACGCGGTCGCCATCCTTTGAGGGACGGCTTCAATCGTCCAGATCCGGGGTCAGGCGGGACA
>JADLBT010000536.1 GCA_020847555.1 Gemmataceae bacterium
AGTCCCGCCGTGCGCGACCGCTCGGCCGCGCCGGCGTGCACCGCGCGCCCTTCCTGCGGTGAGCGTGGTGGCCTGCGCCCCAGGTGGTACGTCACACGCCCGCCGGTGCGATCGGGGAGCGGGACTCGCGCCCTTTCGCTTGCGGCCCCGGCGTTGCCGTGCTGCACAGGTCGTCGTACAGGTCAACGAGGTTGCGTTCGAGGTGTTCGAGGCTGAATCGAGCGACGGCGGTCTCGCGGGCGGCATCTCCGCATCGCGCTCGGAGGCCGGGATCGCCGGCCAGGGACGCCATGGCCGCGGCCAGGGCTGACGGATCGCGCGGGTCGACGATCAGCCCCTCACGTCCTGGGGAGACGACTTCCGGCACGGCGCCGACGCACGTCGCGACCGCGGGCAGTCCGTAGGCGAGCCCCTCCAGCAAGGCCAGGGGCATGCCTTCATGGTGGCTCGGCTGCACGTAGGCATCCGCCCAACGCAGCAGGTGGTTCTTGGCCTCCCCGCGGACCACGCCGACGTAGCGAACCATCCCTGCGAGACCCCTTGCGCTGATCTTGGCCCGAAGCCCGTCCGCGTCGCCGGCAGTGCCGGGCGGGCCAGCGAGCGTCATCTCGAGGGCGCTGCCCTGCGATCGCAGGATCGTGCAGGCGGCGAGCAGGTCGTCGATTCCCTTCCACTCGTCCATCTTCGCCAGCAGGAGAAACCGGCAGGGGCCGCCGTGCGCCCGCGCCGGTACCGGCGGGGGGATCGCCACTGCGTTTTCGACGACCCTGACCCGGGCATCCGGGGCCATCGCTCGGAGCTGCCTCGCCCAGCCGGCGGAGAGCGCGATGACCGCGTCGGCGGCCGTGAGGGTCCAGCGGATCATGCTGCGCTGGATGTGCGATGCGCTGGCGAAGAACTCGTCGAACGCGGCGCCATGCACATGCAGGACCGTGCGGCACTCCTGGCGCCTGGCCAGCACGAGGTCGGCCGCGGAGCGATAGAACGAGAAGCCGCTGCAGGTGTGGATGTGCACGACGCGGGCGGCGGCGAGCGTGATGCGCCGGGACAGGGCCTGCATCTGGCGGACGTGGCGTGCGACCCTGTCGGTCATCGTTTCCGCCTCGTCCTGGCTGGTCGTGATGGTGAACAGCTGCACGCGGTAGCGTCCGCCGCAGGGGAGCGAGAGCATCTGCCCGACGACGGCCGACATGCCGCCGGCAAGCTCCGGCGAGGGGCCGATGGTGAGCACGGTACACGGAGTTGTCGGGGCTGCGCGAGTCATAGGCCCCCGCCGGCGCCGGTCGCGGCCAGGTGCGGTTCACCCGCGGGCAGCAGCAGGCCGAGGAACGAGAGGTCCTGCGGCAGCTTGTCGATCGCGGGCGCGGCGAAGCTGCGTGTGCCGCAGACGAGCGGGTTGCGAAGCGCGGCCATGCCGGCGAGCCAGGCGCCGTTCGAGCGTGGGCCGCAGGCAGATTCGTCGAGGCAGCGCTCCAGTTCGCGGTGCAGGGCGTGGCTGATGATGCCGCGGTCTTCATCGCGGCACGCGTGCTCGCGTCCCTCGAGGTGGAAGGGCGGGTCGGCCCCGAGTTCACGCAGGGCGGCGGCGAATCCCTCGGTTGTTTCGGCGAAGCGTGCCTGCTCGTGGGGGATGCTCGACACGACGTGGCGGCCGTGGGAAAGCACTTCGAGCATGAGTCTTGAGCGGCGCCCCCAGCGCACGGGCTGGACAAGCACGGTTGCGCGTTGAATGGTCCGCGAGACGTCGTCGACGTAGGGCAGCGCTTCGACGCTTTCGATTCCGCGGTACCTGGCCGGATCATCGCCAAGGATCAGGAACCTGGCGGCGCGAAAGCGGCGGATGAGCGCGTCGACGATCGGGCCGCCGAAGAACTCGCGTCGATCGGCCGGGAGCCTGGCGAGCACGGTGAACTGCGGCGGCAGCGGCTGGGGGTTCTGCCTGGCGCAGACGAGGGCGGTGGCGACGGGTCCTGGCCGGGCGGAGATGCCGATGCGGCGAAGGCGGTCGGCCAGGTCGGGCGTCGGCGCGATCTGAAGGCAGCGCAGGTGATCTAGGGTCTGTGCGAATCGCAGGGTTGGACCGTGGACCTGCGCCCAGAGGACGTCCAGCCCGGTCCAGAAGCGGATGATGGCGGCACCGGTGGAGCGGGCCTTCACGATGCGGCGGAGCAAGGCGTTGTCGGTCTGCAGGCCGGTGACGACGTGCACGATGTCCACGTCGCGCCCGACCTGTCTCCAGGAAAGGCCGGGCTCGTCGAAGGCGACTTCGACGCCCACCTGGGCCAGAAGCCGGGCGTGGTGCGACGAGACCGAGATCCCGTCGTTGGGCTCACCCGCGAATAGCACGCGCATCCCACCGCTCCGCGGGGTGACCGCGTGCGCGGTAGCCGGCACCCATGACGAGGCACCGGCCCGCGCAGGGAACACCCCACGGAGTGTTTCGGCTTACCGGACCATGCGGTTTAGCCCTGGGGACGTCGGATCAATCCCCCGCGGCTCTCTACGCGCTGGCTTTCTTGGCGACCTTGGCGGGCGGCTTTGCCAGCACTGGGGTCGGGGTTTTGAGGACCACGTCGTCCTTGTGTTTCTCGACCACCTTGCCGTCGGCCGCCGGCGGAGGCGGGAGGCGCTTGGCGAGGATGGCCGTGCGCAGCTCGGAGCAAAGCTCCTGGTGGTCGCGCAGGAACTGCTTGACGTTTTCGCGGCCCTGGCCGAGGCGCACGTCCTTGTAGGAGAACCACGTGCCGCTCTGGGCCACGATGCTCTC
>JADLBT010000537.1 GCA_020847555.1 Gemmataceae bacterium
CCAGGAAGGTCTTTCCTGGCACTCCTTGCGTCTTTGCGCGAAACGCTCTTGCGCTGCGGACTCGGATCGATTTCGCGCGCGCAAGGCGCCTCACTGCCCGCGTGGGGCGGCCGCAGGCGGCGCCGGGATGCCGGGCGTCCCCTGCAACTGCTGACGCACCTGGCGGTCCAGCTCCTGGCGCGAAGTGGTCGCGCTCTCCTTCTTCAGCAGGATCGTCGGGTTCGCCCTGGTCCGGAGATCCTGGAACACCTTGGGAATCTCCTGGGCCAGCTTGACCTCGAACATCTCCTTGTGCAGGTCGAGGCGCACGTCGTTGAGCTTGCGGGTGGTGTCCGGGGGCTGGCGCTTCACCAGCTTGAGGATGATCTGGTTGCCGTCCGGCATGGTCATGAGCGGGGTGACCTCGCCCGGCGTCTTCAGCTCGAAGGCCGCCTTCTCGACCTTCGGGTCGCCGAAGTGCTTGTGGATCGGCGGGATCTCGCCCCCCTTGGCCGCCAGGTCCGGGATGAACTGGCTGCGTGCGGCCTTGTTGAACTCCTCGTCGTTCTTGCTCACCTTGGTCCAGATGTCGGTGGCGCGGTGCGTCCCGGCCCACTCCTTCGGCAGGACGATCATGCGGCAATGGATCTTCTCGCCGAACTTGGCGTCGAACGCCTTGAGGATGTCGTCCTCGGTGACCTGCACCCGGTCCTTGCAGAACCGCTGCAGCGCCAGCTTGGGCCGAATCACGTCCTCTCGCCACTCATAGAGCGTCTTGTGATAGCGCTTGAGGATGCCGTTGACGAAGTCCTTCTCGCTGATGTTGCCGAACCCCTTGAGATCCTCCCGAAGCTGGGCATCGACCTCGGCGTCGGTGACCTGGATGTTGCGGTCGCGGCAGGCCATCTGGATGATGCGGCTGTTGACGAGGAACTCGACGCGCTCGGCCCCGTAGCGCGCGATCAGGTACTCGCCCAGCTCCTCGCGAGTGACCGGGATGTTGCCGTACAGGAAAGCGACCACCCGGCGCTGGTAGTCGGTGGCGGCCGCCGGCATCGCCTGCGGAGCCTGGGTGTACTGGTGCTGCGCCGGCGCCTGGGCGGTGGCGCGACCGCCGGCGCCGTGCCGGCCCCAGAAGAACGCGGCCGCCGCGATCCCCGCGACGGAAACCGCCATGAACACCTTCTTCCCGACCCATGTGCCGGACCAAAGCTTCGCGACGAGAGCCTTCATGCGTTCCTTCCCTCCATCGTGCCCCGCGGGGCTCACTATCCCAGGGCCGAACGCTATACCGACTCGGCGCGGCGCGGGCAAGGCCAGCCCAGAGCCCACGGGGCGTTACCCGCGGGCTTTCTTCGGTCACCTGGTCACCCTGTCACTTTTCGGGGTGGAGGAGAGGCCGCAGACAAGCTGATAGAGGGGACGGAGCCACGGCGGGAAGCATTTCTCCAGCCGGGCACGGCGGGTGGCGCCGACGTGAATCTGATCGAACGGCTGCAGACGCAGGTTCGTCTTCTGGTCCTGCTTCAGGACGATCGCCCGCAGATCGACGTGGAACACCTCCGGCCGCTGGCCGTCGAGGATGCGGGAGCGCACGACGAACACGTCGTCGGGGGCTGCCCCGGACGTGATGCCGCCGGCGCGCTGCAGCAGGTCCAGGACCGTTTCCTGGCCGCGGTAGGGGACGGTGCGCTGCAGGCCGTTCACCTCGCCGAAGAGGTAGAGCACCTGGCTGTGGTACTCGGCCACGCGGACATCGACGTACTCGGGGGGCAGGGCCAACAGCCCGGCGATCAGGTGGACCGCCTCGGGCGCGGCGCGCCCCTCCACGCGCGGCTGGCCCAGTTCACCCAGGTCGATGCGGCCGTCGGGGCGGACGGTGCGACGGCCCGTGTATTCCGGCCGGCCGACGACAGTGATTTCCAGCACGTCCGGGCAGCCGATCGGATAACGCTCCGGCACCCCCTCATTGCGCCGCGCCGAGCCCTTCTCCCGCATCAGCGACCGATCCACGTGTTGCGGCTTCGACGCGGCACAGCCGCCGAACAGCAGGCACGGCAAGTAAAGGAAAAAGGCGACGACGAGACGGCAGACAAGACGGCGCAAGGTGGGCAGGGAACGGAATCGCCCCTTCGCTGTGCCGCCCTTGTGCGCGCCACGATTCATAAACTGTCATCGGGTCGGGACGGGTCCGGAGCTACTCACGCTCCTCGATCATCGGCGCCCGTTCTTGACAGACTTGAGGGATATGCCGGCTGCGCCGCCCACGGTCGGGAGGGCGACGCAAGATGGGAGGGGTGGCATGGCGGAGCACGACGAGCTGATCGTGAGCGTTTCGGGGATCCGGGGCATCGTCGGCCGCGGGCTGACGGCGGAAGCCGCTCTTGCCTTCGCGGAGGCGCTCGCCACCCACCTCCAGGGCGGGACCGTCGTCGTCAGCCGCGACGGCCGACCGAGTGGACAGTTCCTGCGGCACGCGGTCCTCGCCGGGCTCCTCGGCACCGGCTGCCGGGCCGCCGACCTTGACGTTGCCCCGACACCGACGTGCGGTCTCGCCGTCCGCCAACTCGGCGCCGCGGGCGGCATTCAGATCACCGCCAGCCACAACCCGGCGCCGTGGAACGGGCTGAAGCTGTTTGGTCCGGACGGCCGCGTGCTGCCGGCGGACCAGGGGGCGAAGGTCAAGGAACTGTTCGATCGCCGCGCCGGAAGGCGCGCCGCGTGGGACGCTGTCGGCGCGGTTACCCGCAACCGCGAGGCGGCCGCGTGGCACCGCGACCGGGTGCTGGAACTGGTGGACGCGGCGGCGATTCGCGCCCGGCGCTTCAAGGTACTCCTCGACGTCAACGGCGGCTCCGGCGGCGCGCTCGGGGCGGACCTCCTCACCGCCCTCGGGTGCGAGGTGACGGCGCTCGGGGCCGATGCCGGCGGCTTCCTCCACGAACCGGAGCCGACCGCGGAGAACCTGCGCGACGTCTGCCCGCGCGTGCCCGCGGCCGGGGCTGCGGTCGGGTTCGCGCTCGACCCGGACGCCGACCGCCTCGCCCTGATCGACGAGACGGGCCGCTGCATCGGCGAGGAACTGACGCTCGCCCTGGCCGTGCTGTTTCGCCTGGGGCAGCAGAAGGGGCCGGTCGCGATCAACATGTCCACCTCGCGGCTGGTCGAGGATCTCGCCGCCCGGTTCGGCGTGCCCTGTCACCGCGCGGCGGTCGGCGAGGCGAACGTCGTGGACCGGATGCAGGCGACGGGTGCCGTGATCGGCGGCGAGGGCAACGGCGGCGTGATCGATCCGCGCGTCGGGTGGGTGCGCGACCCGTTCATCGGCATGGGCCTCATCCTGAACCTGCTGGCCGCGACCGGCCAACCGTTGAGCACCCTGGTAGACGAACTTCCTGCTTATCACATCGTCAAAGACAGGTATACGGTCGATCGCTCCCGGTTGGGCGAGGTGCTCGACGCGCTGCGGCGGCGCTGGCCCGAGGCGCGGCCAAACACCGCCGATGGCCTGCGCCTGGACTGGGAAGATCGCTGGATTCACGTCCGACCGAGCAACACCGAACCGATCGTGCGCGTCATCGCCGAGGCGCCGCAGCGCGAGCAGGCCGAGGAACTGTGTCGCGCGGCCGGCGGTCTGTTGACAACCGGATCTTGAGATCGGCGGAAGGGCGCTGGACAGGAAGTAAGTGCGGCGCGCTTGCTTTGCAGGAGCCCGGGGCGGAGACGGGGAAGGGGCTGGCCGATTTAGTCGTGGATGGTCACGGTTTCGCGCCCGGCGCGTGTCGCCAGGCCGGGCAAGCTAGAGTCGGCGCTGTACGCAAGAAACCGGACTGAGCCGTCGGCAAAAAGGAAATTGGCGCCGCCGCTGTGCAGGCTCCAGAAATGGAATGCGGAGCAGGGATCCTGCCGTTGCCCAGGGCGGAACTCGTAGGCGCGATCGGAACAGTCATAACTCCCGTCCGTGGGCACGCAGATTTCGCGGACGCCAAGGAAAGCGTTGGCGACCCCCCAGGGCCCCCAACCCCCGTACCAACGCCCGTACCGCAGGTCCAGCATCGGGGGCCGTTCGCCGGCCATGACGGTGTTGCTCGTCCCGTCGAGAACGGCCGCCAGCCGAACCCGCGAGTCCAGATAAAGCATGCCGTCCTGGAGGTACTCGTTCGTGCCAGAAATCCCAAGGTAAGAGGTCGTCGCCGCTGTCTGTTCCAGGGCCACGCCGGGCGGCGTTCGGGGACTGTCCGCAGGGCACATGAACAGTGGAATTGGCGTGACGAGGCCGACGTGCGGGGGAACACCAATCGAGTATCGGTCTTGCGCATACGCCTGTTGCGTCCGCCGCCAAAGGACATCCTGTTCGAGGTAGGGCAGCAAACGGGTATGCCAGTTCATCAGTGGGTAGGGATCGGTATCGGGGCCGTACAGGCGCGGGATACCGGGGTGCAGGGCCGGGTGGACGACGCCGGGCGGGAACGCGCCGTGGGCGCCATGGTACTGATGCAGTGCGCTGCCGATCTGCCGCAGGTGGTCGGCGCAGGCGTGCCGGGCAGCCGCGTCGCGTATCCGCTGCACGGCCCCAAGGATCAACCCAAACAAGACACCGAGGATGGCGATCACCACGAGCACCTCAACCAG
>JADLBT010000538.1 GCA_020847555.1 Gemmataceae bacterium
CCGCCCTCGACGCGGCCACGGCCCAGCAGGCGGAACAGGCGAGCCTGGTGCAGGCGCGCATGAGTTCTCTCGACGACCTGCAGAAGCGCCTCGACGCCGAGCGCGATGCGCTGCGCGAGCGCACCTTGCTGCTGGCCCAGGCGGAGCAGGCGCGCGAGGCGCTGCAGGAGCAGCTGCGCCGTCGGTCCGAGGAGCTGACCGCCCGGCAGAAGGCGGCCGCCGAGCAGCTGGCCCGTCACGAGGAGGCGTGCCGCGAGCTGGAGCAGCGGCGGGCCGGCCTGGAGGCGGAGCGGAAGCAGGCTGAGGAGGCGCTGCGAGCGCTGAAACTCGATATCGAGCAGCGCAGCGCCGACATCGACCGGATGCGCGCCGACCTGGACGAGCGCGAAGGAGCCTTGCAGCGCCAGCAGGAGCGGGTGCAGGAGGTCGGACGATCAGTGGCCGAACAGCGCAAGACGCTGCTCGCGGAGCGCGAGCGCGCCGAGGCGGCCCGTCGCGAGGCGGAGGAGAACGCCGTCCGCGCCCGGGCCGAGTTCGACGAGGCGCGGCGTGAGGCGCAGGTACTGCAGCAGCAGCTGCCCGAGCTGGAGCTGCGCGCCGGCAACGCCCTGGAGCGGCTCACCCACGCCCGGGAGCAACTGCGCGAACACCTCGGCGAGGTCCACGGGTACGCTCGGCAGTGCGAGGAGGAACTGGAGGCGCTCAAGGGGCAGGTGCAGGGCGAGGCCGAGCGGCTGCGCCAGCAGGAGGCCCAGCTGCGTCGCGGCCAGGACGAGCAGCGCCTCGCGGTGGCCGCGTTCCGCCAGCAACTCATCGACTGGCAGGGGCAGCTGACCGAGATGAAGCGTGCCCTCGCCCAGGGCGAGTCGATCCTGCAGCGGCGCCGCGAGGAGGTGGACGAGCAGGCGCGGCAGGTGCAGGCGAACACCGAGCGCCTCGCCCGCCAGGCCGAACAGCTCCAGGCGGAGGAGCGGGCGGTCGCCGAGCGCCGCGGCGAGGTAGACCGGCACCTCGCCGACATGCGCGAGTGGTACTGCCGCAAGCTGCGCGAACTCGCTGGCGTGCGAGCCCGGGCCGACGAGCCGGCCGGGGCCGTCGGCGGGCGCGACATCCTCTCGCTGACGGGTGCTGTCGAGCCGGCCGACCGCGAACTGGGCGACCTGCTCCGGTCGCTCGGCCTGGTCGAGCCGGATACGCTGACCGCCCTGCTCGTGGAGGCTCGGCGGCAGCGGCGCTCGCTGCGGCAGGTGCTCCTCGCGGGCGGGGTCGTCACCCTCTACCAGATGGCGCTGATCGAGGCCGGCAACCTCGACGCGCTGGTGCTGGGCCGGCTGCGCGTGATCGATCGCCTGCGCTCCGGGCCGTGCGAGACGGTCTACCGCGTGTTCGACCCGACGCGCGGCGAGGAGGCGGTGCTCCGTCACCTCGCCGAGAGCGAGATGGAGGACGCGGTCCGGCCGGACGAGTTCCGCCAGCGCTTCGCCCAGGCGCTGACACCGCACCCAAACCTCGCCGCGACGCTGGAACTGCTGGAAATCGTGGGCCGGCCGGCGGCGCTGCAGGAGTGGCTGACAGGCGTGCCGAGTTCCGAGTGGCCGCCGCTGGCCGCTGTTCCCGGCGTGTGGCATCGGCTGCTGCTCCAGGCGGGGCAGGGGCTGGACGCGGCCCACCAGGCCGGACTGATTCACGGGCACATGGGTCCGAACGACGTGCTGCTGACGGGCGAGGGAGTCGTCAAGCTGTGCGGCTTCGGCGAGCCGCACTGGCTCGCGGTCCCGCCCGTCGCCGAGCCGCCGAACGGCGCCGCGACCGACCTGTGTGCCCTCGGACAGATCGCCGCCGGCTGGTGCAGCGCCGCCGGTCGGCGCAAGGGCGGCAAGGTCAAGGGATTCCCCGACGCGCTGGCGTCGGTCCTGACTCGTCTGACGGCCGAGGCGGCGGAGGAAGGCTACCGGGACGTGGCCGCGTTCCTGGCGGACCTGGAGCGCGTGCGCGGCGAGGTGCCCGCGAACCCGGAGGCGTGGGACCGACTGCTCAAGCAGGTGCGTGAAGAGGCAGCGCCCCAGGCCGCGCTGCGCCAGTCGGCGTGAGAGGCAGCACGCCAGCGGACCAGCCCGGAGCGCCCGCGCCGGGCACGCGCGAAGCGTCAGCGCGGGGGGAGACTCTCGCCCGGCGCGGGCGCTCCGGGCTGGTCCGCCGGCCGCGACAGGCCCGGGGCCGCTTTCGTGTTTCGCCTGCGGCGCGACCACCGGACCGTGTAGGGCAGGAAAAACAGGTAAACGCCCGTGCCCCACAGACCGAACACCACAACCGCCACCGGCAAGAACACCCACAACTTGGCCCTGTCGTGGAACCACGAGCCGTCGTGCAGCGACTCGATCAGGTCCGAGCGGCGGTACGCCACCTGCAGCACGTCGCCGGTCTGAAGATCGACCTGCACTTCCCAGCGGTTGGCGGCCTGGACCTTCGCGACCCCTCGACTCGGCTGAATGTCCACCCTCTCGACGTCCTCCCACCCCCTCACGCCGGCTTCCGGTTTTGACCGCGCCGCGGCGAGGATGGCTTCCAGGGCAATCGTTGGTGTCTTCCCCTTTCCCCGCATGCCCGGCGGCTGGACCCACACCCACTCCTTCTTGAGCTGGAGGAGGATGCCCGTGACGATGACCAGCAGGAAGGGCAGGGCGATCAGGATCGCCCCCCACCGATGACTTTTGCGCGTCCAGACGCGCCAGTTGATTGCCACGGACAACCCTCTCCACTTTGGGTGCGTGTCGGCGCCCGGATGGTTATGCCGACGGCGCCACACGCGCACACTACCGTATCAGCTGCCGAAGCGTGGGAGGCTGGCCGGGCCGCCAGCGGCAGGAAGGAACTCCGGGCGATTGCGCATCAGGCATACACCCGATAGTCAAGGTCCGGGAAGATGTTGTGCCGGCGCTCGATCTCGCTCAACCACGGCTCGTCGATGTCGCCGCGCTTGATCTGGTCGTACAGGTGGTTGAAGTTCAGCATGTGGACGCGCGTCCGCTCCCGGGCGTAATCCACCATCGTGCCGGTCTTCATGATGAACGCCCAGTCGCTCGACTGGGCCAGGAGCAGCTCGCGCGCCGCCTGGTTGAGGGCGCGCCGCTTCACGCCGTGGCCGTTGTCCTGGCACGACCGGGCCAGCTCGACCATGCGGTCCGCGTCCTCGTGCAGGTGGCGGTAGATCCAGTCGTTCGACCCCTCCAGCCACACCTCGCAGTACCCCTTGTACCCCCAGCTCGACAGGGTCGGCTGGGCGATCTGCAGCTTCGGGTGCCGGTCGAGGTATTCGGGGATGGTGATCGGCTTGACCGTCTGCTGGTCCCAGTGGAGCTTGCGCATCAGGTAATTGATCCAGTCCGGCCCCTCGAACCACCAGTGGCCAAACAGCTCGGCGTCGTATGGCGCCACGATCAGGGCCGGCCGGTCCATCGCGCCGGCGAGCCACTCGACCTGCTTCTCGCGGTTGAACATGAAGTTGCCGGCGTGCTCGGCCGCCTTCTCCTGGGCGGCCCGCGGGTCGTACACCTCCTTGGTGTCAGTCCGGCCGGTGATCTTGTAGTACTTGATGCCGAGGTGGGTGCGGAGGCCGGTCTGGTGCAGGTGCGGCTTGAGATACTCGTAATCCAGGTCGAAGCCGACGTCGCGGTAGAACTCCCGATAGTTGTAATCGCCGGGATAGCCCTCGATGGCGCTCCAGACCTGCTTGGACGACTCGGTATCGCGTGCCAGCGCCGCTACCCCGCTCTTCGGGCACACGATCGGGGCGTAGACGCCGTAGCGCGGCCGCGGCTCGGCGTGCAGGACGCCGTGCGTGTCGGTGAAGAAGTAGCGGATGCCGGCGTCGCGCAGGAACTCATCGATGCCCTCGATGTACCCGCACTCCGGCAGCCAGATGCCCTGCGGTCGGCGGCCGAAATGGCGCTCGAACTCGCGGCAGCCCAGCTCGACCTGCGCCCGCACGGCTCCCTGGTTGACCGTCATCAGCGGCAGGAACCCGTGGGTGGCGCCGCACGTGATCAGTTCGAGCTTGCCGGCCTCGAAGAAGCGGCGGAACCCATTGAGCAGGTTGTTGCCATACTGCTTGATGAAGACATCGCGCGCCCGGTGGAAGCGCTGGTGGTACAGCTGCGCCAGCTGGTGGAACTCCGGCTGCCAGCGTGTCCGCTCGATTTCCTTGCCGGACAGGGCGATCAGGTTGTCGATGTGGCGGACATAGCGGTACTGCAGCAGCGGATCGCTGAGCATGGCCGCCAGCGTCGGCGTGACCGACATCGTCATCCGCCAGTCGCACCCGTCGCGCTCCAGCCCGTCGAACACGTCCAGCAGCGGGATGTACGTCTCGGTGATCGCCTCGTACAGCCAGTCCTCTTCGAGGAAGTCGTCGTATTCGGGGTGGCGGACGAACGGCAGATGGGCGTGCAGGACGAGAGCAAGATACCCGAGCGGCATCGGTTCCGGAGCCTCGTGGACCTCAGATGTAATTGCGCCCCTCCTGGTGTGATATAAGGCCGCGCCGGTCGGTTCAAGCTGAAACCAGGGCTCACCCCGCGTCAAACGTTCGCGAAGGGACCGCGAACCCAGCGGCCTCGACAGAGCACCGCCCGCACCGGCGTTTCGGTCCCCAGCACCTGCTCGTGCGGGTCGGCGTGCGCGCCTGCCGACAGCGGCACCACAATCAGATCGGCCGATTTGCCCGGTGTCAGGCTGCCGGTTTCATTTGCCCAGCCGAGCGCCTCCGCACCGGAGAGGGTGGCCATGCGCAGCAGGTCCGCGCCGGAAACCTCGGGGTAGAGGCGGCGCACAAGACGTACCTCGGCGAGCAGATCCAGGTCGGGGTTGGACGCCAGGGAGTCGGTGCCGAGGGCGACGCGGACGCCTCGGGACAACAGCCGTCGCAAGGGGTGAGGCCTGTGCCCGAACGCGGCATGAGTGCGCGGGCAGTAGACGATGGTAGCGTCGCCAGGGACGCGCGCCGCGGGGGCCAGGTAGTTGCCGTGCGCGAACAAATTGCGCGTACCCATGTTGCAAATGTCCATGACGTCGGTGGGGCTGCGCACCAGGCCGTCCGGATCCCACACGCCCAGTTCCTGGAGAAATGCCACGAACGGGCCGCGGTGGTGGTGGAGCAATTCCAGCTCCGCGCGGCTTTCGGCCAGGTGAACGGCCAGGGGACATTTCGCGTCGCGGGCCAGGAGCGCCGCATCGACGAACAGGCTGTAGCGCACGCTGTAGGGGGCGTGGGGACTCAGCCCTGGCCGGCAACGGTCCGTCGCCGGGTGCGCGGCCAGCCAGGCCTCGGCGGCTCGATACGTTTGGTTGGCGCGCGCCTTCGTCAGGCCGCGCAGCTCGCAAAAAATCACACTGCGCAAGGAGGCTTCCGCCAAAACCGGCCAGCTACCGCCGTCGGCGGAAATGTCGCCCAGCAGCGTCGTCCCGAAGCGCAAACTCTCCTCCAGCCCGGCGCGGATATCCGCCAAGACCTGCTCCGGCGCGCGCACGCGGCGGTGGGCAATGACACGACGCAGCCAGGCGGTGAAATCGGGCGAGGGCGGCGCCAGCCCGCGCATGCCGGTCAGGTCGAGGTGGGTGTGGGCGTTGACGAGGCCGGGAAGTACCGCCGCATCGCCCAGGTCCACGTCCGCGCGCCCGCCGACCGGCCCGACGGCGACAATGCGCTCGCCGTCGAGGGTGACGGCGCCCCCCTCGACGAGCGGGCCATCGACCGGGAAGAGCCAGCGTGCGGCCAGAGTCCACATGACAATCAGTACCTTGCATCAGGCGGCCGCAGCGTCTCCAGGCGCCGCGCGTCACTTGAGGAAGAGCATCTCGCGGTACGTCGGCAGCGGCCACAGGTCGTCCGCGACCAGGGTTTCGAGCTTGTCGCCCAATCCCCGCAGCGTCGCCAGCGCCGGCACGACCGCATCACGCA
>JADLBT010000539.1 GCA_020847555.1 Gemmataceae bacterium
CCTGGCCTCTCCCAGGGGGAGAGGGGTTGGTGACCGCAGGGGTCGCCGCACGGTTCGGCGGCCCTCACCCTTCCCTCTCCCAGTGGGAGAGGGGTTGGTGATCGTGCTTACCGGCCGACGATCGTGCCTTCGGGCGGACTGCTGGCCGTGGCATACAGCTTGCGGGGAATGCGACCGGCTAGATGGGCCAGCCTGCCCGCCTCGGCGGCCAGCCGCATCGCCCGGGCCATCGCCAACGGGGCCCTGGCATGCGCGATGCCGGTGTTCAGAAGGACCCCGTCGACTCCCAGCTCCATCGCCTGGGCGACGTCGCTGGCGGTCCCCACGCCGGCGTCGACGATCACCGGGTAGTCGGGGTCGCCGTCCTTGAGGTATTCCAGGCAGATGCGGATGGCGTTGGGGTTGAGGATGCCCTGGCCGGAGCCGATCGGGCTGCCCGCCGGCATGACGCTGGTCGCCCCGGCCTGCTTGAGCCGGCGGGCGACAATCGGGTCATCGCTGGTATAGACCAGGACCTGAAAGCCGTCGGCCACGAGTTTTTCGGTGGCTTGGAGGGTGGCCAGCGGGTCGGGTAGAAGGGTCTTCGTGTCGCCCAGCACCTCGAGTTTGACCCAGTCGGCCCCCGGGTTGTCCAATTGAGAGAGGATTTCGCGGCCCAATCGGGCGACGCGAACCGCGTCGTCGGCCGTGAAGCAGCCGGCCGTGTTGGGCAGGATGGTGTATCGCCGGGTGTCGATGTAGTCAAGCAGGTTCTTGCCCTCGGCGTTGACCAGCCGCTCGCGGCGGACCGCGACCGTGATGCACTCGGCCCCGGCCGTTTCGAGGGCCTCGCCCATCAGTTCGAAGGTCGCGTACTTGCCGGTGCCGACGATCAGCCGGCTGGCAAAGAGGTGGGAGCCGATCCGCAGGGAGTCGCCGTCGCCGGTCATGCCCGCCCTTTCCGTGCTGTTGCCCTTGCGCCCCGAGGCGGAGGGGCGATCGGCCGCCGGCCGCTCAACCGCCGCCCACCAGGGTGACGACCTCGACCCGATCGCCGGGCGCCAAGCGGTGGGATGCGTGCTGCCGGCGGGGCACGACCTCCAGGTTGACCTCGACGGCGACGTGCCGGTCGGCCAGCCCCAGGTGCTGGACCAGCGCGGCGACCGACAGGCCGTCGTCGATCGAGTGGGGCCGGCCGTTGAGGACGATTTCCACCGTCAATCCTCGCCCCCGGTCTTGCGGATGGCCGCGGTGCGGAAGGGCCGGGTGTCCAGCGGCACGAAGGTGCTGGGCGGGACCGGCCGGCCCTGGCCCGCCCAGGGGATGGCGTAGGCGGCGACCTGCCCCGTCGTGGCGTCGGCAATGTAGATGGCCGAGCGGCTGGGCCGCACCCCGCCGCCGGGCCGAGCGATATTCACCCCGCCGGTGACCATGAGGTAGCGGGGATTCTGGCCGACGCGAGTCCCAAAGTCCTTGAGCACGTTGTACGCGTAGAAAGCGGTGAACTTGCCCATTTGGTTCATCACCGCCGCCTTCAGGTCGCCGCTGAGGAAGTCGAGGAAGTAAATGGCCTCCAGGTCGCCGTCGACCGGGCCGGTGGCGATGGCGAAGGTGTCGCCCCGGTCGGTCGACACCGCGTGCAAGGGCGTGTCGGGCCAGACCCCGCCCCAGACGAGTCCGGCCGCCAGGCCCAAGATCAACCAGGCCATCCTGCTCTTCCTGACTGCGTGCCACATCGCACCGCCTCCTTCGGGTTTTCCAACCGGACCGCTCGTCACTCCGGGAGAAGCCGCCGCGGACGGCCCCTCGAACCCCGTCCGCCCACCCCCTTGGTATCCTACCCGTTACCCGCGAGCCTTGCCAGGCGGGAGCCGTTTGCGTTGTCGCGGGCGGGATTCGGGCGGCGATCGTTGCCACGGCGCGGGAGAACCTCCGACAGCAGGGGATTGGCGCTCGCGGCGACGAAAAACGAGCCGCGGGGGCCGGGAACGGACCAGGCGGCGCATAGCGTCAGCGCCGCGGCAATCGCGAGGGGGCGTTTCCGCCCGGTTAGGCGGCCGGTTGGTGCGCCAGCGCACACGGGCAAGGGCAACCGGGCAACCGGGTGCATTTCCGTTTCTGCGGGCCTAGGTTGCCTGGGCAAGCCGGCCCGATCCGGCCGCGCGGCGATGCCGGCGAGGGCGCTGCCAGTTCTTATTCCAGCGGTCGTCTTGGCTCAATTGCGCGGCGCGCAGTTGAAGCATCGCTTCGGCGCCGCTTTCGAGCCAGAACTTCTCCGTCCCTTTGACGCGACGGTTAATCTGCTTGATCGTGGACTCGACCGGGGCGCTGCTGACCGGCAGGCCCAAGCGGCGGTACTCCGGGTACTTCATCCGTTCGCGGTTGTTGGTTACGTAGGTGAGCGTCTCGTTGACGGTTTGCTTTCTGGCCGTGGCAGTCGCGCCTTTGCTCGCCAACTCCGCTATCGCGGCCCGCAGGCCCGCCAATAGCGAGCCAACCTTTCCCGACCATGCCAGGCGAAGCCACTGCTCATAGGTCTTCCAGCCCCGCGCCGCATCCGCGCCGCGATAGGCGTGCGCCGCGTCATAGAGGTAGGCCAGGAGATGCAGGAAGTCGAGAATCGCCACGAATCCCGCGGGCAGCAGGTGCATCTCGTAAATGGACCAGTTGTAGGCTTGGCCGTCGCAGATGCAGCCTTTGCGTGCCGCACGGTCCAACCCCCGGCGATGCACTTCGGCCGCCACTTGCCAACCGAACACGTCGCTGTTCTCCATCGTGGCCACCACCGTCCGCACCTGCATCCGCTTGGCTTTGGATGTCCCGCAACGCTTGGGGCGTTTGCCACGCCGCTTCTTTCTGCCCTTTTTCCGCTCCTCTTCACCTCGTTCCACCACAGGACGACTGCGGCGTTTGACGTCCGATGCCAAACGGGCCGCTTCGGTGGGCTCCAAAAACTTGGCCGGCGGTTCGGGTTGCGGATCTACATCCTGGGCCTTGGTCGAAAGCGTCAGGCAGCACGCCACCTTCGATTCCCGCCAACTTGCTTCCTTCACGCCTCGCCCGCCGTCTTCGGCACGCGTCTGCAAGCGGCCGCCATCGAGCATCACCGCCGCTGCTCCACGCGGCGGCTCCTTGTAGGTTCGCTCCAGTTTCCGCTCGCGAAACTTCTCCACGTCGGCGTCGCGAACCGCGCTCCACTCCTCGCCGACCCGCTGGCTCAGCCGTTGCAAATGCGTCGCGCTGATCCTCACCTCGGCCAGTTCCCAGAGGTCGTCACTCGCTTCGGCAAACGACGGGGCCTTGCTCGACTGGCGAACTCCCAGGGCGAGCACCCTGGGGCTAAAGTCTTCCGTTCCCAGACGCAATCGCACGTCCAACGGAAAAAAAAATGATCCGGCACTTCGCGCAATGCCAGCGCTGACGACGCATGTGAACCTCACCCGCCCGCGTCGCGACCGTGCGATCAACCAACTTCTCCCCCTTGCGGACCGCCGGTTCTCCCGGTTGACCGCATTTGGGACAGCACGTTGCCGCGGCTTTGGCCGGCTCCACCGCAGCGTCCCGAGCCAAATTCTCCTCCAACAGGAATGCGGCCAATTCCTTGCCGATCAGGACCGCCATATCCTCCCGCTCCGTAAACGTCACCAACTCCTCCTCGCTCTTGCCCGCGAGCATCCGCTCGAACGCCGCGTCTGTCCGCTGCTTCCACCGCTCCCGCAATGCCGCCGTCTCGCCATCCATGACTATTCTCCGTCCTGTGCCCGTTGCCTATCTGACCAAAACCGTGGCCAGTCTAACAGAAATACGCCCGCGCAGAAACGGAAATGCACCCC
>JADLBT010000540.1 GCA_020847555.1 Gemmataceae bacterium
AGCGCTTTGCATCCGTTTGTAGCGGTGGGCCTCTAAGAGCCTGTTCCAAAAGACCTAGTAGCCCGCCACTTTTAAGTTGCGGTGTGCAGCGGGATAGGTTCTCCTGGGGTCGTCGCCTCGGGAGGAACCCCATGAAGAAGTACAAGGTTACGCTCACCGCCGAGGAGCGCCAGCAGTTGTCGGACCTGATCGCCGCCGGCAAGGGGGCCGCCCAGAAGTTGGCCCACGCCCGCGTCCTGCTCAAGGCCGACGCCGCCGCGGGCGGGCCGGCCTGGACCGACGACCGGATCGCGGAAGCCGTCGAGGTCAGTCGCGCCACCGTCGAGCGCGTCCGCCAGCGCTTCGTCGAACAGGGCCTCGACGCCGCGCTGGGCCGCAAGCAGCCGGACCGCCCCAGCCGCCCGCGCAAGCTCGACGGCCGGGCCGAGGCCCGCCTGATCGCCCTGGCGTGCTCGGCCCCGCCCGAGGGCCGCAAGGAGTGGACGATGCAGTTGCTGGCTGACAAGTTGGTCGAGCTGGAGGTGGTGGACGCCGTCTGCGACGAGACGGTGCGGCGCGTGCTCAAAAAAACGAGATCAAGCCGTGGTGGAAGGAGCCATGGTGCATCCCGCCGGAAGCCAGCGCCGAATTCGTCTGCGCCATGGAGGACGTGCTGGAGGTCTACCACCGGCCCTACGACGCGCAGCGGCCGCTCGTCGCCCTGGATGAGGCGAGCAAGCAGCTGGTCGGCGAGGTGGTGCAGCCGCTGCCGCCGCAGCCGGGGCAGCCGGAGCGGTTCGACTACGAGTACGTGCGCCACGGCACCGCCAACCTCTTTATGGTGTCCGAACCGCTGCTGGGCGGGCGGGCGGTCCAGGTGAGGGAGCGGCGGACGGCCAAGGACTATGCGGAGGTGCTGCGCTGGCTGGCGGAGGACGTGCATCCCGACGCCGACGTGATCGTGCTCGTGCAGGACAACTTGAACACGCACACGCTGGCGTCGCTGTACGAGGCGTTCCCGCCGGAACCGGCGCGGCGGCTGGCGGAGCGGTTCGAGGTCCACTACACGCCCAAGCACGGCAGCTGGCTCAACGTCGCGGAGATCGAGTTGAGCGTGCTGGCGCGGCAGTGCCTGGACCGGCGGCTCGCCTCAGCCGAGGAACTGCGGCAGGAGGTGGCGGCGTGGCAGGAGGAGCGCAACGAGCGGGGCGTCGAGGTGCGCTGGCGCTTTACGACGGCGGAGGCGCGCATCAAGCTGCACCGGCTCTACCCCTCACTCCCATAGTGGTGGTCTACTAGCCCGCCTTGCGCTCGTGCCCCTCGCGCAGCTGGGCGATCTGCTGGCGCCGCAGCGCCTCGGGCGCGTAGGCGTCAAACGCGACGTCGGCCCCGAGCACGCGCTGCAACACCAGATGGGCGCGGCGGCGCATCTCCACGTCGCGCCGCTCCAGCGCCTCAAACAGTGCGGGAACCACGGCCGGGCCGCGCTGGACCAGCTCCTCGGCGGCGGCGTCCGCGTCGTCGGTCCGGAGGCGCTCGATCAGGCGGTGGATCTTCTCCTGTTCGAGAACCTGATAGACCGCCGGCTCGGCCGCGGGAGACGCCGGCGCGGGGACAGGCGGAGCGGGCGGAGTGGCCGGGCCGTCGCCGAAGATGTTGTCGTTGAAGCTGTGGCCGAGGTACTCGGCGATGGCGACCGGGTCGTGAACGAGCTGCTGCGGCGTGCCGTGCGTCCGCACCCGGCCGTCCTTGATCAGGTAGCTGCGGTCGGTGATCTTGAACACCTCGCGCACGTCGTGGTCGCACAGCAGGATGCCGATCCCCTGCTTCGCCATCTCCGCAATCATCCTGCGGATGTCGGCCTTGGTCAGCGGGTCCACGGCCGCGAACGGCTCGTCGAGCAGGATCAGCAGCGGCTCGCACACCAGGCAGCGCGCGATCTCCAGCCGGCGCTTCTCGCCGCCGGACAGCCGGGCGGCGACGTTCTTGCGGACGTGCGTCAGGCCGAACTGCTCCAGCACGTCGTTGGTCCGCTGCCAGCGCTCCTGGCGGCTGAGCCTGCGGCCGAGGGTGCGCATCGCCGGCATGATTTCCAGGATGGCGAGGATGTTCTGCTCGACGGTGAGCTTGCGGAAGATGCTCATCTCCTGCGGCAGGTATCCCATCCCGCGGCGGGCGCGCTGGTACATCGGCAGATGGGTCACCTCCTCGCCGTTGAAGAAGACGTGGCCCTCAAACGGGGTGAGCTGGCCGGTCGTCATGCGGAAGCTGGTCGTCTTGCCGGCCCCGTTGGGGCCGAGCAGACCGACCACCTCGCCGCGATCCACGTCGAAATCGACGCCGTCCACGACGCGCCGCCGGCCGTAGATCTTGACCACCCCGCGCACTTCGAGAATCGCCACGTCCGGCCCTCCTGCCCCCCGCCCCGCCAGCCTCCGCCGGCGCACACCCCGGCGACCATGCGTATACCGCAGAAGGCGCCCGCGCGGCAAGGCGAGTTCGGCGTGGGCACCCCCGGCGGGATCCGTAAGAAAGCCATCCAGTACGGTCGGCGCGAGGGTCGCGCGGCGTCCGCGCCGCGGGTATCAAGGTGAGGAGGTTGCGTTATGAAGAAGCCGCTGACGGGTATCCTGCTGGGGTGCGTCATCTGGCTGACGGGCGGTGTCGCGCACGCGGCCCAGCCGCCAGACCGGCCGAACGTGATCCTGATCTTCGCCGACGACCTGGGCTACGCGGACGTCGGCTGCTACGGCGCCAAGGGGTTCGGGACGCCGAACCTGGACCGCATGGCTGCCCAGGGGGTGCGGTTCACCACCTTCTACACCGGCTGCCCGGTCT
Organism: Gemmataceae bacterium; assembly: GCA_020847555.1. Next base: position 2,818 of record JADLBT010000540.1, read on the forward strand.
GCTCCGGGTCGCGGGCCGCCCTCATGACCGGCCGCCACTACCAGCGCGTCGGCCTGCCGGCCGTCATGTTCCCGAAGAACCTGAACGGACTGACCGCGTCGGAGGTCACCATCGCCGCGATCCTCAAGCGGCTGGGGTATGTCACGGCCATCATCGGCAAGTGGCACCTCGGCCACCTGGCGCAGTTCCTGCCGACGCGCCACGGGTTCGACTCGTACTTCGGCATCCCCTACAGCAACGACATGACCATCGACCCGAAGAACGCCCGCTTCGCGAAGGACGTCGTGTTTCGCGAGGGGCTGACGCTGGAGACGGCGCGGACCGCGGGGCCGCTCCGGCACAAGGTGCCGCTGCTGCGGGGCGAGGAGGTGATCGAGTATCCGGCGGACCAATCGACGCTCACGAAGCGGTACACCGAGGAGGCGGCCCGGTTCATCCGCGCGAACAGGGACCGGCCGTTCTTCCTGTACCTGCCGCACACGATGCCGCACGTCCCGCTGTTCGCGTCGAAGGCGTACCGGGGCCGGACCGCCACCCTCTTCGGCGACGTGATGGAGGAACTCGACTGGTCCGTCGGCGAGGTGCTGCGGACGGTCAAGGACTGCGGGATCGACGAGAAGACGCTGGTCATCTTCACCAGCGACAACGGCGCTCACCAGGGCTCGGCCGCCCCGCTGCGGGGGCGCAAGGCGACCATGTACGAGGGCGGGGTGCGCGTCCCGTGCATCATGCGCTGGGCGGGGAAGATCCCGCAGAAGCGGGTGTGCGACGAGGTGGCGGCGACGATTGACATGCTACCGACGCTGGCGAAGCTGGCCGGCGGGCAGGCGCCGGCCGATCGGCCGATCGACGGCAAGGACATCCGCCCGCTGCTGTTCGGCGTGGCCGGCGCGAAGACGCCGCACGAGTACTACTTCCTGGCCCACGGCGGCGGGGCGGTGCGTAGTGGGCCGTGGAAGTTCTACCCGTGGCCGGAAGGCCAGGGGAAGAAGGGGAAGAAGGCGAAGCAACCGGCGCCTGGCGCCCCGAAGGTGCAGCTGTACGACCTGACGCAGGATCTCAGCGAGACGACCAACCTGGCCGAGCGCCATCCGGAGGTGGTCGCCCGCCTGGCCGCCGCTTACGAGCGTTTCCTGGCGGATCTGAAAAAGGAGAGGACGTCGCGCGAGAAGAAGGCGGGCGGTTCCGCTCGCTAAGAACAGGCGGACCCAAGGCGAGCGGCGTGGCCGTTTGGTCCGCTCGCGCTCCCGCTTCCGGCTCGTCGGCCGCACAGGCGGAGCTTCCGTCAAGTGGCTGGCGTCCCGGCGGAGGGCGACGCGGGGGCCGGTCGGAGGGTGAAGACGGCCACCTCGGGGCGGACGTTGTAGCGAAGACGCAGGCCGAACCCGACCCCCTTGTTGACGTAGAGGTGAGTGTCGCCGCAGCGGTACATGCCGGCCGCGTACCGGCGCCCCTTCGGACCAAGGGCGAGCGGACCGAGGCCGGGCAGCTTCACCTGGCCGCCGTGGGTGTGGCCGGACAGCATCAGGTCGCAGCGGTGTTGCGCCAGGCGTTCGACGGTACACGGGTTGTGGGCCAGCACGACGCGCGGGACCGACGGACACACCCCGTCGAACGCCTGGTCCAGATCGCATACCCGGCTCCACAGATCCTCGACGCCGGTCAGGTGGAGGGCGCCGTCGCCGCGAGCCAGACGGACCGTCTCGTTGCGCAGGACGCGAACTCCCTGGTCGGTCAGCGCGTCTGCAATCGCCCGGTGGAGGTGCGGGTAGCGGCGGATGCCCAGGGCGTTGCGCACCGAGAAATCGTGGTTGCCGAGGACCGCGTAGACGCCCTGCGGGGCGTGCAGTCGGCCGACCACCCGCGCCACCCGATCGACGTGGGTGAAACCCTTGTGGACGAAGTCGCCCGTCAAAACGACCACATCGCCGTGCTGCGCCTGAGCCAGGTCCACCGCCTCTCTCAGGTACTCCGGGGTGACGTGCTGGCTGCTGTGCAGGTCCGAGAGCTGGACGATGCGCAAGCCGGCGAACTCGTCGGGCAGCCCCTGAATCGCCACCTCGTGGCGGTTGACTTCGAGCCAGGTCGGTTCGACCCGGGTGGCGTAGGTGAGGCGAGCCCACCCGCGGCCGATGTATCGGGCCATCGAACCCCGCTCCCGATCGGGCCGGGACTTCCGAAGCCAACCGAGCAGGTGGTGCAGCATCGCGGCGGTGGATCCCTGAAAAAGAAAAGGGGGAACGAGGTGCGGGTCGTCCCGGGTTCAGCAGGACGACCCGCACCTCGGTCCCGTTATTATACGCCAGGCCGCCGGACACGGTGCGGCAACTCCAGCCCGGAGAAGAGTTTTCCGGACGGGACGACACCCCGCGCAAAGGATGGTGGGGAGGTATCCACCTCAGATATCCTCGTCCTCGTCGTCCTCCTCGTCGTCGTCGTCCTCGTCGAGGTCGTCGTCGAGGTCGTCCTCGTCGTCGTCGAAATCGTCCTCCTCGTCGAAGTCGTCGTCATCGAAGTCGTCCAGATCCTCGTCGAAGTCATCGTCCTCGTCGAAGTCGTCGTCCTCGAGGTCGTCCTCGTCATCCTCCTCGTCCTCGTCGTCCTCGTCCTCGACGTCTTCCTCACCTTCGTCATCGCGGGCCAGGAGGGGGGAGGTTGCGAAATCCGGACCCGTGCCGGGCAGAAGCCACCAGCGGGACTCCGCGTCCACGTCCGCCCGCAACCGAACCAACGTTGTGCCACCGAACATCAGAGTATCCTCAGTCATGGGAACAGGAAAACGAGGGATGCGTCCGGCTCTTCCCTCCCGCTCTATCGGCATCTTCCGCACGGAACTGGTCTCGGCGCGCTCCGCGCGCCGAGATTCCCCGGGCGGTGAGAACGAACTTTACTTTCCTGCGCTGCAGTGTCAACCGGGCTTTCCCCGGCGTCCCTGGCGCTGCTTCAGGGGGGATGGCTCAGCCCGCTGCTGGATCTTAATTACTCTGTCGCAAGTCCAAGGTAGAGAAGGCTCTACGGCGCTACCTGCGCGGCTCGAACCGGCGTTTTGTACTCTCTTCGTAGTGAAGTTTTTCCACCTTGTCAAGAAGCCCTAAAACCTTCTCTACGCTGAACCTTGGACGGATTCAAGTTGGCCGCGTCGTCCGCGCCCGACCGGGCTCGGAATGGTGCCCTGGTACGCCTCTTTCGCCCTCCCGAGTGCCCGCTGATTCAGCAGAACCGCTCCTGTTTTTCGCTGTCACCCCGGACCGTGCAGGAGACGCTGACTCCCGCGGCTTTCGGCGCTCCCCTATACTGGGGTCTGGGGACCGATTGGCACACGAGGTTACAGAACCACTTCCGTCGGCCGCCCTCTCGGATCGGAAAGTGCCGATTTGAAGTGTTTCGCCTGAACGGAGCCGCAAAAGAAATGCTGGAAGACAGTCGAACGGAAAGCTGCTCGTCCGAACAGGGTTGCGCGGAAGCGACGCAACCCGCCGCCGTCCCGCCTGAGACGCCCGCGGCGGAGGAGTCGGTTGAGGCACGGGGCGTTCGGTGGATCATTGTGCCAGCGCTGGTGGCAGCGCTGGTGGGCGCTTTGATCGGGGCCATGCAGGCCATGACTCGTATCGAGGCGGCCTCGTCCTCGGCGGCGGCCGGGGCACTCGAGGGAGCGGTGGTCGGTGCGATCGCGGGCGGG
>JADLBT010000541.1 GCA_020847555.1 Gemmataceae bacterium
CGGCCGGGCGCCGTCTCCGTCCCACGCTACTCTCCGGTCGGGCGCAACGGCAGGTTCGGCTCGCCGTTCGTCGGCTGCCCGAGCAACACCGGCGGGAGCAGTGCCTCCCCGGCCCGCGCGGGCGGCGCGGCCTCGGACAGGCTGGGGACCGCCGTCAGACGCGGCGTCTCCATGCGCGCCACGGGGCGAACGGCGTCGCCGCCCTGCGGCGGGGTGAACGGCTTGCCGACCTGCGCCGGCAGGTGGGTCTGGCGCGGCCCGCTCGCGTGCTGCTCGGCCAGGCGCGTCCCCTCAAGCAGGGCCGGCAGGCTCGGCGCCTCGCCGGGCTGGAGGGCCGGCAGCTTCGCCGTCGAGTCGGGCGCCGGCAGCAGGCGCGGGGCCGCGACCGCACGCTCCCGCAGAACCAGGGCCTTCGTCCGCTCGCGCTCGTGGTCGGTCGCCCGGACCTGAGCGCACTGCGGCAACGGACCCTCGGCGATGGCGATGCTGTCGTACTGCTGGATCGTTCCCTTGGCGAACTCCAGCCCGACCAGCGCGTTGTTGTAGCTGACCACCGCCTGGAACTCGGCGCTGAGGGCGGCTGCCCACTGGCGCTGCGAGTCGAGCAGGAAGTCGATCGTGATCTTGCCGATGGCGTACTTGCGGAACCGGGCCTCCACCTGCTCGGCCAGGGCCATACGCTCCTGCCGCCGCGCCTCGATCACCTTGAACGACTCCAGCACCTGCCGATACTGCTTCGCCAGGGCGTTCTCCGCCTTGATCTCCTGCTCGCGCAGCCCGTAGTACGCCTGCGCCAGCCCCAGCTTCGCCTGCCGCACGGCCGCGTTCTCCAGCCGGAACCCGAGCGGGACGTTGAGTGTCAGCCCGACTGTCCAGTCGTTGAAGTGATCGGACGACAACGCCCGGAAGGCGTTGTTGGTACGCGGCGTCCCGGTCCCGTCAATGTAATTGCCGTTGCCGTCCAGGCGCGACCCGAACCCGACGGCGGTGTAGGTCGCGGCCATGCGCAGATCCGGCTTGAGGAAGTTGCGCTGGGCGATCAGGTTGAACTGCCGGACCTTCAGCTCCTCGCGCGTCAGGATCAGTTCCGGTCGGCGGCTCAGAGCGTCCTGGAGGGCGGCCGCCCAGTCCGGGTGGACCGGAGCCTGGGTCGGGGCGTCCGCCGGCACCAGCCGCTTGCCGTCCTCGACGGGCAGGCCCAGAAGGGTGCGCAGGTTGCGCTCCGCCTCCAGCACGCTCCCGAGCGCCTGCAGGCGGTTACCGCGGAACTGCTCGTACTGTGCCCGTGTCGGGGCGAAGTCGGCGATGTCGATCTTGCCCTCGTCGAAGCGCGCCTTGCCGATGCGCCACGCCTCGTGGGCCAGCCGCAGTGCCTGCTCCGCGCTAAACAGGTTGACGTAGCTGCCGTACAGGTTCCAGTACGCCGTCTCGACGTTCAGCAGCAGGTAGTTGACGATGCGCTCGAAGTCGGCTCGCCGCTGATCGAAGCGCAGCCGGGCGATGAGGATGCCGTCCGTCGTCCGGCGTCCGTTCAGCGCCGGGAACAGGGTGCTGTTCGGGAAGACGCCGAGCAACTGGTTGATCTCGGTGCCGAAGTTACGCAGCAGCGGCTGCTCGAACCCGAGCTGCAGCCGGGTCGTGTAGGCCGGGCTGAGGACCGAGAACGCTCCGCGCGGCGGACTGGCGAGGAACTTGTAATCGGTGCTGAAGGTGATGCCGGCGACGCCGCCGGTCGGCAGCGGCTTGGCCAGCGAGGTATTGAAGTTGGCGCCCTGGCCATTCTGGAACGACGACAGACCCTGGGTCGGCTCGTCGGTGGTGGTCCACGACAGGCCGCTGGTCCACTGCGTGTCGAACCGGGCGAGCTGGTAGTCGATGTTGCTGGCGTCGATGGCCGGCTGCAGGGATAGCACCCGGATGCTGTCCGAGCCGAAAAAGCCGAAGAAGCCGCCGCTGCTCGGGATGGAGCCGACCAGATCGTCGTTGGCGAGGCCCGGCGAGCGCAGGCTCTGCAACCCGGTGTGGCCGTTCTGCAGGGCGATGGCGATGCACTCCTGGAGCGAGATGAAGCGCGGCTCGCGCTCCGGATCGTTGACGGTCGCGGGCGAGCCGGCCAGCGGAGCGACCGGCTGCGTCCCGGCGGCCGGGTCGGTCTCCAGGTCGGGCGGGAGCTGGAGTCGGCTGTGGAACTCCTCGTAGTCGGCCTCGCGCAGGAAGTACGTCTGCCCGCATCCGCACAGGGCGAAGATCACCAGTCCGAGCAGCGGCTGCCAGCGCATCATGTTTCCCCCATCCCGCGTCGGAACCCGCGACAAGAAGGGTGCGGAGTCAGAGCGAGAACCTCTCCCCCGGCCCCCTCCCCGGCAAGGGGAGGGGGAGAAGAAGCGTTCCAGCGCCTGGCTAATCATTCAGGCGCTCGTACCCATCTTCTCCTCTTCCCTGACAGAGAAGGGGGGTCAGAGGGGTTAGGTTTCCGCCCCGTCTTGCGCATTCCATTGGAAATTCGTCGAGAGTATGCCTCATACGGCATGGTTCGGGACATGTCAACGCCAGCGCGCCGCGCGCGTGCCTTCGCGGAGGCGCAGAGTGAGAAGCGCGCTAAGTCCCGGAAACGCCTCGCGGTCCGGGCGTCTCGCTGCGTCCCCCCCCCAGGCCGGCGCAGGGTGGCGGCCCACACCTCGCCCCTCAGGCTCAACAATCATGATCACAAGAGGTTATGGATGGGCGCCGGCGCCAGGTTAGAACGACTGAGGAATCCGTTCGGTCCGGACGAAGAACGGTACAGAAGATGTATATAGGGGCTGATGTCGGAGAACGGGGAATCCTGCATCCGACAGCCAACCCTCCCCCCGGCGGCCTGCGGGCGCGAGCCCCGGGCGCGCCGGGGGGCCAGAGGGCCTGACCCGCCCACTTTTCGCACAGCCCGCACCTCGCGTTTGCCCACCTCGATCCGCGCGTGCGCACTTCCCTCCTCCCCCAAGGAGCCCGGGCCACCCCGGGCTCCCTCGTTGCGCCGCCCCCACGGCCGGCCCGCGAGCGGGTTGCTGCATTTTGGCGGTCGCGTCGCCAGCGGCCGTTCTGAGGCGAATCCGTGCTCTATACTTGAACGCGCCCGGAGCGTCGGACCCGGAAGGCCGGCCCCCTGGCCCCCGGAAAGTCACGGTGGACCTGACCTTTTCTCGCACCGCCCGTCGGCCTCCGGGCGCACCCTTTCGGGCTGCGCGCCGCACCGCCGCTGGCAGGGAATGACATCCGTATGACACCGCGACCCGTCGAGCCCCGTCCCGACCCTGCGCCGTCCTCGCCCTCCCGGGGGCTGCTGCAGATCGCGTGGGAGCGCCGGTGGGCCGTCGCCCTCGGGCTCCTGTGCGGCGCCGCCGCCGGGGCCGCGTACTACCTGCTCACCCCCCCGGTCTACACGTCGTCCGCCCAGCTCCTCGTCGTCCGCAAGGCGCCGGAAACGGTTACCGGCGGGGACGGGCGCAGCGGCGCGGCCGAGGACTACGTCTCGACCCACCAGGCGATTCTCAAGAGCCCGCTGGTCATCGACCGGGCGATCAAGCTCGGCGGCCTGGTGTCGCTGCCGTCCCTCGCCCACGCCCGCGACGCCACCGAGGCTGTCCTCCAGCGGCTCACCATCGTCCGCGCCCGCGATCCGGCCGGCGCCAGCAACAACATTCTCACCCTGACCTTCCGCGGCGCCGGCCCCGACGAGTGCCACCGCGTCCTCGACGCGCTGATCCGGTCCTACCGGCAGGTGGTGGCGGAGACCTACGGCAACGTCAGCGAGGACACGGTCACGCTGATCGCGCGTGCCCGCGACGACCTGCACAAGGAACTGGCCCGGAAGGAGGCCGCGTACCGCGCATTCCGCCGCACCGCCCCGCTGATCTGGAAGGGGAAGGACGGCATCAACCCGCGGCAGGAACGGCTCGAAAAGATCGAGGCCGAGCGCACGGTGCTGGTGCTGCGGCAGGCCGCGGTGAAGGGCAAGCTGGTCGCGCTGGAGAAGGCGATCGCCGCCAACCACAGCCGTGACGTCCTGCTCGGGCTGGCCGCCGAGATCGCCGGCAAGGCCAGCGCCGAGCGGGCCGCGACCGTGCCGTCGGCGGCGGTGCGCGACCAGCTCTTCGCCCTGCTGGCGCAGGAGGCCAAACTCCTGGAGCGGCTCGGCCCCAATCACCCCGAGGTGAAGTCGGTGCGCGAGCAGATCGCGACGGCGCGCGCGTTCCTCGCCCGCCCGTCGGCCGTCTGGGGTGAGCCGCGTGACGCAGCCGAGCGCCCGTTCGACCCGGTCCAGCTCGCGCTGCAGTCGCTGCGGCAGGAACTGGAACAGATCGAGGCGTCGGCGCGCCTCCTCGCCAGCGTTCACGACCGCGAACAGCAGGAGGCGCGCCGGCTGGGCGGGGACGAGGTGCAGGACGAGCTGTTCCGCAAGGACATCGCGCGGACGCAGGCTCTGTACGACACCATCGTCAAGCGGCTGCAGGATGCGAGCCTGGTCAAGGACTTCGGCGGCTACGACGCCCGGGCGATCGCCGCCCCCGGTAGCGGCGGGGTGAGGCAGGTCGAGCCGAGCAAACTGATCGCCGCCGCGCTGGCCGTCCTGGTGGGCGTGCTCGCAGGGTGCGGGCTGGCGTACCTGGCCGAGGCGACCGACCGGCGCTTCCGGTCGGTCGAGGACATTGGGAAAAGGCTCGGCGCCCCGGTGCTGGGGCAGATCCCGCGCCTGCGCGCGGAGCGGGTCGGGCGCGGGGGCGCCGGGCTGCCGGAGCCGCTGCTCTGCACGTTCCACCGTCCGACCTCAACAGCGGCCGAGGCGTACAGGGGCCTGCGCACCGCCCTGTGCTTCCGGGTGCGCGGCGGCGGTCCGCGCGTCATCCAGGTCACGAGCCCCGCCGCGGGCGACGGCAAGACCACCCTGGCGGCGAATCTGGCGATCAGCCTGGCCCAGTCGGGCAAGCGGGTGGTGCTGGTCGATGCGGATCTGCGCGCCCCGCGGCTGCACCGCGCCTTCGGGGTAGACGCAGGTCCGGGTCTGGCGGCGGTCATCGACGGGGCGGCCGACCTGGGCGACGCCCTGCGGACGACTGCGGTCCCCGGACTCCGGCTGCTCCCCGGCGGCACCCCGCCCAGCAACCCAGCCGAACTGCTCACCTCGACCGCCTTCGAGGATCTCCTTGCGGAGCTGAAGGACGACAATGATTTCGTCCTCCTCGACAGCCCGGCCGTGCTGGGGGTGACCGACGCGCGCGCCGTCGCGGGCGTGGCCGACGGGGTGCTGCTCGTCCTGCGCGGCCCGCGCGGCGACCGCGTGCAGGCCGCGCGGGCCGGCGAGGCGCTGGAGTCGGTCGGCGCGCACCTGCTCGGCGTCGCCCTGAACGGAGGGAAGGGAAGCGGCCATGTCAACCAACCGGCCCCGCCTCCATCACGCCCCGAGAGGCGCAACGGCATCCCCCTCGCCGGGCACCCGCTGTCAGGGGTACGGAACGGGTGAGAGGCAGCAGGCAGTCAGCGGGGTTCGGGGATAAGGGCGGTGGGCGAAGTCCGCCCAGGATCGCGCCAGCGCACCCTGGGGACGGTGGGTGCCCCCAGGAAACGTTCCCCGCCGACGAACCAGAGAGAGAACATCATGATCTATCGTGGGAGTCGCTGGACCCGGGTGGGCAAGGCGGGAATCGACCTGGGCGTGCTGGCGGCGGCGTTCGTCCTGGCCTTTCAGGCTCGGTTCGAGGGGGCCGTCCCGCCGCCGATGCGCGCGGTCCTGCTCGCCTCGCTCCCGCTGGTCGTGCTGCTTCAGTACAGCTGGTGCGCGGTGATGCGTGTCCCGAGGTGCGCGTGGCGCTGTGTGAGCATCGCCGACGTGCGCCGCACCCTGTACGCCCTGACCGCCGCCGGGCTGACGCTCGCCTGCGTGCGGGCAATCGCGGAGGGGGTGAGAGAGGCGGTCCCGTTTGCCGGCTACCTGAACATTCCGCTCGGGGTGCTCCTGATCGATTTCGCGCTGAGCATGTTCGGCCTGCTCGGGGTGCGGGTGGCGTGGCGGCTGTGGACGGAGCGGCGGGAGGGCGGCCGCATTCCCGGGCCGCGCGGGCGAGCGCTGCTCGTCGGGACCGGCCGGTCGAGCGTGCTGGCCGTCCGCGCCATCACCGACCATCCGCTCGGCGGCCTGACTGCCCTCGGCTTCCTGGGCGAGCACCCGGACAAGGTCGGCATGGTGCTCCAGGGGTTGCCGGTGGTCGCGACCATCGACCGGCTGCGCGAGGTCGCCGCGGACATGGCGGCCGATCAGATCCTCATCCCGATGCACGACATCTCACCGGAAACGGTGCGGCAGATCATCGCCCAGTGCGAGGGGTCCGGTGCGACCGCGCGCGTTATCCCGGGTCCGGGCGAGACGGGCGGGGACTCGGCGGTGCGCGTCCGCGAGGTGACGATCGAGGATCTCCTGCGGCGCAACCCGGTGCAGCTGAACGGCGACGCGGTGGCCGGCGTCGTCCAGGATCGGGCGGTACTCGTCAGCGGGGCCGGCGGCAGCATCGGCTCGGAGCTGTGCCGCCAGGTGTGCCGGTTCCATCCGCGCAAGCTGATCCTCCTGGAACAGGCGGAGAATAACCTGTTCCAGATCCACCGCCAGCTGGCCCAGGAGTTCCCGGACGTGCGCCTGGTGCCGGCCGTGGCGGATGTCTGCGACGCGGTCCGCGTCGGCCGCCTTCTGGCTCTGCACCGGCCGGCGGTCATCTTCCACGCCGCCGCTCACAAGCACGTCCCGATGATGGAGTGGAACCCCGGCGAGGCCGTCAAGAACAACGTCCTCGGCACGCGCACCCTCGCCGACCTGGCGGACGAGCACGGCGTCGGCGAGTTCGTGATGGTTTCGACGGACAAGGCGGTCAACCCGACGTCGGTGATGGGCGTCTCGAAGCGCGTGGCCGAGCTGTACATTCAGGCGCTGGCGCGGCGGAGCAGGACGCGCTACGTCGCGGTGCGCTTCGGCAACGTCCTGGGCTCGGCCGGGAGCGTCATCCCGATCTTCCGCGAGCAGATCGCCCGCGGCGGGCCGGTGACGGTGACGCACCCGGACATGAAGCGCTACTTCATGACGATCCCCGAGGCGTGCCAGCTGATTCTCGAGGCCGCATCGCTGGGGCAGGGCGGCGAGATCTTCGTCCTCGACATGGGCGAGCCGGTCAGAATCGTTGACCTGGCGTACGACCTGATCCGCCTGTCCGGCCTGACGCCGGGCAAGGACATCGAGGTGCGGTTCACCGGCATGCGGCCGGGGGAGAAGCTCTACGAGGAGCTGGCTCTGACCGACGAGAACGCCAACCGGACGCGCCACCCGCGTATCTTCACCGGGCGGCTGAACGGGTACGACTGGGACGACGTTCGCCGCCGCGTAGAGGAACTGGGGCAACTGGCCGACTGCGGCGACCCGGCGCGAATCCGGGCGAGGTTCAAGACCATCGTGCCGGAGTATGCCTGCGACCCGGCAACCGGCGGCGAGGGCCGCAGCGAGGAGGCGCCGCGCGAGCCGGCGCTGCGTCCGGTGGCGGCCGGCGCTGTCGTATGAGTTTCCATGCGCAATTGCCCTGTTTCTCCCCTCGCCCACAAGGGGAGAGGGGAGCAAG
>JADLBT010000542.1 GCA_020847555.1 Gemmataceae bacterium
CGCGGCGCCTGCGCCGTCGCCCGGAAGGATGGGCGCGCGTCCTTTCCGATCGGTGGGCTCACCCCAGAGCCGGGAGGACACGACCGCCATTATGGCCAGACCGGCCATCACGACCATGAGCCGACGCACCTTGGTCATAGGTCCAGACCCCCTGTTCGCTACGAGAAGGACCGAGCGGCCCTGCCAACCGTACTCAGCCCGCATGTTCCATTCAGAGATTGTAAAGCAAAGGGAACAGGCATTACCAGTAAAAATTACCATCGTCTCCGCCGTTCCGCGTCCACCGCGTCGCGCGCTCTCAGCACGGCACGCGCGACCGACACGAAAGGCACGACCTGATACATACGGTCCAGTTCGTGCGATCCGAGCCGCGGCGCTGCGTGCGCGGCTCCGATACCCGCACCCGGACCGTGCATGAGGAAGTCGAACCACCCTCCTGCCACGCGGCGAAGCTGGCAGGGTGCTGCACCCAGAGCGCCGTGTAACCAATGAGATCATACCAGTTTGCGAGGGCAGTGTCCGCTGCGACCTTTCTGCCTGGACGGCACACCCCAATGGGACGCGCCGACTGGTAGCGGTCCGGAGTTGTCGGACCTGCGGTGGCCGCGGCGAAGCGGAGGTTGCTACAACGATGGGGAGCGCGGGCGAACGGAGGGCGGCATGACCGACGGCACGCTCAAGAAACTGGTGCAGCTGATCGGCGCGGCCGGCGATGCCGATCTGCGCCGGGCGGCTGTCCTGGTCGCGGGCGCGATCGGGTCCGCGAAGGAGAAGGAACTCGTCCAGGTTCTGCTTGACACGCTCGACGACGCCGACCCGCCGCTGCGCCTCCTCGCTCTGGAGGCCCTCGGTCAACTCGGCGCGGACGAGGCGCTGCCGAAACTGGTTGATATCGTGCGCCACGGGAGCCTCGAACTGGAGACGGCAGCGCGGGCGGCGGGGCGTCTGGGGGTACGCGGCGCCAGAGCGATGGAAAAGGTGATGGCCGACGCGACCCCGCCCGTGCGGCGCCGCATCGCCGCTGCGCTGGCCCTTGGCGGGACGCGGAGTGCTGTGCTCGCGACCGGGCACGCTCTGACTGATCCCGACCCGACCGTGGTCGAGGCGGCGGCCCGATCGCTGGCGGCCAAGATCCCCGCCCTGACCGACGCCCAGAAGCGCGCCCTTGCGGACGAGCTGATCGAGGCCATCGGGTCGAAGACGCCGCCGCTCCCCGCGCCGTCCGAGGCGGCCATGCTGCGCATCCTTTCGGCCCTCCACGACTCGCGGGCCGAGGACGTGTACTGGTCGCGGGTGGATCCAGCCCACCCGACCCCCCTGCGGGCCGCCGCGCTGCAGGCGCTGGGCACCCTGCCCCCGCCGACCAGCGACACCAGGCTGCAACGCCTGCTCGCCTGCGCGGCTGAGCGTGACTTCCAGGTGGTCGCGCCGGCCCTCATCATCCTCCGCCACGTCCCGGTGACGCGCAAGAACGTCAAGCACTGGCAGCGACTGCTGGAGGCGCCGGACGTGGCCGCCCGGCTGTTCGCAGTCGAGCGGCTGAGTGAGCACGACAGCCCGGAGGTGGCCCAGGCGTTCTTGCCGCAGCTGCGCCATCCCGACCGGCAACTGCGCGACCGGACCCTGACGGCGCTGCGCGGCTCCGCCACAGGCCGGCAGGCGCTGTTCGAGGAGCTGCTCGCAGCCCCGGTCCCGGACGAAACGTGGTTCCTGGCGCGGGCGCTGGGCGAGTCCGCGCGCGACCTGCCGGACACGGACCGCGACCGCCTCTTCGCACAGGCGTGCCGTTACCAGGACGAGGAGGACCGTCGGGCCGAGGCGCTGTGGTTCTTGCTGCGCGAGGCGGACGCGGAGCAGGCGCGGACGCTCATCGAGGAGAGGGCGCTGGCGCTGCGCAAGAAACGCGACTATGCGAAGGCGCTGGCCTATCTGCGGCTGCTGACACGCGATCCGGCAGCCGGCGCGCCGGTGCGCTTCGAGCAGGCGGCGGTGGGGCTGAAGCTGTCCGGCCGCGACCCGTCGGCGGTGGCGCGCAACGCGGACCCGTGTTTGGCGCAGTTCGCCCGGCTGTTGCAGGAACCGGCGGTCGACCTGCCGGGAGCGGTCGCGAAGGGAAAGTGGCTCGACGACGAGGATCTTTTCTACCTGGGCTTCCACTTCGCGGGCGAGCACCGGCAGGCGAAGGAGTTCGGCAAGGCGGTACTGGAACTGCTCATCAAGCGCTCGCCGCGCGCGAAGCTCGCGACGCTCGCGAAGCAGAAACTCAGGAGCGCGGGACTGGCGTAACACCACCAGCCCGTCGCGGGCGCTCCGGGCGCCTGGAGCGCCAGCGCCGGGCTGGTGGTTCGCGCGCTTAATACTCGCGGCGCACGGTGATGCCCGGCTGCGGCACCGGGTACTTGCCGTCGTTCCCGGACCGCAGCGGCGCCTGCGAATCAAGCGTCAGCCGATCCACCTCCGGCGCCATCTCGTGATCGTGGTTGAGCATCTGGTCGCGCGTCACGCGCTGGCCGGTGTGGCACGCCATCCGACCCATCGCCGTGATGAGACTCGCCTCCGCCCCGCGCCGCGCCTCGTTGTGGCGGCGGTCGTTGCGGATGGCCTCGACGAGGTGGTCCCACTCCAGCTGATACGGGTTCGCCTCGCCGCGGCCGTAAGGCGTCGGACGCCAGGTGACGTCCTCGTTGTTGTTCGGGTTGTTGTTCTGGCCGCGGAGGATGCGGCAGTAGGACGGGGCGTGGCCCGCGGTCGAGATGATCGCCGAGCCGCGCGAACCGTGGGCGAAGCTGGCGAACTGCTGCCGACACCCCGGAATGTTGCGGCCCTCGAGCTGCAGCCGGCTGCCGTCGCCGAACACGTATTCGACCGAGTAGGTGTCGAAGTTCTGGTCGATGGCGTCGCCGCGGAAGTGGCGCCCGCCGGACCCGCGCGCCTCGACCGGCCAGGCGTCCTTCATCCAGCAGCATTCGTCGATATTGTGGATCAGGAAGTCGCTGAACGCGCCGCCGCTGGCCCACAGGAACGAGTGGAAGCGCTGGATCTGGTACATCAGCTCACTGATCCCCTGCGGCTTCGGCGGGGAGGAGAAGAACCCGACCGGCCCGGTCTGGCGGTACGCGCGCAGCAGGAGAATGTCGCCGATGGCGCCGCCGCGGATGCGGTCGAAGAGTTGCCTGCGGGCGTCGCAGTGGCGGCACATCAGGCCGACCCCGACCTTGAGGTTCGCCCGCTCCGACCGCTCGGCCAGCTCCAGCATCTTGCGCGTGCTCGGGCCGTCCACCGTGGTCGGCTTTTCCATGAAGACGTTCAGCCCGCGCTCGATCGCGTAGGTAAAGTGAACCCAGCGGAACGCCGGCGGGGTGGTGAGGATGACCACGTCGCCGCGGCGCAGCTCGTCCATCGCCCGGCGGTAGCCGTCGAACCCGACGAACCGGCGGCTCTCCGGGACGTCCATCTGCTGGGCGTGCGACCGCTGCAGCTGGCGGTAGCTGCCGTTCAGGCGGTCAGCGAACACGTCGGCCAGGGCGACGAGCTGGATTGGCCCACGATTGCGAACGCTCAGGGCATTGGCGGCGGCGCCAGTGCCGCGGCCGCCGCAGCCGACGAGGGCGACCTTGAGGGTGTTGTTCTCGCCAGCGTGGACGGCGGGGATGGCGATCCCGGCCAGGGCCGACGCGGCGGCCACCTGGCCCGACGTCCGGATCAGGTCGCGGCGCGTCATTCCACTACTCTCGGGATTCTTCACGACGGCTCTCCTCCCCAATGGGGAAATACGCGGGGCCGGACGGGGCCGGCAACCCATGACGGTAAGCGACGAAACGAGGCGGACGAGTCTGCCGGACCCGCAACCGGGCCGGCGAAAGCGTGGGGACGGAGATTGCTTCCTGCGGGAGGGTGAGGGTGACCGTCCCTGAGCACATCTTCACAAAGACGGCCCGCGCGCTCAAGGACAAATCTGGTGAAAACCTGAAGCCCACGGGTGGCGGCCCGTGGGCGAAGCGACGGCGTTTCGCCCACGGGCC
>JADLBT010000543.1 GCA_020847555.1 Gemmataceae bacterium
CCACGCCCGTCCAGCCAGTCACGCCAGTCGTCGAGGCTCGCGGGGTTGAAGGAGAACACGGCTACTCGTCCGCCACGGGCGCCAGCCGGGCGAACGTCTGGAGCAGCCGCTTCAGGCCCACGGTGTCGAACGCGACGTGGTACTCGACGTCCCCGCCGTTCTTCTGGACCGCGACCACCGTGCCTGCGCCGAACTTCGCGTGGGTGACCCTGGCTCCCGGCCCGAACTCGGCTTCGACCGGCCGGAACTCCTCGCGGGGTGGGGCTGTCGCGGCCGCCTCGGCGTAGCTGCGCCGTGTCGTCGCGCCCCAGGGGCGTGTGACCTCGGGGGGCACGTCCTTGAGGAAGCGTGAGGCCGGGTTGCCAGCCGAATTCCCGAACGTGTAGCGGCGGTGCGCGCGCGACAGGTAGAGCTGGTCCTGCGCGCGCGTCATTCCCACGTAGGCCAGCCGCCGCTCTTCCTCCATCTGGCGCGGGTCGTCGAAGGAGCGGATGTGCGGCAAGACCGCCTCCTCCATCGCCACCATGAAGACGACCGGGAACTCCAGCCCCTTGGCGGCGTGCAGCGTGATCAGCGTCACTGCCTGCGCGTCCTCCTTCAGTTCGTCCACATCGGCGACGAGGGCCACGTCCTGGAGGAAGGTCGCAAGGTCTCCCCCCTCGGGGCCCGCCTCTTCGTACTGGGAGATGAGCGACCCGAGTTCGGCCACGTTTTCGAGCCGTTCCTGGGCGTCGTCCCCCTCGCGCAGGTACTTCTCATACCCGGTGAAGGCCAGGAGCGCTTCGAACAGCTCCGAGAGCGGGCGCGTCCGCCGCTCCCGCAGGCGTTCGAGCGCGTGCACGAACTCGCGCACGCTGGCCGCGGAACGGCCCGCCACCCCCTCGACGCCGTAGCCGTTCGCCGCCGCAGTGAGTGCGTCCCAGAGGGCCACGCCTTGCGCCCCGGCGTAGTCGCGAAGGCGTTCGATCGTCCTGGCGCCGATGCCGCGGGCCGGGACGTTGATGGTCCGCGCCAGGCTCGCTTCGTCGTAGCGGTTGTGGATCAGCCGCAGGTAGGCGATGAGGTCCTTGACCTCGCGGCGCTGGTAGAAGCGGACGCCGCCGATGAGCCGGTAAGGGATGCGGTGGCGCACCAGTGCCTCTTCGATCGTCCGCGAGAGGGCGTTCGTCCGGTAGAGCACGGCGATGCCGCCATACGGCACACCCGACGCGGCCAGCCGCCGCACCTCGTTCGCGACCCACTCGCCCTCTTCTTCGTCGCTGTACGCCTCCTGCGTGACCACGAGGTCGCCGCCTTCGCGCTCGGTCCAGAGCGTGCGTGGCTTGCGGTCGCGGTTCTTCCCGATGACGGCGTCCGCCGCCTGGAGGATCGCCTTCGTCGAGCGGTAGTTCTGTTCGAGGAGGTAGACGGTGCAGTCCGGGAAGTCGCGCTCGAAGTAGGCGACGTTTCGGACGTCCGCCGCCCGCCACGAGTAGATGCCCTGGTCCGGATCCCCGACAACCGTGATGTTCCCGTGCTTCGACGCCAGCAGCCGCGCGAGCTGGTACTGCGCCGGGTTTGTGTCCTGGAATTCGTCCACGAGCACGTGCAGGAAGCGGCCGGCGTACTTGTCCAGCGCGGCGGGTGAGTCGCGCAGCAGGCGTACGGCCTCGTTCAGGAGGTCATCGAAGTCCAGCGCCGAGGCCTGCTTGAGCGCCGCCTGGTAGCGGGTATAGGCCCGCGCGGCCACCTCGTGGAAGTAGTCGTTGGCGCGCGTAGCGTACGCCTCGGGCGTGAGCATCTCGCTCTTGGCCGTCGAAATCGCGCCGAGGACCGAACGCGGCGGGAACTGGCGCGGGTCGATGCGCATCTCTTCGAGGATCCGCTTCATCAGGGCCTGCTGGTCGGCGTCGTCGTAGATTACGAAGTCGCGGTCGATGCCGATCTCGGCCCCGTCGGCGCGCAACCAGCGGGCGCAGAGCGAGTGGAAGGTCCCGAGGCTTACGGAGCGTGCGTCGTCGCCCAGCAGCCTGGCGGTGCGCTCTCGCATCTCGCGTGCGGCCTTGTTCGTGAAGGTCACCGCCACGACCCGCCAGGGCGCGATGCGGCGCTCACGCACGAGATAGGCGATGCGGTGCGTGATCACCCGCGTCTTGCCGCTGCCGGGCCCGGCGAGGATGAGGACGGCGCCCTCGCCGTGCGTCACGGCCGCCCTCTGCGCCGCGTTCAGTCCGTCCAGGAGGGGCGGCAGCACTTCGATCGATGTCACGGATCGAAGTCTACCATCGCTGCTTTGGGGGTCGATTTGTCCGCGATCTCTCCGGATTCTTTATGGCGCCGTGGCCCCCGGGACACCGATGCTATACTTGCCCGAGGCGGATAGGGGCAGGAGTCGTTGATGTTCTTTTTGTCGTGGCCCGGGGGGTCATGGGAGGCGACGGTCCGCTACGCGGTGGCGGTCGTCGCGGTTTACCTCGCAGCCATCTGGTTGACGCTCGTGTTCTGGACCTACCGGGACATCCGCCAGCGCAGCCGCGACCCCATCGTCCAGATGATGGCCGTCCTCCTCGTCCTCTTCTTCTTCCTGCCGGGCCACTGGATCTACCTGATCCTGCGCCCGCGCTACACCCTCACCGAACTCTACGAACGGTCGCTCGAAGAAGAAGCGCTCCTCCAGGAACTGGAGGACCAGAAGGGCTGCCCCACGTGCAAGCGCCGGGTCCAGGACGACTTCCTGATGTGCCCGTCGTGCCGCACCCAGCTCAAGGAGCCCTGCCGCTCGTGCAGCAAGCCGCTGAGCTACGCCTGGGTCGCCTGCCCCTTCTGCGGGCTCGAAAAGGCGCCTCGCGAGACCCAGCCACGGCATGCCGGCCGGCCCGCCCCCTCGGGCGCGACGCGCGTCCCGCCGCAGCGGCGGCCGATCAGCGGCCCGGTCCCGATGCAGCGCGAACCGTCCCCCGCACGGCCCCAGGCCCGCCTGGACGACGCCCCCGTTATCGACGCGCCCGCGGACTAGACACTCGGGGCCGTTGCCGCCGCCCGTCCGTCTGCGTATCGTGCCGGGATGC
>JADLBT010000544.1 GCA_020847555.1 Gemmataceae bacterium
AGGGGAAGATCCACGTCCCCTCGTTGATGGTGACGTCCCCCTCATACGTCACGTCCACGTCGAACGTGATGTTGTACTCGGCGTAGATGTCCACATCGACGAGGTACCAGAAGTTCGTCTCGGTCACCCCCTGCGACCACCAGAACAGGTAGCTCTCGTGGTCGTTGGCAATCCAGGCGTGGACGACGGCGCCGACGGGCACGGCGTCGTTACCGTTCACCTCGTAGGCGGCCCCGCTGGCGGTCGTGCCGACGCGCGCCACCCCGCTCCCCGGGGCGGTGAACCCGCCCTCCCCGTCGTCCACCACCTGCGACCACGCATAGCACGGGTTGCCGTCCGCGTCGGTCCCGGCCGCCGTGATCTTGATCCACCCGTCCCACGGGCGCAGGTCCGTGTGGACGGGGCCGCCGCCCACGTTGAACGTCCCGATCCACCGGCTGGCGCCCGGCCGGTCCAGCCGCTCGACCACGCCGGCCAGGCGCGCCAGCTCGCCGGCGCTCGCCTGGCGCTTGACGACCGGGCTGTTAGTTCGTTTGGTAGGCTGAAACGGTTTTGCCATCGCGGCACCCCGGAGATTGTCCCGTGTCCACCCGCTTCTATTGCCCCCACTGCGGCGCCCTGAACCAGCACCCCGGCAACCTCGCCGGCCGGGTGCTGCACTGCGGCGCCTGCTCGGGCGAGGTGCTGTTCCACCGGCAGCCGGAGCGCCGCTGCGTCGGTTGCAACCGCCGGGTGGTCAACGTCGTCGCCTGCGCCGGCTGCGGAGAGGAATACTGCTCCGAGGTGTGCCTGCGCCGCCACCTCAAGGCCGCCGTCCATCCCGCCCCGTCGAACTGGACCGGTAGGCTCGCCGGCTGCCTGTGGGCAATCGCGATCCTCGCCGCGCTGGCAATCGCCGGGCTGGTGATCCAGCGGCAGAGGGGGCAGGAGCAGCCGCCCGCCCCCCGGCAGCAGCACAGCAACGACGGGCGCTAGAACGGCAGCGCCGGGAAAAACAGCGTGTCGAAACTCGCCGTCCGGTAGATGCCATAGGTGCCCGTCGCCTTGTCCACCACGCGCTCAAACTTCTGCGTCCGGGGCCGGTACAGGTGGTTCCACCCGGCGTAGGTCACGCCGTCCGCCAGCAGGCCGTTGTTGCGCTGCAGGAACTGGTAGATCACGTTGAAGCGCCAGTTGCCGCCGAGGTCTTTCACCGGCTCCAGCTTCGCCCCGGCGAACAGAAGCGTTTCCGCCGGGTGGTTGCGCAGCCGGATCGGGTAGTACCCCGGCTCGTCGTCGAAGGCGCGGTCGTTGACGCACCCCCGGATGGCGTTGATGGCGTCGATCCGGGGCTGGTCAACGTGGTGCCAGGTGTACTGCAATGTCGCCGTGTTGAGCATCTTGGCGGGCGGCTCGAACAGGTCTTCGGCCACCCCCGGCGGGGTGGTGACGGTCTGCCACTTGAACGCGCCGCCCGGCACCGCGACCGACTCAACGGCGAAGTCGATCTCCCGCGTGACGAACCGCTGCAACTCCGGGACGCGCTTCCCTCGCACCCCCTCGTTGGTCGCCACGTCGTAGGGTACGGCCTGATAGTGACAGGCGACGATTACCTCATTGAAGCGCGGGCCGTTGATCGGGACGATCCACCCCGACCCGGCGGCGGCGCCGAGCCGCCCGGTCGTTCCCGGCGCCAGCCCCTGGACGAATTCCACGTCCGTACACCACATCTGCCAGCCGATGGTATCAGGAAGCTGGCGGTCCAGCACGGTGTGGGGCAGGCTCCCCTGTGGGCCGCGCGGGGTGGTGGCGCCGAGCATGTCCTTGAGGAAGATCGGCAGGTTCGTCGCCGCCAGCTTGCGCACGCGCGTCTCGCGGCTCTCGTTGCCGCGCAGCGTGTACCCGAACGTGTAGCCGGGTGCCAGCTCGTCGTAGGGAACCCCGCTCACGGTGCGGTACAGCCCCACGTCGGCAACGATGGTGTTCCCCGCGCGCGTCCCCATCTCCCCTCCTCACGGCCCCACGGCGGGCGGTATGGCGGCCTGCGACCGGATGAACGCGGCCCCCTCCTCGATGGTCGCACTGATGTTCCCCGCCCGCACGTTGTTGACGAGCCGGTCCCGGATTTGCTCCAGAACGGTGAGCTGCCGCTCGCGCGTCGTCTGCCCGGGGTCCTTGAGCGCCGCCATTTGGAAGCGCTTGAAGGCGTCCGCCACCCCCTCGAACCCCTTCCCGGACGCCTGCAACTCGTTGCGGTTCTGGCCCGGGCGCTCGCGCCGCCGGGCGGCCGGCTCCTCCACCTCCGGGGCGGCGTCGATAATGCCGAGGAACTCCAACGCGCTCCGCACCCCGCGCACCACGGCGGTGATGCCCTGGACGATGGCCCGGATGACGCTCGCCACTGCCTCGAAGGCGGGGACCAGCGCCTCCACCAGCGGCGGCAGGGCCTCGCCGAGGGCGGAAATGATGGGGGCGAACAGCCGGCCGATCTCCGTCACCAGCCCGGCGACGGCCTCGATCGCGGGCTTGAACGCGCCGAACAGCTGACCCAGC
>JADLBT010000545.1 GCA_020847555.1 Gemmataceae bacterium
CGCAAAGACGCAAAGAGCGCAAAGGAAGACCTCCTTTGCGCTCTTTGCGTCTTTGCGCGAAACTCCTCCTCCTGAAGTCTCCTACCCCTGCAGCAAGTCCTTGACCGCGTCCTTCTCCTCCTCCAGTTCCTTCAGCGTCGCCTGGAACTTCTGCTGGCCGAAGGCATCCAGCTTCACGCCCTCCACCACGGTGTAGTTCCCCTTCCCGTCGGTCCGGCACGGATACCCGAACACCAGCCCGGCCGGCACGCCGTACGCGCCCTTCGACACCGTCGCCATGCTCACCCAGTCGTCGGCCGGCGTCGCCTGCAGCAGGCCCTTGACGTGGTCGAGCGCGCCGTTCGCCGCCGACATCGCCGACGACAGACCGCGCGCCTTGATGACCGCCGCGCCGCGGCTCTGGCACTGCGGGACGAACGTATTCTCCAGCCACCCGCGGTCGGTAATCACCTCCGTCGCCGGCCGGCCGTTGATCTTCGCGTTCGTGAAGTCCGGGTACTGTGTATTCGAGTGGTTGCCCCAGATGGTCACGCACGTCACTGCCTCGTTGGCGACGGCGGCCTTCTTCGCCAGCGCCGACCGGGCGCGGTTGTGGTCCAGCCGGGTCATCGCCGTCCACCGCTCCGCCGGGATGTCGCGGCCGTTGTTGTACGCGACCAGGCAGTTCGTGTTGCACGGGTTGCCGACGACGAGGACGCGCACGTCCTTCGCGGCGTTGGCGGCGATCGCCTTGCCCTGGCCGACGAAGATCTTGCCGTTGATGCCGAGCAGGTCCTTGCGCTCCATCCCCTGCTTGCGCGGAAACGCGCCCACCAGCAGAGCCCAGTTGCAGCCCGCGAACGCCCGGTTCGCGTCGTCGGTGACGATGACCTCCTTCAGCGTCGGGAAGCTGCAGTCCTCCAGCTCCATCGCGACGCCTTCGAGCGCCTGCAGCGCCTGCGGGATTTCGAGCAGCTGGAGGATGACCTTCGTGGTCGGGCCGAACACCTCGCCCGACGCGAGCCGGCCGAGCATCGAGTAGGCCACCTGCCCCGCTGCCCCGGTCACTGCCACACGGATCGCGTCTGCCATGATTATTCTCTCGCGGTTGTGCCTGGGGGTTGTGTGGCGAGCGGCGCCGACCCTCGCCTGAACGTCCATCCGCCGATAGGCTATACCCTACGAACGCAAGGGAATTCCGGCTATTGACCCGCACGGGGCGCCGCCGGACGAGACAAGGAGATCGCACATGGCCGCAGTGAAGGTGGGCATCAACGGGTTCGGGCGGATCGGCCGCCTCGTGTTCCGGGCTCTGGTGGAACAGGGGCTGCTCGGCAAGGCTCTCGACGTGGTGGCGGTCAACGACCTGGTGCCGGCGGACAGCCTCGCCTACCTGCTCAGGTACGACTCGACGCAAGGGCGATTCAAGGGCGAGCTCACCAGCGAGAAGTCGTCCGCGTCCGTCGCCGAGGACGATACGCTGGTCGTCAACGGCCACCGGATCAAGTGCCTGTCCGTCAAGGAAGGTCCGCAAGCCCTGCCGTGGAAGCAGCTCGGCGTCGAGTACGTCATCGAATCGACCGGCCTGTTCACCGAGGCGGAGAAGGCGCGCGGCCACCTGGCCGCCGGCGCGCGGAAGGTGATCATCTCCGCCCCGGCGAAGAACGAGGATCTCACCGTCGTCATGGGCGTCAACCACGAGAAGTACGACGCCGGCAAGCACAGCATCATCTCGAACGCCAGCTGCACGACGAACTGCCTGGCGCCGGTGGTCCACGTCCTCCTCAAGGAAGGCTTCGGCATCGAGGAAGGGCTGATGACCACCGTCCACAGCTACACCGCGACGCAGAAGACGGTCGATGGCCCGTCGAAGAAGGACTGGAAGGGCGGACGGGCGGCGGCCATTAACATCATTCCGTCAACGACCGGCGCGGCGAGGGCGGTCGGCCTGGCGATCCCGGAGGTCAAGGGCAAGCTGACCGGCATGGCGTTCCGCGTCCCGACGCCGACCGTCTCGGTCGTGGACCTGACGGTGCGGACGGTCAAGGAGACGAGCTACAAGGACATCTGCGCGGCGATGAAGCGGGCGAGCGAGACGTACCTGAAGGACATCCTCGCCTACACCACCGACGAGGTCGTCTCGACCGACTTCATCCACGACGCGCACTCGAGCATCTTCGACGCCGGGTCGGGCATCGAGCTAAACAACCGCTTCTTCAAACTGGTCAGCTGGTACGACAACGAGTGGGGCTACTCGTACCGCTGCGTCGATCTGCTGCGGTATATGATCCGTAAAGCATAAACGAATCCCTTCCTCTGTGGTTCGTTCCTCTTCCTTGAGGGACATCATGCCGAAGAAGACCGTCGCCGACCTGCCTGACCTGCACGGCAAGCGCGTCCTGGTCCGCGTCGATTTTAACGTGCCGCAGGACGCGGCTGGAAACGTCGCCAACGACCGCCGCATCCGCAGCGCGCTGCCCACCATCCAGAAGCTGCTCGAACGCAGAGCCGCCGTGATCCTCATGAGCCACCTCGGCCGGCCCAAGGGCGATCCGAAGAAGGATGCACCCTTCAAGATGGATAAAGTAGCCGAGCGCCTCGGGCAGATGCTCGGCCGGCCCGTCAAGAAGCTCGATGAGGTCGTCGGCCCGAGCGTCGAGGCGGCGGCGCAGGCCATGCAGCCCGGGGACGTGATCGTGCTGGAGAACCTGCGCTTCAACCCCGGCGAGCAGGCCGGCGACGAGAACTTCGCGAAGCAGCTGGCGGCGCTGGCGGACGTGTACGTCAACGACGCCTTCGGCACCTGCCACCGCGAGGATGCCTCGATGGTCGCCGTGCCGGCCGCGATGACGGGCAAGCCGCGCGTCGTCGGGCTGCTGGTCGCGAAGGAGCTGGAGATCCTCGACCGGCTGCTGTCGGCGCCGGAACGACCTTTCGTCGCGATCCTCGGCGGCGCCAAGGTGTCGGACAAGATCGGGTTCATCAAGGCGCTGCTGTCGCGCGTCGATGCCACCCTGATCGGCGGCGCGATGACCTACACCTTTATGAAGGCGCAGGGACGCGGTGTCGGCGGCTCGAAGGTCGAGGCGGACAAGCTCGACGTGGCGTGCGAACTGCTCCAGCTCGGCGGGGCGAAGATCGTTCTGCCCGTCGATCACCTGGTTGTGCAGAAGCTCGAGGCGCCCGAGACGGCGAAGGTGGTCGAGGGCGACATCCCCGACGGCTGGGTCGGGGTGGACATCGGGCCGAAGACGATCGAGAAGTACGCCGCGGAGATCCGGGCGGCGCGCACGGTCGTCTGGAACGGGCCGATGGGCAAATACGAGGACGCGCCGTACAGCCAGGGCACGCGCGCCGTCGCCCAGGCGATGGCCGCCGCGATGGCCGTCACCATTGTCGGCGGGGGCGAGACGGCCGACGCCGTCGAGGAATTCGGCCTCGATGGGAAGATGAAGCACGTCTCGACCGGCGGCGGCGCCTTCCTGGAGTACGTCGAGGGAACGCCGTTCAAGGCGCTGGCACAGATCGACGATGCCCAATAGGCCTTGACGCTTTCCCGGTTGTGAGTTGAGATACAGAGCGTAACGTCAGGAAGAGACGGCTCCAGCGGCGCCTTTCGTGCCCTGTGCGTTCGCGGGGCCGGCGGCCTCCCGGGTGGTTTCGGGATCCGAGCATGGCAAACGGCGAGCGGCCCAAGCGTGGCGTTCCGGAAGGGCTGTGGATCCGCTGCCCGCAGTGCAAGGCGACCATCTTCCGCAAGGAGGCGGAGACGCGGTTCAACGTTTGCCCCGAGTGTAACTACCACTTTTACGTCGGCGCGCGGGAGCGCATCCGCCAGCTGCTCGATGCCGAGAGCTTCGAGGAGTGGTTCACCAACCTGCGACCCAGGGACACGTTGGGGTTCCGCGACCGGATCGGGTACGCCGACCGGCTCAAGGCCGAGCAGGCCAAGACCGGGATGGCCGACGCGGCGGTGGTCGGGCGCGGCTACATCCGCGGCCGGCCGGTCGTGTTCGGGGTGACGGACTTCTCGTTCATGGCCGGCAGCATGGGCTCGGTGGTCGGCGAGAAACTCGCCCGCGCGACCGAGGAGGCGACGAAGCTGATGCTACCGCTGATCCTGGTCAGCGGTTCGGGCGGTGGGGCGCGGATGCAGGAGGGCATTCTGTCGCTGATGCAAATGGCCAAGGGGTCCGCCGCCCTGGCTCGCTACGACCAGGCCGGCGGGTTGTACGTCTCGGTGCTCACCAACCCGACGATGGGCGGAGTGGCGGCGAGCTTCGCCCTGCAGGGCGATCTGACCCTCGCCGAACCCGGCGCCCTGATCGGCTTCGCCGGCAAGCGGACCATCTGGAACACGGTCCGCCTCGAACTGCCCGAAGGGTTCCAGACCAGCGAATTCCTGGCCAAGCACGGGTTCATCGATCGCATCATTCATCGCAAGGATCTGCGGACCGAACTGGCGCGGATCATCGATTATTGCGAACACTGACCCCCGGGGCGGTATGGGATTCCTCGCGAAGCTAAAAGAGCTGTTCGGCTCCAGGGAGAAGGACAGTCTGCCGCGCATCAACGTTAGCAAGCGGTTCGAGCTGCTGGGGCGGACCGGACAGGGCAGCATGTCGAAGGTCTGGCGAGCCCGCGATAGACAGCTCGGGCGCACCGTCTGCCTGAAGCTGCTCGATCGGGAGAAGACCGCCAAGTTTGAGGCCCGCTTTCCGGGACTAAAACGGCCGATGGAAGGGGCCATCTGCACCGCTCTGAAGCACAAAAACGTCGTTCAGACGTTCGAGCACGGGTGGACGACGGAGAAAGAGCAGTACCTGGTGATGGAGCTGATCGACGGGATGGGCCTGAACTTCCTGATCGAGACGAGCAGCCCGAAACTGGAGAGCAACCGCGTCGAGATCCTGTCCCAGGTCGCGGCCGGGATCGGCTACGTCCACAGGGCCAGGTATCTGCACCGCGACATCTGCCCGCGCAACATCATGGTGACCCAGGAAGGGGTCGTGAAGATCATCGACTTCGGACTGACCATCCCGTACCGGCCCGAATTCTGTCGCCCCGGCAACCGCACCGGCACGCCGAACTACCTGGCGCCGGAACTGATCAAGCGCATGACGACGGATCATCGCGTGGACCTGTTTGCCCTGGGAGTAACGGCTTACGAGATGTACACCGGCGACCTGCCGTGGGAAAAGGCCGAGTCGATGCAGACGCTGCTCAGCCACATGAACACGCCGCCGCGCGATCCGCGCGAGCGCCGGCCGGAAATGGACGAGAAGACGGCCGCGTTCCTGCTCAGGGCGGTCGAGCGCGACCCGAACAAGCGCTTCCAGGACGCCGACGAGTTTCGCGAGGCGCTGAAGACCTTGCCGGAGGTCTGACGAAGGGCTCAAAGCCCACGGGACGCCACCCGTGGGCTTTGGCCGCCTTACAGCGGTAACAACTCGGCCAGGCCAGCAGCGACCAGTTGCGGCCCGGTGACGTAGTGGCCGCCACCCGTCCACGTTCGGATCTGGTCCTCGGCCGCGCCAAACAACCGGACCTGCAGGTTGTCCAACTCCTTCTCCATCTCGTCGAAGTGCTGCGCCCAGCGGTAGGCCTCCTCACTGCCGACGCGCTTGTCGCTCTGCCAGCGCATCCGGTGAAAGAGCAGAGTGCTATATGGCGTCACCAGCCGGCGCTTGCAGGCGGCGAACAGCAGCAACGCGGCCGACGAGCACTCGCCCATCACGATGGCCGTGCCGTTCAGTTTGCGGTGGAGCAGCACCGTCATCACCGCCAGCGCGCCGTAGACGCTGCCCCCGGCCGAGTCGATGTAGAAGGTGACATCGCCCCCCGCCGGCAGCTCCAGCAGGGAGCGCACCACGTCGGCTTCCCAGTCGTCCACCTCGCCGACAATGGGGATTTCCGGCACCTTCTTCAGCTTGCGTTGCCTGGACATGAAGAAGGGTGTACGACCTCGGCGGCCGGGCTGCAACCCGCTGGCCGTCAATCCACCTTCACCGGCTGTAGGCGAAGGTTCCGAAACGCCACCGGGCCGTGGTCGCCCTGTAGCATGAGCGGCCCGGTCAGGCGCTCCGGCCCGCCCAGCGCGGAGGTCGTGGGCCCCTTGAGTTCGACGTTCTCGTGAATCACGGTGCCGTTGTGCATCACCTTGAGGAACTTCGCGTTGGCCGTCTTTTTGCCCTTCGCGTCGAAGCGCGGGGCGCGGAAGACCACGTCGAACGACTGCCACTCGCCGGGCGCCTTGCTCGCGTTGGTGCGCGGCGGGGCGTGGTTGTAGATGCCGCCGCAGTCGCCGAATTTCAGATCCCTGTCCTGCTTGCCAAAGCTATCGAGGATCTGCACCTCGTACTGCCCCTGGAAGTAGATCCCGGAGTTGCTCCCTTTCGGGACGATGAACTCGACGTGCAGCTCGCAATCGCCGTGCTGAGCCTCGGTGAGCAGGTCCACGCCGCGGCCGTCGCCGCCGTTGAGCAGGACGCCCGCGCCGTCCTTCAGGGCGGTGAGTCGGCCGGGCGCCTTCGGGTCGAGCTGGACGTTGCCCGCCACGGTCCACCGGCTCTTCTTCGCGGCCTTCTCGCCGCCGCGGAACTTCCACCCATTGAGATCCTTGCCGTTGAAGAGCGGCTGCCCCCCGCTCTGCTCGCCGGCGCCGCCGACGAGGGCTCCACAGGAACAGACCGCCGCCACCGCGCAGAACATCGCGAATCGCATGAGACAACTCCCTGGAAAGATCGACCGCTTCAACGCGAATCGAGCCGCTGCGAGTACAGTCGCCGCACCGGCGAGCGGGCGGTTTGGCGGCATGGCCCGGACACGGTCTTCCCATCCGGGTGCCTGGGTGGGTGAGGGGCGGTCGGGTGGCGGAGAGACATCGCCGACGCGCTTACCTCTCCTGAGCATATCAGCGAGTCGATGCGTGGACCACGCAAAACTCCCACGCGCATCAACCCGGGCCGCCGGCACCGGAGATGGGCGCTCCGCCCGCGGCCTGCCCGGGTACAATGCCTCCTGATCGGCCTGGCCTCTTTCCCTCTCCCGCGCGAGGTGCGCCCGTGAGCCGCAAACTCCTCATTCAGGTGTCCGCCCCCGCGGTCCTGATCGGCTTGCTGCTGTTCGTCGCCTGTCTGGTGAGCGCGTGGCACATCAGCCGCCAGCAGCGCGACCTGGCCAAGCTGCTGTCCCGTGAGGTGACCAGCCTGCAGGCTACCCTCGAGCTGGAGATCCGCGTCCGCCAGCTGCGCTTCCACAGTTTCCTCAATCTGGTCGATCCGGCCCACGCCCGGGACGACCCGGTTCGCAAGATCCGCAAGGCGTTCGAGGAGTCGCTGGAGCGCACGGCGCGTTCGGCCCACACGCCAGAGGAGCACGCCTATGCCCGGGCCATCCGCGCCGGGTACGAGCGGTACAGGCACGAGCTGGGGCTGATCCCCGCGGAGTTGGCTCGCCTCGGCCCGAACCCGGACCTGCACACGCTGCACGACAGCCACCCGGTGCGCTACGTCGTCGAGCCGTGCCAGGAGTTGCTGCGCGTCAACAAGGAGCAGATGGAGCAGACGGCGCACGAGTCCGAGCAGCTGAGCCAGCTGGTACGCCTGGCCATGCTCGGGCTGGGCATCGTCGCCCCGCTAAGCGGGCTGCTGAGCGGCTTCGGCATCGCGCGCGGGTTGAGCCGGTCGATCTACCAGCTCCGCGTGCGGGTGCAGGACATCACCCGGCGGCTCGACCACAAGGTCGCGTCGGTGACCCTCCCCGCGGGTGGGGACATTCAGGAGCTGGACCGGCAGCTGCAATACATCGTCAGCCGGGTGGCGGAGGTGGCCCGCGAGCTGCACCGCCATCAGCGCGAGCTGCTCCGGGCGGAACAGTTGGCGGCGGTCGGACATCTGGCCGCGAGCGTCGCCCACGAGGTGCGCAACCCGCTCACGTCCGTCAAGCTCCTCGTGGAGGGGGCGCTCCGCCCGCGCCACCGCACCCCCCTTACCGAGCCGGACCTGCAGGTGATCCACGGCGCGGTTGCTCGCGTCGAGCAGACGGTGCAGGGACTGCTGGACTTCGCGCGCCGTCCGGTCCTGCACCGCCGGATCCGCGACCTGCGCGAGGTAGTTGGGCCGGCCATCGAACTCGTCCGCGCCCGGGCTCGGCAGCAGGGAGTCGCGGTCGAGGTGGAGGGCGATCCGGGTCCGGTGCGGGCGGACGTCGATGCCGGCCAGCTCTCGACGGTACTGGTGAACCTGTTCATCAACGCCCTGGACGCGATGCCCACGGGGGGGAGGCTTACGGTGACGCTGACCGGCTCGCGGGAAAGGGTGCGGATCGACGTCGCGGACACCGGAGCCGGCATCGCCCCGGAGATTGCCGCCCGGCTGTTCACCCCGTTCGCCAGCGCCAAGGAGACGGGCACGGGGCTGGGGTTGAGCGTGTCGAAACGCATTGTCGAGGACCACGGCGGGGCGCTCGCTGCCGTCAACGCTCCCGAGGGTGGGGCGTGTTTCACCCTCACCTTGCCCGGCGTGGCGGGCGGCGCGGGGTGAGCCTGCCGATGAAAGCAACACCATCACAGATCGGGTATTTGCCAGTCGATCGGCTGCTTGCCGAACTCCTTCAGCGCGGCGTTGACCTGCGAGAACGGCTTCGTGCCGAAGAACTTCTTCTGCGATAGCGGCGACGGGTGGGCGCCGAGGATGACGCGGTGGCGGGCGGCGTCGATGAACTTCCCCTTCTTCTGGGCGTACGCGCCCCAGAGGACGAACACGACCGACTCTTCCCGGTCGTTCAGAGCGCGGATGACGGCGTCGGTGAACGTTTCCCACCCGTGGTTGGCGTGCGACGTCGGGGTGTGGGCGCGGACGGTCAGGACCGCGTTCAGCAGCATCACCCCCTGCTTCGCCCACGGGACGAGGTAGCCGTTGTTAGGGATCTTGCAGCCCACGTCGTCCTTCAGCTCCTTGAAGATGTTCACCAGCGACGGCGGCACCTTCACTCCGGGCCGAACGGAGAAGCAGAGGCCGTGCGCCTGGCCGTCGTCGTGGTACGGATCCTGGCCGAGGATCAGCGCCTTCACCTCGTCGTAGGGGGCGTACTTGAAGGCGTTGAAGACGTCGTCCTCCGGCGGAAAGACCTTGTGGGCGGCGCGCTCGCCGTCCACGAACGCGCTCAGCTCCTTGAAGTACGGCCTGGCCAGTTCGGCCGACAGCACCTTCTTCCAGCTCGCGGGCAGATCAACTTTCATGGGGTGGGATCCTCAGGGGAGTCCAGGGGCACGAAACGGCGCCGAGTCAGACGCCCTTTTTCGGGCAGAAGTCCTCCAGCGGGCACGCACCGCACTGCGGCGCCTTCGCCTTGCAGGTGTACCGGCCGTGCAGGACCACGGCCGGCCCGAACGCGATCCACTCGTCCTTCGGGACGAGCTTCATCAGATCCTCCTCGATCCGCTCCGGCCTGTCCTGCGTCGTCAGGCCGAGGCGCAGACTGACGCGCGCGACGTGGCTGTCCACGATGACGCCCGACGGGATCTGGTAGGCGTTCGTCAGCACCACGTTCGCCGTCTTGCGCGCCACCCCCGGGAGGGTGAGCATCTCCGCCATCGTTCGCGGCACCTCACCCCCGAACCGGGCAACGAGATCCTGGCAGGCGCCCTGGATCGCCTTCGCCTTGTTGCGGAAGAACCCGGTCGGCTTGACGTCCTGCTCCAGTTCGGACAGGTCGGCCTCGGCAAACGCCCGGGCGTCGGGGTACTTGGCGAACAGGGCGGGCGTGACCCGGTTGACCCGCTCGTCGGGGCACTGGGCCGCCAGGATCGTCGCCACCAGGAGTTGGAGCGGCGTCTCCCAGTCCAGCTCGTACCGCGGGTTCGGGTGGGCCGTGTGGAGCCGTTCGATCAGGGTTGCGATGGGGGGGCGCTTCGGGGTCGCGGGCATGGGTGTCCTCACGGTGGAAGGGACAAGGGAGTTGTTGTGGCAAGCCCAC
>JADLBT010000546.1 GCA_020847555.1 Gemmataceae bacterium
GAACGGTTCGATGGTCCGACTCAGCGTGTTGTACAGCCGCAGGCTCACGCGCCTCACCCCAAACAGCAGGATCGTTTCGGGCATTGTAGGTGCAGGCTCGGCCACACCGTCGAGGGCGGCGGCGGGCGCACCGGCCCGGCGACGATAACACGCCCAGCGGCCCGATTCTTCCCGGCGCGGCGCGGTCGCTCTTGACACCTGTCATGACGCCTGTCATGCCCCTTGCATGACGCCTGACAGGGGCCGGGGCGGACGCCAGCCACGAGAATTGGTCGAATCGCGCTGGCCCGTGTGCGATGCGACTGCACGTCGTCATGAGAATGTCTACAATCCAGGTCGGCTGGCCGGAGGCCCGGAGGCATGGGTCCATCCGTGCACGGCGTCCGCCGCGGCGGATGAACCACAGAAGGGGTAACGCCAATGACGTCTAGTCCCGAAGCGCCCAGTAGTTCCCAGCTGCAGAATCTCGACCCACATATCAAGCACTGGGAGAAGATTGGCGACTGCATCGCCCAGTTCATCGACGTGACGCTCAACTATCGCCAGAGCGGCCATCCCGGTGGGTCGCGCTCGAAGATCCACATGATGGTGGGCCTCACGTTGAGCGGGGCAATGCGCTGGGACATCCGGCATCCCGAGAAGCGCTTCGGCGACAAGTTCATCCTGGTCGCCGGCCACACCATTCCGCTGATCTACACCATGCTGGCGGCGTACAACACGGCGCTCCGGGCGCGCTTCGAGCGGACTGGCGACCCCAAGTACGACGTGCCGGAGGCGAAGCACCGCCAGTTGATGTGGCGCGACCTGCTCGGCTTCCGGCGGCGCGGCGGCCTGGCCGGCCACGCCGAGATGGAAGGCAAGACCCTCTTCCTCAAGTTCAACACCGGCCCGAGCGGCCACGGCTCCCCGCCAGCCGCCGGCGAGGCCATTGCCCTGAAGCGGGCGGGCGCAAAGGGCGTCAAGGTCTTTGCCGTCGAGGGTGAGGGCGGTCTGACGGCCGGCGCCAGCCACGAGACGAAGAACAGCGCCTTCGGCCTGGGTCTGGACAACCTCTACTACCTGATCGACTGGAACGACTACGGCATCGACGAGTTCGCGGCCAGCGAGGTCGTGCCGGGTACGCCGGTGGACTGGTTCTCGCCGTACGGCTTCCGCGTCCACGGCACCGAGAACGGCAACGACATGCGGTCCGCCGCCGAGGCGATCCTGGCAGCCGTCAACGAGCCGAACCCGGACCAGCGGCCGGGCATGGTCTGGTTCAAGACCACCAAGGGCCACGGCTACGGCGTCACCGGCTACAAGTCGCACGGTGCGCCGCACCGGCAGCACTCCGACATGTACTGGCAGGGCCGCCAGGAGTTCGCCGAGAAGTACGGCGTCCAGTGGGTCGGCCACGGCGAGCCGCCGCCGTCTGATACGGCGGCGTTCACGGCCCAGTTCGAGGCCAACCTGAAGGCGATTGCCGACGTCATCACCGCCGACGACGCCCTGGTGGACTACCTGTCGGACCGGCTGGTGGAGCTTGGCGAGTCGGTGCCGCAGGAGATCGAGGGCTTCCGCATCGACACCTCGAAGAACCCGTGGAAGGACAGCCGGCTCTGGGACTACAAGAATTACCCGGCCGACATGTTCGTGAAGCCGGGTACCAGCGCACCGAACCGCGCCGGGCTGGCAAAGTGGGGCGCCTGGGTCAACTCATTTGGGCGCAAGGAGTACGGCCGGCCGCTGTTCCTGGCGATGTCCGCTGACCTTGCCGAATCCACGAACATTGCCGGCTTCGCGGCAGGCTCCGGCGGCGAGAATGGCTGGGGCCGCTACGACCGCCACAAGAACCACGAGGGCGCGCTGCTGCCGCAGGAGATCACCGAGTTCACGAACTCGGGCATGTCGGCGGGCATCGCCTGCGTGAACCTCTCCGAGAACCCATACGACGAGTTCGACGGGTTCTACGCCGCGAACTCGACGTACGCCTCCTTCAGCTACCTGAAGTATGGCGCGATGCGGCTGTTCAGCCAGGTCGCCCAGGACTCCGACATCAAGGTCGGCAAGGTGCTGTGGGTCGCGGGCCACTCCGGCCCCGAGACGGCTGAAGACTCGCGGACGCACTTCGGTATCTTCGCCACGGGCGTCACCCAGTTGTTCCCCGAGGGCCACACCATCAACCTGATCCCCTGGGAGCACAACGAGGTGCCGGTGCTCATCGCGGCGGCGATGGCGACGGATGCCCATGTGATCGCGCTGCACCTGACCCGCCCGCCAGTCCAGATCCCGGACCGCGAGGCGCTGGGCATGGCGTCGCACTTCGAGGCGGCGAAGGGCGCGTACATCATCCGCGACTACAAGCCCGGCCAGCCGAGGATGGGCACCATCCTGGTGCAGGGCACGATGTCCACCTACAACACGGTGCGCATCCTGCCGAAGCTGGACGAGCTTGGCCTGAACGTCAAGCTCGTGGCGGCGGTCAGCCCTGAGCTGTTCTACCGGCAGTCGGCCAGCTACCAGCAGTCGATCCTGCCGGAGAGCGAGCGGCTCGACCTGACCTACATCACGAATGGCTCGCGGCGGCTGATGCGTGACTGGATCACGCACCGGATCGCCGATGAGTACGCGCTGTCGAGCGACTTCGACAACCGGTGGCGCACGGGCGGCTCCCTGGATGAGGTCATCGAGGAGGCCCACCTGTCGCAGGACTGGATTCTGCA
>JADLBT010000547.1 GCA_020847555.1 Gemmataceae bacterium
AGGGGTTTGGTACGAGTCGCCATGATCGTTCCTTTAGATCGGCCCGCCGGCTTGGCGCTGGTCACGCTTTGCTGATAGGCGTCCTGGATAAGCCTCCGTCATACTACGGGCCGGTTTGCCGCCGATCAACTTAAGTTTCCCGATTTGCCGCATTTCCAGCAGTGATCGCTTTGCGCGAGGACCCGCGAGCGGGCGCTTCGCCGGGTTGACCAGCCAGTTCATCAGCATTTTCTCAGGTTCTTCTGAGGAGGATGTGTTCGTCCGATGTTTGCTGCGGTCGGGAATTCGCTGTGCGTGAACAGGGATTCCGGTCGCGACGCGTTTCAGCGCCGCCGCCGCGACCGCAGGTAGTCGCCCACCACCGCCGCGCCCCGGCCGTCGAGGTCGGGGACCACCACCCGGCCCTCGACCCGGCGGGCGACCTGGTCGATGAACCGGGCCAGTCCCGGGTCGTCGCCGAGTCGGAAGATGGTGACCTGGGCGCCGAGGCGGGCGATCTCGTCGAACCCGCGCACGGTGTGGGCGATGGTCCGCGGATGCGGCGGGTAGTCAAAGAACACCGAGGAACCGCGACCGTCCCAGTCCTCGAGGTGGGCGGTGGGTTCGCCGTCGGTGACCACCAGCACGACCGGCTGGGCGTTGGGGTGGCGGCGCAGGTGCCGGCCGGCCAGCGCCAGCGCGTGGTGCAGGTTGGTGCCCTGCTCGTATACCCCCTCCAGACCGGTCAGCTCGGCGGCGCTGACGGTGCGCGCGTAGCGGCCGAACGCGATGATCTGCAGTGCGTCCGACCGGAACCGGGTGCTCACCAGGTGGTGCAGTGCCAGCGCGGTGCGTTTCATCGGCAGCCACCGGTTCTCCATCACCATCGAGAACGAGGTGTCGACCAGCAGCGCGACCACGGCCTGGGTGCGGGTCTCGGTCTCGGAGACCTCGACGTCGTCGACGGCGATGCGGATCGGACCATCTGCACCCTCAGTCCCCGCCTGCCGCAGCACCGCGTTGGTGATGGTGCGGGTCACATTCCACGGTTCGGTGTCGCCGAACGCCCACGGCCGGGTCGCCCCGGTGAGCTCACCGGCCGCCCCGGCCCGGCGGGTCTCCCGTTCGCCGTGCCGGCCCGAAAGTTGTTGCGCGACATCGCGAAGCGCGGCCTTGCCCAGCTGCCGCATGGCCTTCGGCGAGAGCCGCCATTTGCCGTCCGAGCCGCGGTCCAGGAAACCCTGGTTCATCAGCGCGCGTTCCAGTTCGGCCAGGGTGCGCGCGTCGACGGCCGCCTGGTCGCCGAGTTGGCGGGCCAGCGCGTCGAGGTCGACGTCGTCCATCGACGCCCCGGGGTAGCTCTGCGACAGCTGTTCGGCGAGCGCCTCGAGTTCGGCGATGTCGGCCAGCGCCTGCGCGCCCTCCCCCATGCCCAGCGGGTTGTCGCCGGAGAACTCCGAGGAGCCGTCCCAGTCCTCCCCCGGACGGGCGGCCCGCAGGTGCGAGTCCAGCCGGCCGAGCGCCTCCATCAACTGCGGCGAGCCGAACGCCTGCTGCGCCAGGGCGTCGAGTTCGGCGCGCTGCTCGGCCGAGAGGCTGTTGCGGAACCGCTGCGCGGCCGCGGCGCGCTGGGCCAGCGAGTCCAGCAGTTCCTCGACGTTGCGCGGGTTCTCCGGGAAGTACTGGCCGTGCTTGGCCATGAACTGATCGAAATCCTGCTGGGTGTCCTCGCCGCGGGCGTGCTTGTCGAGCAACGCGTTGAGGTCGTCGAGCATCTCGTTGACGGCCTGGCGATCCTCGTCGGTGGCGTTCTCCAGTGCCTGCTTCATCCCGGCGAAACGCTGATCCAGCATCTCCCGGCCCATCAGGTCCTTGATCTGTTCGTAGCGCTGCCGCGCCTCCGGACTGCGCCAGTCATAGTCGGCGAGTTCCTGCACGGCCTTGGCCGGCGACTCCGACAGCGACTCGATCTGCATCTCGGCGAACCGGGCGTCGTCGTCCAGGGCGCGGGCCAGTTCCTTGCGCTCGGCGAGCACGGCTTCGTCGAGCAGCTTCTTGATCTCCTGGAGGGTGCCGTCAAGGTTGTTGCGGCTCAACAACTCCCGGCGGCGCCGGTTGACCTCCGCGGCCAGCCGATCGGTCCCGCGCATGTTCTTGTTGCCGCGACGCAGCAGTTCGGACAGCGCCCGGCGCGGCGAGGAGCCGGCCATGACGTCCTGGCCGATCTGTTCGAGCGCCTCGCGCAGATCCACCGGCGGCGCCAGCGGATCGGGGCCGCCGGTGTAGGCGGAGTAGCGGGAGTCGCGTCTACCCATAGACCGTTTCGCCGTCTTCGACGTTCTTGTCGATCTTCTTGGCCAGGTACAGCGCTTCGAGCGCCAGCTCGACCGCGGCGGCCCGCTCGCCCTCGGTGTCGGCGCCGAGCCGCTCGGCCTCGTATTCACGGATGGTCTCGAGGAAGTGGTAGCGCTCGCCGCCGGGGTCGACCACGACCAGCGACTTCTCGACCAGGTTCGCGACGAGATCGATC
>JADLBT010000548.1 GCA_020847555.1 Gemmataceae bacterium
AGCAGCCGGAAGATGACCAGCAGGCCCAGGTAGATGATCGCGCCGCGGATGATGGCGTCCATGCCCTCCTACCCCCTCAACGGCGAGCTACGGGTATACCCACTGGGTGAATGTCACGCGCTCGCCGCCTGTCTCGGCCACGCCCTTGACCCGCCCGAACCGGGACGGCTCGAAGTGGATCTGGATGGCGACGCTCTGCTGCCCCTCTTCGGCAGTGAACGTGTAGACGAGCGATTGCTCGCCCCCGGCGGCACTGGCCGGCTCCGGCGTCACGCCGGTGACCTGCGACTTCTCGACCCAGCCGCCCGAGAGCCGCAGCCGGACCTCCCCCTCGCCCTCGGGCGCCGGCATGTCGAACTGGAGGGTGGAGGGCGCTTCGAGGCGGAGGAAGCGGTCGTACCGCGCCTCGAATTCGCCGCTCCGCGCGGTTGCACCCGCCAGCGGCCCATTGCCAAGGAGCCCCAGCAGGCCCGCGATGAGCACCAGCCCGCCCAGCGCCCACGCCACCCGCTGCAGCCGCCAGGCGCGCCGCTGGAAGACCATGTCCTCGTCGATTTCGAGGCCCGGGTAGTGGCGCTCGCCCATCCCACTGTCCTTTGCCGCCTTCGGTCCCCTTGCGGCTCCTGCCTTCGGAGTATGTGCGCAGCGAGTTGCAGCCATGCGTCATGCTCGTGTCAGACCTGTGCGGTTGCGTATCGAATCAGGCGCGGGGCACGAGGTGGATGTCCAGCGGGTCAATCTCGGCCTGGAAGTGCTTCCGCCCGGCGATGCCGAGCACCTCGTACGGCCGCGCCGCGATCTCGACTTCGAGCCCTGGCCCCGGCGCCACCGGTTCGAGGTGGAGGACGTGTGCTGAGCCGTAGGCGAACTCGGCCACGATCGTGGCGGGGAACTGGTTCCGGCCCTCGCGCGGTTGCACGTCCCGCCGCAGGTTCACCCGCTCCGCCCGCACGAGCGCGTACACCTGGTCCCCGGCGGCGGACGGCGTCCCCGGCGTCCGCGCGGCGCGCAACTCGGCCCCTTCGACGCGCACACAGACCGCGTCCGGCCCCGTCGTAACGACGACGCCAGGCCAGATGTTCGCCACGCCCGTCAGTTCCGCCACCCGCCGCGAGACCGGCCTGCGGAAGACTTCGTCCCGCAGCCCGAGCTGGAGCAGCCGCCCGGCGTCGAAGACGGCGATGCGGTCGGCGAGGAAGTGCGCCTCGCGCAGGTCGTGGGTGACGAACAGGATCGAAAGGCCCAGTTGCGACCGCAGCCGCAGGAGCTCCCGCCGCATGCCCGCGCGCAGGGTGTCGTCGAGGGCGCTGAACGGCTCGTCGAGGAGCCGCAGGGGCGCTTCGCGGGCGAGTGCGCGCGCCAGCGCCACCCGTTGCCGCTGGCCGCCCGAGAGAGTCCGCGGCCGCCGCCCCCCGTACCCTTCGAGGTCCAGCAGCGAGAGCAGCCGCTCCACGCCCGCCGTCCTGTCCCGCCCCCGCGGCATCCCGAAGGCGACGTTTTCGGCGACGGTCATGTGCTCGAACAGCGCGAGTTCCTGGACGACGTAGCCGACACGCCGCTGCTGCGGCGGGAGGTCGACCTTCGCCGCAGAGTCGAAGACGGTCACGCCGTCGACCGCGACTCGCCCACGGTCCGGGCGCAGGAGTCCGGCAATGAACTGCAGGGTGAGGCTCTTGCCCGCCCCCGAATGTCCGAAGAGCACGACGATCTCGTCCGCCGCTTCCAGGCTGGCTTCGTAGCTGAAGCTGCCCAGCTTCCGCTCGGCTTCGAATTCGAGGGTCATTGCTCCAGGCCCTGGTGCGCCGCCAGCCGGAATGCTGTGAGCACGGCGAGCGCGGCCACCAGCAGCACGAGCGAGAGCGCGACCGCGCCGGGGAGGCCCAGCGTGCTCCCTTCGAACGCGCTGACGATCGCGAGCGGCATCGTCTGCGTCGTGCCCTGGAGGTTGCCGGCGAAGATGAGCGTGGCGCCCAGCTCGCCCATGGAGCGCGACCAGCAGAGCACCATGCCCGCCGCCAGCGCCGGCCACGCCTGCGGCAGGACGATGCGCGCGAACGTCCGCACGCGTGAGGCGCCGAGCGTGTACGCCACCCGCTCGGCCTGCGGGTCCATGCTTGCGAAGCTCGCCCGCGCCGCACGCACGTAGAAGGGCGCGCTCACCAGCAACTGGGCCATGATCACCGCCACGGTGCTGAACCCGAAGGTGAATCCGGTCCACGCCTCCAGCGGCTCGCCGAGCAGCCCGCGCCGTCCGAACGCCGTCAGAAGCGCCACGCCCGCGACCGTCGGCGGCAGCACGATCGGCAGGTCCACCAGCCCATCGACGACCGCCCGGCCGGGGAAGCGCGCGCGTGCCAGCAGGTAGGCGACAGGTGTGCCCAACGTCACCGCCAGCACGAGGGTCACAGTCGACGTCCAGAGGGAGAGCCAGAGGGCGTCGCGCGCCTGGGCCGATTTCAGGACTTCCCACGTCTGGCCGTCCTCCATAGCGCGCTGGACGAGGCCCGCGAACGGCAGCAGGAAGAAGAGTGCGAACAGCGCCACCAGCACCACGACGGCGCCAAGCGCTGCACGGTCTGTCCGGGCAGCGCTCGCGGTCACCGGCTGACCGGCTTGCCGAAGCCGTGCTTC
>JADLBT010000549.1 GCA_020847555.1 Gemmataceae bacterium
CAATGGCGTCGTCGATGTGACCACGCCGCAGAACATCCCGACGCGGGTCGGCATCGGCAACGTGCTCAACACGATCCGGCCCTGATCCCGGGGAAGGCGCTGCTCGTGCCAGGACAAGGGGGGATAGTCGGGTAGGCGCTCATAGGACTACCGGACCACACGCCGCAGCAACCATTCCGTCCGAGCCCGCAGCGTCAGCGCGAGGGACAAGACCTTGTCCCGCGCTGACGCTGCGGGCTCGGACAGGCGGTTGGTCCGGTCGTCCTTACAGGACAGGAACGACCAGGGCCGCGCGCTCGCGGCTGGTCAACTCATCCGGTGCAAGGAACCACTACCAGGGAGATGCCATGTCCGACCGGGGAAGTGAACCGCTCTGGACGCTGCTCGGCCTGCTGTTCCGGTCCCACCCGTGGCATGGCGTCCCGATCGGCCCTGAGGCGCCGGAGGTCGTGACGGTCTATATCGAGATCGTCCCGACCGACACCGTCAAGTACGAACTGGACAAGGCGACCGGACACCTGAAGGTGGACCGGCCGCAGCGCTACTCCAACATCTGCCCGACCCTGTACGGTCTCATCCCGCAGACGTTCTGCGGCGACCGGCTGGCGGCCCGGACCGCCGAGCGGACCGGCCGGACCGGCGTCGTCGGCGACCAGGATCCGCTCGACGTGTGCGTGCTGACGGAGAAGGCGATCACCCACGGCGACATCCTGCTGCAGGCCCGGCCGATCGGCGGGTTCCGCATGCTGGACGGGGCCGAGGCCGACGACAAGATCATCGCGGTGCTGGACGGGGATGCCGTCTACGGCGCCTGGCGGGACATCCGCGAGAGCCCGCCGTCACTGGTGGAGCGGTTGCAGCACTACTTCCTGACGTACAAGGACGCGCCCGGGACGGCCGCGCGCCGGTGCGAGATCGCCGAGGTGTACGACGCGCCGGAAGCGATGGAGGTGATCGGGCGCTGCCACGAGGATTACCGGGCACACTTCGCGGGGATTGAGCACATGCTGACGGCGGCGCTGCGGGGGTAGAAGTCCCCAGCCGAAAGCGTTACCAGCCGCGAGCGCGAGTGAGCAGTCGCCCCGCTCGCGGCTGGTAAATAAATCCACTGCATCGAACCCTAGCTCCGGCCGCGCACGAACGTTTGCACGATCTGGAATTGCCCCGGCCCGGCAGTGAACGACGTCGGGCGCTCGGGCGCGTCGTCGCTCCCCTCTACCGGGATGGCGAGGCACAACTGCAATCGCCCGCCCTCCAGCGCGTAGATGCCGGGCCGCGTGCGCGTCTTGCCCTGCTCGCGGAGCACCATGTTGATGGCTCGGGGCGGCCCGCCGGGCACAAGCGCGAACGTCCCCTCGGAGAGGATCCGCGCCTCCCGCGCTTTCCGGTCCACCGCGATCAGCGCGACCTGCTGCCCGCTGACGACGAGCCGCACCTCGCTGGCGTCGCTCGCCCGCGTGGTCTGACCGCCGCAGGTCGCCTCGGCCAGGCGCCACTCTCCTTGCAGCTGGTACTGGTCGCGCGCCACCGGGTCGGAGGCGAACCGGGCGGGCAGGGTCAGGCAGCCGCCGAGTCCCGCAAACGCGACGGCGCAGGCCACCAGGGCGGTCCGAGAGCGATGCGACACGAAGGCCCCCTCTCCGAAAGACAGCCAGGTCTTGATGGAAAGGGGCGCATAGTACCGGGTCGCCAGAGCCGGTCAAGAGCAGCCGGAGAGGGGGGCCGACGCTACTTGGGCTACTTGGGCTCTGCGACCGTGATCGAGAACGGGAAGTTCGGGTTGGGCAAGTTGTGGGCGGTGACGGTGTACTGCCACTCCCCGACCGGGGCGTTCGGGATCTCGATCGTGAACGACGACGCTGCCGAGTGCTCGGCCACCTTCCCGTCCGGGCCGACGACGCGCAGCTTCATCGTCATCCCCGGCTCGGCGTTGAACGCGAGCCCAAACAGGAGCCGGCCCGCCTTGGTGCTGCGGTACGTTTTCTGCACCTCCGGGTTGTCCTTCGACGCACTGACGAGGCTGGACCGCGTCGGCTCGAACCCGCTCTGCATAATCTTGCTGGCCAGCTCCGCCTCGGCGCGGGCGGTGACCGCCCGGAAGACGAGATAGCGGAGTAACTTCGTCGCCACCTCGTGTTGCTGTTCCTCATTATGGAACGACGTAAAGATAACCGTCCCCTTGCCGTGGGTGAACTTCACAAGCAG
This sequence comes from Gemmataceae bacterium, assembly GCA_020847555.1. The sequence continues at coordinate 2,206 of JADLBT010000549.1, forward strand.
TGGGGCGTTATCCACGAAGGCGAAATCGGCCTGATACGAGCCGCGCATGTATACAGTTACCTTGTCTTGCAGGAAGGCAGCCGGCCGCCAGCCCGGCTTGTCGAACGTCAATTTGACCTCGGCTCCCATCACCTCTTTCAGTCCGGGTTCGGTGATCTGAGCGCTCACGGTCTGGCCTGCCTTGCCGGGCTTGATGGCCGCCTGGTCGATGTACTCGGGGAACGCGCCTGGACCGCGCAGCGCGTCGAAGCGCAGATCGGAGGCATACAGGGTTCCCCCGCGCTCGACGAACTGGCGCAGCGCCTGGTTGCGGGGGATGTCGGACGCATCTGGAGTCGGGGCGCAGGTCAGGAACAGGACATCGAACTTCTTCAGCTCCTCTGGCCTGCGGAGGTCGGCCTCGGTGACCTCGGTAAATTCAAAGCCCTTGCCCAGTTCTTTGAGCAGTTTGCCCATGTCGTCGAAGCGCCTGGGCGAGACGCCCAGGCGGAGCGGTTTGGCCTCGGCCTTCGGGCCGTCGCTGGAGAGAATTTTGAAATCCGCCTTCGGCCCCCCATCCGGGAGCGGGACGCCGCGACCATCGACGAGGTAAACGAGGACGAGAGCGGCAAGCAGGCCAGCCGCGACGCCGCCGTCGAGTGCGAGG
>JADLBT010000550.1 GCA_020847555.1 Gemmataceae bacterium
GAAGTCCTCCGCGGTGACGAACACCACGCGCCAGTCAGCATGGGCCTTGCGCAGCCCGGCGTAGACGCCTTCCAGCAGGTGCGTCTTGCCGGTCCCGACCGGGCCGTGCAGCACGAGCGGGTTGGCGGCCTGGCCGGGTTCCTCGATCACGCTCAGGGCCGACGCATAGGCGACGCGGTTGCAGCTGCCGACCGTGAAATCGCGCAGCTGATGCCAGCGGCGTGCGCGGGTCTTCGACAGCCGCGCCGCCGACTGCTGCGGCGTGGCCTCGGGCGCCGGCACCGGCTGTCCCGCGGGCGGACCGCCGGCAGACCCCGGCGGCGCGAGAGGCTCACGTCCCCGGGGCGGTTCCGCCGCCGCAGATGGTGCGGCGTCGTCGCGGCACGCGGCCGCAGGCGGCTCCGCGTCGATGGCGAAGCGGACCTGCACCGGCCGGCCGATCACCTCGCGGGCCGCGGCGCAAACGTCGTCCGCGAACGTCGTCTGCAGCCACTGCTGGTGGAACGGGTTCGGCACCCGAACCACCAGGCGATCGCCTTCCCAGCCGAACTTCGTCTTGTTCACAAACCAGAGGTTGTAGCGTGGCTCCCCGATGCGCCGAGAGATTTCGGCCTCCAGCGCCGCCACGACTTCGCGCTCACTGGTCGTCAAGGGCACCCCCTCGGCGCGCAGTCGCCCCGCTCGTTGGACAGTCATCGGTGGTCAGTGAAGACAGAACTGGATTCGCTTTACGGCTCACTGGCCACTGTTCACTGACCACTGTCCACTGCTTCGGCCTGGTGGCAAGAGAGAAGAATGTCCCGGTCAGGTGGGAAGCCCGTCCGGGATGTCTGCCTCGGAGAATGGTAATCTAAACCGCCCGGTGCCGGGCCACAACACTCTTTCCCATCGTTTGCGGGAAGTGATGGCGTCGGGCGCCGCCACCGCCGCTACCGCTCGCGCGGGTAGAACGCCAGGTACACGTCGCGCTCGTCGTAGAACTCGAAGCCCAGACGAGCGTACAGGTGCCGCGCCGGCAGAGTCCGCGCGTCCACCGCGAGCATCAGCTGCGACGTTCCCGCGGCACGCGCCTCCGCCAGAACCCGCGTCGTTAGCGCCAGGCCGATGCCGCAGCCACGCGCTTCCGGCACGACTCCGAGGTAAGCGAGATCCCACCCGTCGAGTTCCGGCATCGGGTTGACGATCAGCACCCCCACCGGACGTCCGTCCAGCAGCGCGACGCACCAGCGGTCCGGGTCGAACGCCCCCTGCGCCTTGTGCCCCTCGACGATCTCCTCGACGGTGCGGACGCCGTTCAACTCGGGGCAGTCGAGCGTCTGTTCGTACGACCGCAGCAGGGTGCGCCTGAAGAGGGCCGAATCGGCTTCGCGGTAGGTCTGGCAGGTGAGTTTGGTCCGGGTGTCGGCGGGGCTCGTGTCGTCCGCCGGACGGCGCAGATAGAGGAGGCGCGTCACCCGGTGAAAGCCGTTGCGCAGCAGCGGTTCCCCGAGCGGGGCCTCGTCGGGATAGAGGAACGCCTGCGCCAGCTTCGCACCGCGCTGGCGGAGCCAGATCAGGCCGGCGCGAACGAGCGCGTCCTCGATGGGGCCGGGCTCTGTCCAGTCGGCGGCCTGCGGCGCCCAGACCAGCCCGCTGCTCCCAGGGAGTGGAATGCACACGATCGCGCCGGCGACGACGTTCCCGCCGCGCACGACGAGGATGCCGTCGGCCGGTAGTTCGCCGTCGGCAACGAGCGCGAGGGCGCGGCGTACCCGACCCTCGACGTTCTCCGCGTCGAAGCGGCGGAGAACCAGTCGCAAGGCCGGTGCGAGTTCGCCCGGGTGGGCCGATTCGACCTGCAGGGAGGGCATTACTTCTTCAGTCGCTTCTTCGCCTTGTGCTTCTTCGTTCCGTTCGCCCCCTTCGCGCCGTTGTCCGCGGTGGACGGCTCCGGGGCGAACGGCCGCTGGCCCCACGGGATGGGCATGGTCGGCGGGGTACGGTGCCGGTCGCGGCGACGATCCTTCGGCCGGTCCTTGAACCAGGTGACGAACCGGGCCAACTGTTTGACCGCCTCCTCGTAGGCGCGTTTACCCTTCTCGGCGGTGGCCAGTTCCGCCTCGCCCAGGACGCCCGACTTGGAATAGCTGCTCGTCCACGAGATCCCCGTCGCCGGGCCGGCGCCGAACAGATCCACCCAGCAGAAGGGGCTCTCCTCCTCGTTGAAACTGATCACGCCATTCTTGATCTGGTCCGTGCGCACGTTGTCGCCGTCGAGGTAGAGGTAGAGCGACGTCTCCAGCTCGCAGGCGTGGGCGCAGCCGCCGGGGAACTTGCTCTCACGCCAGCGCGGCAGGAACTCCTTGTCAACGGTGAGCAGCCGCCACCAGCAGACCGGGACGCACTCGGCGTCGGTTTCGAGGTTGGTGCGGCGGCCGACGAGGTCAAGGTTGGGCCAGTTGGAGCCGTGGCCGTTGAGGAGGACGATCTTCTTGAAGCCGTGGTAGGCGAGCGATTTGGTGATGTCGAGCACGTGATGCATGAAGTGCTCGAAGTCGTTGTTGATGGTCCCGGGGAAGTCCATGACGTGGCCGGTGTAGCCGTAGCAGACAGTCGGCAGGACGAGGAGCTTGTCGGGCACCTGGCGGCCGACGCCGCGGGCGATCTCGGTGGGACAGATGAGATCGACATCGAGCGGCAGATGTGGCCCGTGCTGTTCGACGGCCCCACAGGGCACGATGCACACCTTGCCGAGTTCGACGGCGTCGTTGATCTCGGGCCAGGTTAGTTTCTCGTAACGGTACTCGGTTGCAGCGCGGCTGGTCATGTTTGTCTCCTTGAACGAACCACAGAGACACAGCGACAAGACCCACCGAGAGAAAACCCAGTGCAGAATGCATGATAAGGCAGCCTGGCGCGCCTGCCTGCCCTTTTTCATTCTTCATTTCTCTGGGTGTTTTCCCTCTGTGTTCTCTGTGTCTCTGTGGGTCGTTTCTATGCAATGATCGCGCGGATCGGCGTGCCGTGATCGATGTCGAGGCGGCGCCGGCCCGGTATCTCCAGGCGGCGCGAGTCGAGCCCCAGTTGGTGCATCACCGTCGCGTGGATGTCGGTGACGTAGTGCCGGTTCTCGACCGCGTGGAAGCCGATTTCGTCGGTCGCGCCGTGGACGACGCCGCCCTTGATCCCGCCGCCGGCAAGCCACGCGCAGAACCCGAACGGGTGATGGTCGCGGCCGTCGCCCTGGGCGCCGGGGGTGCGGCCGAACTCGGTGCCCCAGACCACGAGCGTATCGCGTAACAGACCGCGCTGCTTCAGATCCTTCAGCAAACCGGCGATCGGCTTATCGACCTGCGCCGACAGGTTGCCGTGGTTGGCGCGGATGCCCGAGTGGGCGTCCCACGCGCCGCCGCCGCCCCCGCCGTGGAAGATCTGCACGAAGCGCACGCCGCGCTCCACCATCCGCCGCGCCGCCAGGCACAGCTGTCCGAACGGGCGCGTGCCGTTCTGATCGATACCGTACAACCGCTGCGTGGCCGGCGTCTCGCGCTCCAGCTGCAGCGTCTCGGGCACGGCGGTCTGCATGCCGAACGCCGTCTCGTAGGCGTGGATGCGGGCGCGCAGGCCCGGATCGTCGGGGTAGTCGATACCCGAGAGGCGGTTGAGGCGGCCGAGCAGGCTGAACTCCGCCTCCTGTTCGGCGCGCGCGACGCCGCCCGCGGGCGTGACGAACGGCAGCGGTTCGCGCCCACCAACGTTGAGACGCACGCCCGCGTACTCCGGGCCGAGGTACGAGGCGCCGTGCGTCCACGACCCGCCGCAGCAGTCGCCGGTCGGCGTGCCGAGGACGACGTACTCCGGCAGGTTGCGGTTGAGCGTGCCCAGGCCGTAGGACACCCACGAGCCGATGGTCGGGAACGGGCCTTCACGCGGGTGGCGGCCGGTGTGCCAGGTAAGCTGGGCGCCGTGGTCGTTGTGGACCGTCCACAGCGAACGCACCACCGCCAGATCGTCGGCGCACGCGCCGACGTGCCGCCACCAGTCCGCGACGGCGAGGCCGCTCTGCCCGTGGCGGCGGTGGCCCGTGTTGAGACCCATCAGCAGGCGCCGCCCGCCGTGCGACGGGTTGCCGGCGATCACGTCGCGCAGTCGCTCCGGGTTGAGGACGTCGCGATAGGGCGTGGCGTCGATCGTCTTGCCGGCGTAGCGGTTCAGCTCCGGCTTGGGGTCGAAGCTCTCCACGTGGCTGACCCCGCCGCAGAGGAAGATCCAGATGACGCTCTTCGCCTTCGGCTCGAAGTGCGGGCGACCGTCCGGGGCAGCGGGGTCGCCGTCGGCGCGGAGACGCCCGTCGCGGAACAGCATGGCGCCGAGGGCCAGGCCGGTGAAGCCCATGCCAGTATCGAGCAGGAACGAGCGCCGCGTCACGCCGCGGCAACCGTGGTGTTCAACAGACGCAGTCATGATCCCTCCTCGACAAGGAGCCTCGGACGGGTTGATGGACAAACGCTAACCCGCCTCTCCCAGCAACTGCTTGAGAATATCGTACTTGGTCGGCCGCGGCTCCTGCCACAACCAAGCGGACCGGAGCCAGAAGTCGGTCAGCACCTGACTGCGCAGCGCGCCACCCTTCGGGCGGACCGCACGGTACTTCCCTTTCCTGTCAAGCCGGTACAGGCTCATCTTCTGCTCCAGTTCGTCCACGATCCAGTATTCATGGACGCCCGCCTTCTGGTACTGGGCGAACTTCTGCTCGTAGTCGCGCTCGACACTGTCGGGGGATACGATCTCCACGGCCAGATCGGGAGGATCCTCGACGCGGCCCCGCTTGATCAGGTGAACGCGGTCCCCCCGCACGAAGGCGATGTCCGGTTCCGGCCCATTCGCGTCATCCAGGCGAAACGCCACACGCGATCCAAACACGGCTCCCAGCTTTTTGACCTCGGCAAAGTCATACATGAGCCCACCCAGCCACATGAAGAGGCTGTTCGCGTCGGTGTTCTCGGGCGAGGCCATGTAGATCACTCCGTCGATGAGATCCCCCTTCTGTCCCTCCTTCACCAGTTCGCAGAACTCCTCGAACGTCGTGCGCTGAGACGTTGTCGCCGAGACCATGCCCGCCTCCTCCCTACCGAATCGTCACGAACTCGTGATGATTCAGCAACACGTGGACCAGGCTCTCTCGCGCCCGGATCGCCGGATCACTCGAGGGCGCCCGTCCGTCGGGGTTGTTGCCGGCCGCAGGCAACTTCGTCTGCCGGTACTGGTCGGTCCGCTGGCGCAGGAACGTCGCGCACTCCGTCAACTCCGCGGCGGTCGGCGGACGGGACAGTACCTGCTCGAAGGCTGCGGTGACCACCGCCGCCGGGTCGGCGCCGGCCTGGTGCGCCAGGTCGCGCGCCAGGATTCGGCCGTGCGTGCGGGCCAGCTCGCTGGTCGCCAGCGCCAGCGCCTGCTGTGGCACGATGCTGTGCTTGCGCTCGTAGCACTCGCTCACCGACGCGGCGTCGAACAGTTGCAGGAACTCCATCTGCTTCTCGGCCGCGTGCTGGAAGTAGAGGCTGCGCCGCGGGACCGTCAGCCCCTGAGCGTGCGCGAGGTCCGGCCCGCCCATCGCCGCATCGAGCCGCCCGGCGACGTAAAACACCATGTCGCGCACCACCTCCGCCTCGACACGCCGCGGCACCATCCGCCACAGATACTTGTTGTCGCGATCGAGCGTGAGATCCCCCGGGTCGGGCGTCGAGCCCAGGCGATACGCGCTGCTGGTGACGATGAGCCGGTGCAGCTGTTTCATGCTCCAGCCGCGCGCCATGAACTCGCTCGCCAGCCAGTCGAGCAGCGCCGGGTGCGACGGCGGCTGGCCGTTGCGCCCAAAGTCGAAGACGGTTGGCACCAGCGCCTGGCCGAAGTGGCGCAGCCAGATGTGGTTGACCGCCACCCGCGCGGTTAGCGGGTTCTCCTTGCTGGCCAACCAGCGGGCGAGGGCGAGGCGCCGACCCGTGCTCGTCGCGGGGTAGGTCGCCACCTGCCGCTTGCTGAACGCAGTCGAGGGCGGCAGTTTCAGGTCCGCCGCGGCCTTCGCGAACGCCCTGCGTGCGTCAGCGAGGCGCTGCGACAGCGGAACCTTCGTCTTCGGGGCGGTGGGGTCCGGATCGTGTTCGAGCGCGAACAGGTCGTTGCGTCGCTTGAGATAGGCGAAGCGGCGTTCGGCGGCCGTCAATGCCGTGGCTACCTTGCGCCACTCCGGGGTGTCGGCTCTGCCAGTGTCCTCCAGGCGCTCGACGTCGGCCCGGAGCCGAGCCAGCCGAACCGCCTCCACCCCCACCTCGCGCGCCATGATCGCCCCTCGCCGGTGGGCCTCCAGCCGCGCTTGCATCCCCAGCCGTGCAGCCGCCGCGAGCGGACCGTTCGTCGGCTGGAACACCAACTGCCCAAGCCGGACATTTTGCTCCGCCTCCGAGATATCCAGATCGTGGAAGTCGAGGTTCTTCTCCGCGATCGCGATCAACTCCCGCAGCACGAACGGACGCCGGCCGGGGGCGGAGGCGGCCAGCGGCAACTTGACCGGCTCGACCCGGAACGCGCCGCCCAGCGCCTCCGGCACGCCGGGGACGATCTTGCGGTTCCTGTCGGGGGTGCGGTCGTCGCCGCGGAGGAAGAACAGCGTCGGCGCGTTCAGGTCGGCGTCGTAGGCCCGCGCGAGGCCGACCTTCTTCGTGTCTGGCTCGTCGGGCAGCCGGTCGGTGCGGATCTTGTGCGGCTCGAAGATGGCCCGGAGCTGGTAGTAATCGGTCTGCAGGATCGGGTCGAACATGTGATCGTGGCAGCGGGCGCAGCCGATCGTCACGCCCTGGAACGCCATGAAGGTGTGCTCGACCACGTCCTGCATCCACTTCTCGCGACTGAGCAGTTTGAAGTTGCGCACCAGGTAGCCGGTGGCACGCAGGGCGTCCGTGTCCTCGGGAGCGAGTTCGTCGCCCGCGAGCATCTCCAGGATCATGCGGTCGTAGCCCTTGTCGGCGTTTAGCGACTCGATGATCCAGTCGCGCCAGCGCCAGATGTGCGGCTGGCTGTCACGCACCTGTGCCCCGTAGCCGGCCCAGTCACTGTAGCGCCAGACGTCCATCCAGTGCCGCCCCCAGCGCTCGCCGTACCGGGGATCACTCAGCAGCCGATCGACCACCTTCTCGTAGGCGCGCGGCGAGGCGTCCGCGCGGAAGGCGTGCAACTCGGCCCGCGTCGGCGGCAGGCCGATCAGGTCGAGGTAGACGCGGCGCAGCAGGGCCGCTGGCGGCGCCTCGGGGCGCGGCTTCAGGCCGAGTCGCTCGTGCTCGGCGGCGAGGAAGGCGTCAATCGGGTTGCGCACCCAGCTGGCGTTCTTGACCTTTGGCACAGCCGGGCGCTGGACGGCTGCGAACGGGCGCCACGGGTAGCCGCCCTGTTCGCGGCGGAAGGCGGCGAGGAGTTCCTTCCCCCTGGCGAGTTGATCGGCCGTCGGGCGGTCGGCGGCGTCGCCGGGGTTGCGCCCGAGGAGCAACTCGACGAGGTTCGGGGTGCCGTCGCCGTCGCTGTCCTCACCGGCGACGGCTTCGAGGCGGTCGGCGAGGTCGGCGCTCTTGCCGGCCCTGCGCAGTTCCGAGCGGACCGCCCCGAGGCGCGCGCCGAAAGAGTTGTGCAGCTTCTCGTCCTCCGCCTTCGCGCCGGGCGGGTCGGGCAGGTGACAGGTGCGGCAGTCGTTGACCCGCTTCGACAGACGCGGGCCGAGGTAGTCGCCCAGGGCCCGCTTGTGGGCCGGCCGCCCGAGGGCGGAGGGGACGGCGAGGAGAACGGACGCAACGGCCAGGGCGGCCGCAGACCACGGCGCTCGAGTCATGGACTTACCCCCCTCCGGCTGGAAACCAGATCCCGTGTCGGTGCGCAAGACGGTATCGGGCAGGCGCAATGGCAGAATAAGAAGTATCGTACCCGTCCGGTTCCGCGTGCGGCAAGGAGATTCCACGGAACTGGGCAGATGACGGCGCCGATGCTGGCCTTGCGGACCCCGGGCGGGCCTGGTACTACTATTAAGGAAGTTGATGAAGCACTCTCTTGCTATTAGAGAAGGCGATGGTACACTAGGGCCATGCAGATCGAAGCGCTCAAGGTGTTTTGCGACGTCGCCCGGCTGCGGAGCTTCTCCCAGGCGGCCCAGACGCAGTCCCGGCCGATCACCCAGTCGGCCGCCAGCCAGGTCGTGTCCCAGCTGGAGGAGCGCCTCGGCGTGCAGCTGATCGACCGCTCGACACGGCCGCTGCAGCTTACCCCACTGGGGCAGACGTACTACGAGGGGTGCCGGCAGATCCTCGATCAGTACGCCGAACTGGAGGCGAGCATCCGCACGGCCAACGCCCATCTGGCGGGGACGGTTCGCGTCGCGGCCATCTACTCGGTCGGACTGGGGGACATCAGCCAGTACGTCCAGCGCTTCAAGGCCGACTACCCGGACGTGGCCGTCCACCTGGAGTACCTGCACCCGGACCGGGTGTACGAGAAGGTGCGCGACGGGGCCGCCGACCTGGGGTTGGTGTCGTTCCCGCGCCGCTCGCCCAGGCTCGCCAGCCAGCCGTGGCGCGAAGAGGAGATGGTGCTTACCTGCTCCCCGGTACATCCGCTGGCAGCGGGCCGCGACATCCGCCCCGCCCAGTTCGGCGGCGAGGCGTACATCCACTTCGACCGCGGGCTGACGATCCGCCGGGAGGTGGATCGGTTCCTGCGCGAGCAGGGGGTGGCGGTCGAGGTTGTCCTCGAATTCGACAACATCGAGAACATCAAAAAAGCCGTCGAACTCGGCGCTGGCGTGGCCCTCTTGCCCGAGCCGACGGTCCGGCGCGAGGTTGAGGACGGGACGCTGCTGGCCCGGCCACTTCAGGGTTGCCGGCTGGTGCGGCCATTAGGTATTATTCATCGCCGCCACCACAAGCTCAGCGCCAGTGCTCGCCGCTTCATGGAGTTGCTGCGCCAGTACCCCACGGGGGGACTGCTCGACACCACGTCGTCCGGGGCCATGCCGACAGGGGCCGCAGCCGAGACGGCTGGCAAATCCCGCACCGACGCGAACCACAGGGTCCGCCACGACCCGCCCGCAACCCGCACCACCGCGAACGGCACAGCGGCCGCCCCGGTGGGGGCGGCCGCGACCGCTAACGGGGCCGCCGTGCATGCGCCCCGCGACGGCGCCCCCTCGCCCCACCCGCGCCGCGCCCGGCCGCCGCACCGAACCACTGGCTCCCCGAGGAAGGACACGCAGCGATGACCCCGATCGGTATTCCGGACAAGCAGGGCCTGTACGACCCGCAGTACGAACACGATGCCTGCGGAGTCGGGTTCGTGGTCGATATCCAGGGGCGCCGGTCGCACGACCTGGTTGCCAAGGGCATCCAGATCCTCCTCAACCTGGAGCACCGCGGCGCGTGCGGGTGCGAGAAGAACACCGGGGATGGCGCCGGCATCCTCCTCCAGATGCCGCACCGTTTCCTCGCCCAGGCCGCCGACCGCCTCGGGGTCAAGCTCCCGGCCCCCGGCGAGTATGCGGCTGGCCTGGTGTTCCTGCCGCAGGACCGCGACGACCGGGCCGCGTGCGAGGGTCTGTTCGAGCGGGTGGTGCGCGAGGAGGGGCAATTCGTCCTCGGCTGGCGCGACGTGCCTACCGACAACGCCCCGCTCGGGCTGACCGCCCGCGCCGTCGAGCCGGTCGTGCGGCAGATCTTCATCGGTCGCGTCCCCCTCACCCCCCCCGGCCCCCCTCGGGGGAGGGGGGGGCCGGGGGGGTGAGGGGGCCGCGGCCGCGTTCGAGCGCAAGCTGTACGTCATCCGCAAGCGCGTCGAGAATGCGGTGCGCGGGTCCGGCCTGCGCCAGCGAAAGATGTTCTACGTCCTGAGTCTGTCCCACAAGACGATCATCTACAAGGGCATGCTCAACTCGGACCAGCTGGCCGTCTACTATCCGGACCTGACCGACCCGGCACTGGAGTCGGCGCTGGCGATGGTCCACTCGCGCTTCAGCACGAACACGTTCCCCAGCTGGAGCCGGGCCCACCCGTACCGCTACCTGTCCCACAACGGCGAGATCAACACGCTCCGCGGGAACGTCAACTGGATGCACGCCCGGGAAAACCTGTTCGCGTCCGAGCTGTTCGGCGACGACATCAAAAAGGTGCTCCCGATCATCGACCAGTCGGGCAGCGACTCGGCGATGTTCGACAACGCCCTGGAGTTGCTGGTCCTTGCCGGCCGGTCGCTGCCGCACGCCGTCATGATGATGATCCCCGAGCCGTGGTCCGGCGACCCGCACATGCCGGCTGACAAGAAGGCGTTCTACGAATATCACGCGAGCCTGATGGAGCCGTGGGACGGCCCGGCGTCAATCGCCTTCACGGACGGGGTTCGCGTCGGGGCGGTACTCGACCGGAACGGCCTGCGCCCGTCGCGCTACTACGTGACAAGGGACGGGCTGGTGATCATGGCGTCCGAGGTCGGCGTCCTCGACGTCGCGCCGGAGAACGTGCTGAGCAAGGGCCGGCTCCAGCCCGGCCGGATGTTCCTGGTCGATACCGAGCAGGGCCGCATCATCGGCGACGAGGAGATCAAGCACACGATCGCGCGCGAGAAGCCTTACGCGGAGTGGCTCGGCGCCAACCTCGTGCCGCTGGAGGATCTGGCCGACGCTCCGCCCGCCCACGAGCCGAACCACCGCAAGGTGCTCCAGCGCCAGCAGGCGTTCGGGTACACGACCGAGGATCTGAAGATCCTGCTGGCGCCGATGGCGGCCGACGGCGTCGAGGCACTCGGGTCGATGGGCAACGACGCGGCCCTGGCCGTCCTCTCGGAGCGCCCGCAGCTGCTCTACAACTACTTCAAGCAGTTGTTCGCCCAGGTCACCAACCCGCCGGTCGATTGCATTCGCGAAGAGATCATCATGTCGATGGCGACGACGGTCGGGCCGGAGCGCAACCTGCTCGCCCCGACAGCCGACTCGGCGCGCCAGATCAAGCTCAAGTCGCCGGTCCTGCGCAACGAGGAACTCGACAAGCTGCGCCAGCTGGAGGCGACCACCGGCGGCCGATTCAAGTCGATCACTCTGCCGATTCTGTTCGATCCCAGGGGCGGGGCGAAGGCGCTCGAGAAGGCGTTGACCGCGCTGTGCCGGCAGGCGAGCAGCGCCATCGCGACCGGCCACGAGATCCTCATCCTGTCGGACCGGGCGATGGACCGCAACAGCGCCCCGATTCCGGCGCTGCTGGCGGTCGCTGGCGTCCACCATCACCTGATCCGCGAGGGGACGCGCACCCGCGTCGGCCTGATCCTGGAGAGCGGCGAGCCGCGCGAGGTCCACCACTTCGCGCTGCTGATCGGCTACGGGGCCGGCGCCATCAATCCCTACGTCGCATTCGAGACCCTGGAGGACATGATCAACCAGGGACAGGTGACCGGCGTGTCGCCCGACAAGGCGGTCAAGAACTTCATCAAGGCGGTCGATAAGGGCGTCCTCAAGGTGATGTCCAAGATGGGCATCTCGACAGCGCAAAGTTACTGCGGGGCGCAGATCTTCGAGGCGGTCGGCCTGAACCAGGACGTGATCGACCGCTATTTCACATGGACCGCGTCGCGCGTCTCCGGCATCGGCCTGGACGTGATCGCGGCCGAGGCGAAGGCGCGTCACGACCGGGCGTTCCCGGATCGATCGGTCAACGGTCACGTCCTCGACGCTGGCGGCCAGTACCAGTGGCGGCGCGCGGGAGAGAACCACCTCTTCAACCCGGAGACGGTCCACAAGCTGCAGTACGCCTGCCGCGCCAATAGCTACCCACTGTTCAAGCAGTACAGCGAGCTGGTGAACGACCAGTCCAGGCGCCTCTGCACGCTGCGCGGCCTGTTCGACCTCAGGTTCGCCGACAGCCCAATCCCGCTCGACGAGGTCGAGCCGGTCGAGGCGATCATGAAGCGCTTCAAGTCGGGCGCCATGTCCTACGGGTCGATCAGCCAGGAGGCGCATGAGACGCTCGCCATTGCCATGAACCGGATCGGCGGCAAGAGCAACACCGGCGAGGGCGGCGAGGATCCGGAGCGTTACGTCGCCGAGTCGAATGGCGACTCGAAGAACAGCGCGATCAAGCAGGTCGCGTCGGGGCGCTTCGGGGTGACAAGCCGCTACCTCGTCAGCGCGAAGGAGTTGCAGATCAAGATGGCGCAGGGCGCCAAGCCCGGCGAGGGCGGCCAGCTCCCGGGCCACAAGGTCTACCCGTGGATCGCCAGGGTCCGGCACTCGACCCCCGGCGTCGGCCTGATCTCGCCTCCGCCGCACCACGATATCTACTCGATCGAGGATCTCGCGGAGCTGATCCACGATCTGAAGAACGCCAACAAGGACGCCCGCGTCAGCGTCAAGCTGGTCGCCGAGGTCGGCGTCGGCACGGTCGCAGCCGGCGTCGCCAAGGCGCACGCCGACGTGGTGCTGATCAGCGGCCACGACGGCGGCACCGGCGCCTCGCCGCTGACGAGCATCAAGCACGCCGGCGCGCCGTGGGAGCTGGGCCTTGCCGAGACGCAGCAGACGCTTCTGCTCAACGACCTGCGCAGCCGCATCGTGGTCGAGGTGGACGGCCAGCTGAAGACCGGCCGGGACGTGGTGATCGGGGCGCTGCTGGGGGCCGAGGAGTTCGGGTTCGCGACGGCGCCGCTGGTGGCAATGGGGTGCATCATGATGCGCGTCTGCCACCTGAATACGTGCCCGGTCGGGGTGGCGACGCAGGATCCGCGGCTGCGGGAGAAGTTCGCCGGCAAGCCGGAGCACGTCGTCAACTTCATGCGCTTCATCGCCCAGGAGGTACGCGAGCTGATGGCCCAGCTCGGCTTCCGCACGGTCAACGAGATGATCGGTCGGGCCGAGCGGCTGGAGGTCCGCAAGGCGATCGATCACTACAAGGCAAAGGGGCTCGATTTCTCGAACATCCTCTATCAGCCGCCGGTGGGACCGCAGGTCGGCCGGTACTGCTCGATCCCGCAGGACCACGGACTGGAGAAGGCGCTCGACACGACGACGCTGCTGCCACTGTGCCGGCCAGCGCTGGAGAACGGCGAGCGGGTGGAGGCGACACTGCCGATCCGCAACGTCAACCGGGTGGTCGGCACGATGGTCGGCAGCGAGGTGACGCGCCGGTACGGGGCCGCGGGTCTTCCCGACGACACCATCCACCTGAGGTTCGTCGGGTCGGCGGGCCAGAGCTTCGGGGCGTTCGTGCCGCGCGGCATGACGCTGGAGCTGGAGGGCGACGCGAACGACTACCTCGGCAAGGGGTTGTCGGGCGGACGGCTCATCGTCTACCCGCCGAGAGCCTCGACGTTCACCGCCTGGGATAACGTCATCGTCGGCAACGTGGCACTGTACGGCGCGACCGGTGGTGAGGCGTTTATCCGCGGGATGGCAGGCGAGCGTTTCGCGGTGCGCAACAGTGGCGTGAGCGCGGTTGTGCTGTCGGTCGGCGATCACGGGTGCGAGTACATGACGGGCGGCCGGGTGGTGGTGCTCGGGCTGACAGGCAGGAACTTCGCGGCCGGCATGTCGGGCGGGATCGCGTACATCTACGACGAGGACGGGACGTTCCCGCGCAACTGCAATCAGGAGATGGTGAAGCTCTACAGGCTCGAAGATCCGGAGGAGATGGAGCAGGTGCGCGAGTTGATCCGCCGGTTCGGGCAGTACACCGGGAGCGAGCGGGCGTGGCGGATCCTGGCGCTATGGGAGGAGAACGTGCCGAAGTTCGTCAAGGTGTATCCGAACGACTACCGGCGCGTGATCGAGACGCAGAAGCGCTACAAGCGCGAGGGGCTGTCCGACGAGGAGGCAGTCATGGCGGCGTTCGAGGAGAACGCCCATGACCTGGCGCGCGTCGGCGGGAAGTAACCGATAGTAACGAGCTGGAAGCGTAAGCGACGGCACAAGGCCCGTCGCTTACGCTTCCAGCTCGTATGCCAGAATTCACCGGGCCGACAGCGAGTGACGGCCGCGTAACAGGTAGGGTAGACCGATGGGCAAGCCGACTGGTTTTCTGGAGTACCCGCGCGAGCTGCCGCTGGCGGCAGCGCCGGCCGAGCGCGTCCGCCACTGGCACGAGTTCCACGACCACGCCGACGAGAACCTGCTGCGCAAACAGGGGGCGCGCTGCATGGACTGCGGCGTACCGTTCTGCCACACTGGTGCGCTCATCGAGGGGATGGCGTCCGGGTGCCCCATCAACAACCTTATCCCGGAGTGGAACGACCTCGTCTACCGCGGGCTGTGGCGCGACGCGCTCGAGCGGCTGCACAAGACGAACAACTTCCCCGAGTTCACCGGCCGCGTCTGCCCCGCCCCGTGCGAGGGGTCGTGCGTCCTCGGCATCAACGAGGAGCCGGTGACGATCAAGAACATCGAGTGCGCCATCATCGACCGGGGGTTCGAGGAAGGGTGGGTCACGCCCGAGAAACCGGCGAAACGCACCGGCAAGAAGGTCGCGGTCGTCGGGTCCGGCCCGGCTGGACTCGCGGCCGCCGCCCAGCTGAACCGGGCCGGCCACTGGGTCACCGTCTTCGAGCGCGCCGACCGGATCGGCGGACTGCTCATGTACGGCATCCCGAACATGAAGCTCGACAAGGCGCTCGTCCAGCGCCGCATCGACGTGCTGGCTGCCGAGGGCGTCCGGTTCGTGACCAGCTGCGAGGTCGGCAAGGACTTCCCGGCCGACCGGCTGCTCAAGGAGTTCAACGCCGTCACCCTCTGCGGCGGGGCGACGAAGCCGCGCGACCTGCCGATCGAGGGGCGCGACCTGCGCGGCGTTCACTTCGCGATGGAGTTCCTGCACGCGAACACCAGGAGCCTGCTCGATTCCGGCCACGCCGACGGCAACTACATCTCGGCGAAGGACAGGGACGTCATCGTCATCGGCGGCGGCGATACCGGGACAGACTGTGTCGGCACGTCGCTGCGGCACGGGTGCCGGAGCCTGGTCCAGTTCGAGATCCTGCCGAAGCCGCCGCTGGCGCGCGCCGCCGACAACCCGTGGCCGCAGTGGCCGAAGGTGTACAAACTCGACTACGGCCAGGAGGAGGCGGCCGTGCGCTTCGGGGACGACCCGCGCGAGTACCTGATCCAGACGAAGAAGTTCGTCGGCGACGACTGCGGCCACGTCAAGGAGCTGCACACGGTCCGAATCGAGTGGGTCAGGGACAACGGCCGGTTCGCGCCGCACGAGATCCCCGGCTCGGAGCGCGTCTGGCCGGCCCAGCTGGTGCTCCTGGCGATGGGCTTCCTCGGGCCGGAGAACCAGCTGCTCGATCAGCTCGGGGTCGAGAAGGATCCGCGGACGAACGCGAAGGCGGAATATGGGAAGTTCGCGACGAGCGTCCCGGGCGTGTTCGCGGCCGGCGACATGCGGCGCGGCCAGAGCCTCGTCGTGTGGGCGATCAACGAGGGGCGCGGCGCCGCCCGCGAGTGCGACCGCTACCTGATGGGCGAGACCGTCCTGCCCTGACGAGGCGCTTTTACCCTCGTACCAGCCCGCAGCGCCAGCGACGGGCGCGAGCGCGCGCCCGTGAAGATGCTCCGTCCGCAACGAGTCGAGGAGAAAGTAATGCCGCCGGTGCTGGTGGTGGGAACCCGGAACGCGAAGAAGCGTCAGGAAATCCTCGACATCCTGGGCGATCTGGAGATCGAGTTGCGCGACCTGACGGCGTACCCGCAGGCGCCCGAGGTGGTCGAGGACGGCGACACGTTCGAGGCCAACGCCCGCAAGAAGGCGGTCGAGCTGGCGCGGGCGCTGGGCGAGTGGGTGCTCGGCGAGGATAGCGGGCTGGCGGTCCCGGCCCTGAACGGGCGGCCCGGCGTGTACTCGGCGCGCTATGCCGGCAAACAGGGGGACGACGCCGCCAACAACGCGCGCCTCCTGGCCGAACTCGCCCCGCTGCCGGACGACCGCCGCGCCGCTTACTACGTCTGCACGGCGGCCCTCGCGGACCCGAAGGGCGAGGTCCAGGCGGTGAGCGAGGGGCGCTGCCACGGTGTCATCGTCCGGGAGTACCGCGGCAGCGGCGGGTTCGGCTACGATCCGCTGTTCCTCATCCCCGAGTACCACCGCACCTTCGGCGAGCTGAGCCCCACCGTCAAGCACGCCCTCAGCCACCGCGCCCGGGCGCTGGAGCGGCTGCGCCCTGCCCTGCGGCGCCTGCTGCACTGAGAGGAAGAGAAAGCCCACGGGTGGCGGCCCGTGGGCGCAGCGTCAGCGACTTGACCCACAGGGCGCCACCCGTGGGCTTTGCGGGCACAAGTTCCCCCCTCCGGCTGCCGACAAGGGATAAGGGAAGCTGCGCTCCACCTGGGAAGGAGTCCATCATGCCCTCCGAAGCGGCCGGCCGGTTCGCCGCCCTGTCCGACGACGTCAAGGCGTTCCGCCACTACCTCCAGGGCGAGCGCGGGCTCGCCCGCAACACCGTCCTCGCCTACGGCCGCGACCTGGACCACTTCACGAACTGGGTCGCGGGCGAAGCGCTGATCGACTACCTGCGGCCGACGGTGCGCGAGCTGACCGGCTACCTGAGCCACCTGCGCGACGCCAACCTGGCCCCACCGAGCGTCGCCCGCAATCTCGTCGCGCTGAAGATGTTCTACCGCTTCCTCCGGCTGGAGGAGCGCGTCGAGCAGAACGCCGTCGATCTGCTCAGCTCCCCCGCCCTGTGGGAACGCATCCCCCAGGTGCTCAGCCCGGACAGCGTCGATCGGCTCCTCGGCGCCCCCCAGCCGACCGACCGCTACTACCTGCGCGACCGTGCCCTGCTGGAAACACTGTACGCGACCGGCAGCCGCGCCTCGGAGGTGGTCGGCCTGACCATGCAGGACATGCATCTCGATTCGAGCTTCTGCAAGTGCATCGGCAAGGGGAGCAAGCACCGCATCGTCCCGCTCGGACGCCCGGCGGTGGCGGCGCTGCACGCCTACCTGGAGGGTCTGCGGCCGAGATTGGTGCGCGCTGCCGACGCTTCGTGGGTCTTCGTCAGCCGCGGCGGCCGCGCCCTGACGCGCGAGATGCTCTGGGTGCTGGTCAAGAAGTATGCGCTGCGCGCCGGACTCAGTCCGCGCGTCAGCCCGCACACGCTCCGGCACAGTTTCGCCACCCACCTGCTCGCCGGCGGCGCCGACCTGCGCGCGGTTCAGGAGCTGCTCGGCCACGCCAACATTCGCACAACGCAGCACTACACGCACGTCGATCGGGATCGGCTCAGGGCCATCCACCGGAAATTCCACCCGCGCGGGTGACAGAGCGCTGTCACGGTCTGGCCTCCCGGATCCCCTCCGGGTGCGGCGGGCGCAGGCCGTGGGCCGCCGACGGCCTCTCTGCGCCCAGCCCGTCCCTCTCGCCCGCGAGCGCATCGAGTCGCCGCCGCAGCGCGGCGAGTTCCCGGCCCTGGCGCAGGATGAGCAGGAAGGCGCCCAGTGCCAGCAGAAGCGCCACGCCCGCCGCCAGACCCTGGACGGGGAACTCGTAGCTGCGCTCGCGCGGGGGCGCGTCCCTGGCTGCCAGGTCGGCCGTGGCGATCGTCAGTTCCTTGCGGTGCCCCTGCCCCGCCGCGATCACCACGCGCAGCGGTTCCGCCTTCTTGTAAGTGAAGACGTAGATGCCCCTGTCGTCCAGTTCGCCCGGTGCGGCGAGCAGTGGCGAGCCGTCCGCGCGGTAGACGGTCACCTTCGCCCCTTTCGGCGCATCGCCCGTCTCGAACCAGCTCTCGATCTGGACCTTGCCGCCGGGCAGGACGCGGTACTCACCGTCGAGCCGGTGCGCTCGCGCCGCCGGTGTCAGGGACAGCACCGCCGCCAGCGCCAGCGGCAGGGAGCGAAGAAGGGTCGGGGCACAGCCCGGTCGCATGGGAACCTCCGGCACCGTTGGATTGGGTGGTAATCGCGGCCCGCGCAGGGTGTACCTCGGCCGCCGGCAGTCCGAGCAGGTCTGGCTTCACCTTCGCCAGGAACCCGACCGTGAAACCGACAACGATTCCCTCGATGACGGCGATCGGCAGGTGGGCGACCAGCAGCAGCAGAGCCGTGGTGGTCAGGATCGCTTCACCGCCCGCCACCAGCACCAGGCAGTTCAGGACGACGGTCAGGAGTACCGCCAACTCGCCCACGAGCAGGCCCAGCGCGAACTCCGGGGCGTTCGCCAGCCGCTGCTCCGCCCACGCCGCCAGCCCGGCGAGGACCAGGGCGGGGACGAGGACGAGCGGCTGGAAGGTGAACGCGGCAGCCGCGGCGGCATCGTCCGGCGTCAGCTGGCGCAGCGGCGTGGTGACCAGCAGGGCGACGCTGCAGACGAGGCCGAGTACCCAGGCCAGGGCACAGAGCGCGACCAGCAGGGACCGGAACCACGGTCGGCGCGACCACGGCAGGCGGTGCAGTCCGGCGAACACGGCCCACGCCACGAGGGCTGGCAGGCCCATGACGCAGCTGTTGACGCCCAGCGCCAGGTAGCCGCCGTGGCGGAGGAGCAGGGCCTGCAGCAGCAGCCCGATCGGAATGGCCAGGCCGGCCCGCAGACCGAGGAGAACACCGATCAGGCCGTTGAGGAGCAGGTGAGCGCTGCCGGGGCCGACGGGGACGTGGAACGACGAGGCGATGAAGAAGGCGGCGGTCAGCAGGGCGATGCGCGGGATCTCCTCATCGCGGACGCGCCAGGCGCCCAGCGTCGCCAGCACCGCCGCGGCTCCCAGCCCGCCGGCCCACCACGGGGCGGCAAGCACCCCGTCCGAAATGTGAACGGCCCACAGCGTCAGCATGATCGTTTGTCCGGTTCTCCCACCCATCGGCCGCGGCCCGTGGGCTTCGGCCTCTCATTTTCCCGTCAGCTTCTCATCGACCCACACCCAGAGGGTGGCGCGCTGCCGCAGCGGGTACGCCTTGCCCTGGTACTCGCGCCTCCCGCCGTCGCGCTCGCCGGTGATCGACCACCAGCCCGGCTCGGTCAGCGTGGTTGTCACCACCCCGTTAGGATCGGTCCTGGCGGTGCGGGTGATGTGTTCGTCGGGCGGGAGCTTTGCGGGCGGAGCGGGATTGAAGCGCTCGATCTCGACGGGGGCGCCGCCGACCGCCTTCGCCGGTCCAACCAGGCGGGCCTGAAACACCATCCCGGGCTGCAGCCCGTAGGGCCGAGTCAGCGGAACGATGTCCCACGATCCCCCGGGCACGACCGCGTCCCAGCCCTTCTGCGCCTGGACGTGCAAGACGACCTTGACGGTATCCTGAACGAACTCCCGCTCCTCTTCCATCCAGATCGGCGGGGTGTCCAGGACGAACACGTAATCGCCGCGCTGGTCGGGCGTGAAGCGGAGGCGGTGGGCGGTCACCGCCTTGCCGTCGGCGCCCGCGATCTTGATCGATTCCACCGCCTTCTCCAGATCGGTCCGCTTGCCGTCGGGCGCGACCACGAAAATGCGAGCTGGCGGCGGGGCGTCGAACAGCTGGTGCTCGAACGGGTGGCCGAAACGGTAGACCAGGGTGACTGTCTCGCCCTTGCGCACGCTGGCCTTCTCGGGGAGCAGGATGTTGAAGTGCGCCCATGTGGTCGGGGCAAGCAGGCCGACGGCTGCCAGGGTCAGGACAGAGCGGCACAACTGCGACACGGGTGGCTCTCCGCTCGTGAGGGCGCACGTGGGACGGGCGGGTTGCGGTGTACCGCTATCCTACGAATTTCGGAATTGTAGGAAAAGGGGCCGTCTGATTCGTGGTCCGATTGGGGGGGGTGTCCGGTGGAACCGGCACGGAACTACATATAGGTGGTATCGTCGTTTTTCAATCTTTGGGATAAGGGCGTCTGCGCCAAGTTGTGCCTGATTAGTGCAGGCTGTAGGGATGATGACGATTGGGTGAGGGGCAGGTGGGGGAGAGTCTGATAAAGCTTAGAGCGTTTCGCATTCGGGTGTAGCATGGTAACCGCAGGACGCGAAGCAGCCTTGGCAGTCCTGAGCGGTCACGGCCCCCAGGGCCTGGCTCAGCGCCTCGTCCAACTCCTCCGCTGTCCGTGCCCTGGC
>JADLBT010000551.1 GCA_020847555.1 Gemmataceae bacterium
GCTTGCCCTAGATTCTGCCCGCTCGGTGGAGTCGGATGGTCGCTGCTCCCGCGGGTCGGCGGAAGCAAGCCAAGAGTGAGGCTGCTGGTCCCTCGAACGGATCCAGGTACACTTCGAGGCATTGCCAATACCGAACCACTCCGGGCGCTGCGGCGATCGCAACCTCTGCCGCGATTTGCAAATCGTTGCAAATCGTCGCCGAGTGACGGGGCTGGAAACGATGGTACGGCTCGCTGCCTCCGTCCGGACTGCAGATTCGTGGAGCGACATAATCGCACGCCGCGGACGACTCGGGATACCCGGACCCGCCCTCATAACCCGAAGGTCGGGGGTTCGAATCCCTCCCCCGCTACCAGCACTTATAGCGATGGCCCTCCGAATGGAGGGCCATCTGCTTTGTCCTCGGGGCAACAGCACATAAAACCGCTTGCGCACTGTCAGAATTCAGCCGTTCGACATTGCGGAGGAACACCGCGCCCACCTCTATCAGGACCAGCCTCACCCAGACGTTGCGCGCCCGCCCCCCGGCGCGGGTCCACTGTGTCTATCTCCCAGCCGGTGCGCGCTTCCACGCCCTCGCCTTCGGGTCGAGCGTCACCGCCACCCGTCGCGGGACGTCCGGCCCCTTCGAGAGGAGCCGGCGCTCACGGGTCGCGCGCGTCCGTCGGAGATACAGCTCAGAGCCGGGCGGATCGCACGGGCAATCTCGCGTTCGCCCCTTGCGCCACAGTTCGCCCGCCAGGTGTCTCTCGTCGGCCCGCGTGGGCCGGCATGAAAAGGCTGCGGCAGCCTCTGGAGATGGTCTTCGAGCCCGCCGCCCGCTACGGTTCGCGCTTCTGCCGCTGCGTTGAGGTATCACTCCGCGCCCTCGCCTCTGCCACCAGCTGCGCCAGCTCGCGATCGAAGTGCGTCCAGCGGTCCGCTACACCGGCCAGCCGCAGCTCGTCCCCCTCGCTCCGCGCCCAGAGCCGCCGACGAGGCACGTAGAACGTCAGCAATAGCCCGGCCAGCAGAAGCCCCGTCGCCACCCAGATCCACGTCGCCCCCGGGTCACGGCGCACCGTGATCCCTGAAAAGCTTCGCTGTCCCGCGAACGACACCGTCTTGTCGGCGATCAGCGCCGATTCGCCCGCCCGCATGCGGACGGTCGTCCCGTCCCTGGCCGCCAGCACGAGGAACGGCGTCTGATCCGCTCCCACGCCCATCTCCGTCAGCACTCCGCGCCCGTCTGCCGCACCGGGCAACCCGTCCACAATCGCTGTGTCGAGCGTCTGCACCCCCGCGAACAAGACTCTTAGCCCGCTGGCCGAAAGCCATTCGCCGACGCGCGCCTCCGTGACTCCGCCTGCCGCGCCGGACACCGCCAGGCGGAAGTCACCGGGCGCCGCCTGCCTCAGCGCAATCGCAATGGCTGGGTGACCCGGCACCGAAAGCGCCGCGCCTGCCGCACCGCCGGGCAGGAAGAAGGTGGGCGCAACGAACTCGTCGTGGAGCGTCGTTCCGGCGGCGCCGACGACGACCAGCCGCGGTGCCGGCAACCGGCCGGCCAGCTGCACAACTTCGTCGTATTCCATCCGCCCGCTTTCCGTGTCCCGGACCTGCAGCCGCGCGCCGTCTTCTGCGAAGGCGCTTTGGTGGAACCGCAGTCCGCCATATCCCAGCGGGTCGTTGATGGTGCTCCGCCCGCTCGCCACCAGCTTCCCGTCGCGAAAGATCGCAATGTCCGAATAGAGGCCGACGTCCCGGCCGGCCGCGTCCTGCTGCCGCACGAAGTCGACCACCTTGAGTTGAAGATGGTCTGCGCTTCCGGGCGCGAAGACGGGACGCGTCGTTCCCTCTGCGACGAAGACCTGCTCCTGCTCGCTCAGGCGCCACGTCACGAAGCCGCCCAGCAGGAACATCACCAGGCTGAGGTGGCTCACAAAGGTGCCCAGGTACGTCCAACGGTAACGGTCTGCGTACAGTCGCCTGACCGCTCCCTCCTCAACCACCACCACACGATAGCGATGGCGCCTCAGCACCTCTTGCACGACAGCGCTGTCCACGCCGCGCGCTCCTGCCCGAAAGTGTGCCGTCTCGAAGTACCGGTCCGCGACACGCAGCTGCGGACGCGTTATCTGCCGCCAGGTCGGCCGGAAGCGTGCGCACGTGCACACCGCGACAGACGCGATCAGCGCGATCAGCAGCCCCGTGAACCACCAGCTGTGGAACACCGCGAACAGCCCCAGGCGATCCAGCAGCCCTGTGAATGGGCCGTACCTCTCCTGCTCCCGCGCCAGCCAGGCAGCCTTCAGGGCCGGGTCGCGTACGACGAACCCGGGTGCCTGCGGGACGACGACCCCCAGCAGCGCGCCGCCGGCGATCAAACCGATCAGCCAGAGCGCAAAGCGCACCGACGTCAGCCGCCGGAACAGCCAATGCGGCCCCGTGCCCAGCGCCAGGCGACGCCCCTCGCTGGTGGCGACCACCCGGCTCATGGCGCCCCGGGGCCCGCGAGCAGCTGGGGCAGGAGCTTTGCCAGCTTCGCCTCCGTCAGGGGGCCCGCCACCACCGCCTTGACGCGCCCGTCTCGACCTATCAGGAAGCTCGTCGGCGCGCCGTTTACGCGGTACTGGCGTAGCACCTTCCCGTTGCTGTCGAGCAGGATCGGGAAGCCTGGCTGGAACTCCTCGACGAAGGGGCGTATCTCGCTCGCGCTCTCCTGCATGTCCACTCCGAGCACAGCCAGGCCCTCGCTCGCGTGCGCCGCTACTGCCCGCGCCAGCGCCGGCATCTCCTGGCGGCACGGTCCACACCACGTTGCCCAGAAGTTGACGATGACCGGCCGCCCCGCGTAGTCGCCGAGCGCCACTCGGCCCCCGTCGAGCGTCGCTAGCGCGAAGGCCGGCGCGGCGTCCCCGAGGGTCGGCGCGCCCGCAGCCGTCGCCGGCACGGCCGCCCCGTCCAGATGGGTCACCGCCGGCCCTCCGGACGGACGCGCGGAGTACCAGATCCCTCCCCCCACCAACGCCAGCAACAGCAGCGGCAACGCCAGGCTCGGTGCCCAGCCCTGCCATTCCCGCCGACGCTGCGGCCGGCTCTCGGGCACCCCGACCTCGACTCCCGTACCATCGTCCACTCTCGCCATCGTCAGGCCATGGGCGTGCGCCAGGCGACGGCCGTGACGCTGACGACTGCACCCCTGGGCAACTCCGGGACGACCGGTTCCGTCATCGGCGCCCCAAGCTCCGCCCATGAGCCGCGGCTCGCCCTCGTCGCCTTCCGAAGTGCCCCTCCCGGCCGGGAACACAGGAATTGGCGGGCGAACTGGACAAAGGAGAGGCACAGAGCACGTTGACGTGCCGGGAAGGCCCCGGCAGCCACGTCGTCCCCGGCCGGGAGGTGCGTGGAAACCATCGCAGCGGGGAGCCCCGGCCCGGGCGCCCCGGTCTCGTCTCGTCGTCCACAGCGCGGGTCCTGCGTCAGGTCATCCCGCATAGCTGTGGAGCCCGCTGATCACGAAATTCACGGCGAAGACGTTGAACAGAATGATCCCGAAGCCGAGGATCGCCAGCAGCGCCGTTCGGCGGCCCCGCCAGTTGCTGAGCGCCCGTGCGTGCATGTACGCCGCGTAGACGAGCCACGAGGCCAGGGCCGTCGTCTCCTTCGGGTCCCAGCCCCAGTAACGGCCCCAGGCGTAGTTGCCCCAGTAGGCGCCCAGCGCGATTCCCAGGCCCAGCAGCGGAAAGCCGAGCATGATCGCCCGGTGCTCGATTTCCTCCGCGATTTCCGCCGCCGGAAGCCAGTGGCGCGCGCCGCGCTCCTGCACCAGGTACACGACAGCCCCAGCGAACGCGACCCCCATCGCGCCATAGGCGAGGAGCATGCTCAGGACATGGATCGCCAGCAGCCGGTTGTTCTGCAGCGCCGGCATCAGCGGCTCCACCCGCGAGGGCAGGAACAGAGCCGCCGTCACCAACAGCGTCGCGACCAGTGGCAGCGTCACCGCGCTCAGCGCGCGCGCCCCCGGGCGTCGCCCGAAGGCCAGCGACAGCGCGAGGATGAGGAAGCTCAGAACCAGAAAGTACTCCCAGAGGTTCGCGTATGGCGGCCGCCGCGTCGCCAGTACCCGTGCGGCGACTGCCCCCCCAAGAATCACCGTCGCTCCCAGGGTCAGGTACTCCGTCA
>JADLBT010000552.1 GCA_020847555.1 Gemmataceae bacterium
AAGCCCACGGGTGGCGTCCCGTGGGCCAGGTTCCCAGCACCTGGCCCACGGGACGCCACCCGTGGGCTTTCCCCAAAACCTTTGCGGAGAGCAACCGCCGCCTGTCCTCTATAATCAAAGATGATGAAACTTCGGGAGGGCGCTTGCATGGCGAACCTGAAACGGGTTTTGCTGGTGGAGGACAGCCAAAATGACATCGAGTTGACACTGGCGGCGTTCGAGGAGAACCACCTGGCCAACGAGGTGGTGGTGGCGCGCGACGGGGAGGAGGCCCTCGACTACCTGCAGCGGCGCGGAATCTTTCGGATGCGCGCCATCGGCAACCCGGCCGTCGTCCTGCTCGACCTGAAGCTGCCCAAGGTGGACGGGCTGGAGGTGCTGCAACAGCTCAAGGCTGACGCCGCCCTGCGGACCGTCCCGGTCGTCATGCTCACCTCGTCGCGGGAGGAGCAGGATCTCTGCAAGAGCTACAACCTGGGAGTGAACGCCTACGTCGTCAAGCCGGTCGATTTCACCGAGTTCGTGCGCGTCCTGAACCAGCTCGGGTGCTTCTGGGCGATCGTCAACCAGCCGCCGCCCGGGTCCGTGCCCCGATCCGTCTGAGCCCTCCGCGAGAACCCGCCGCCTCCGACAAGGACGGGGAAAGCCTGTGAAGTTGTTGCACATCCTGCTGCTGGAAGACAGCCCGCTCGACGCCGAACTGATCGAGGCGCAGCTCGAGGAGGGGGGACTCCGGTGCGCCGTCCACCGGGTGGACACGCGCGAGGACTATGTGGCCGCCCTGCGGGGCGCGTGCCCGGACCTGATCCTGGCCGACTACTCGCTCCCGGCCTTCGACGGCATGGCCGCGCTGGCACTCGCCCAGAACGTTCGCCCGGACGTGCCGTTCCTGTTCGTCTCGGGCGCGCTCGGCGAGGAGCTGGCGATCGAAAGCCTCAAGGGCGGGGCGACGGATTACGTCCTCAAGCAACGACTCGAACGCCTGACCCCGTCGGTCCGGCGGGCTCTGCGTGAGGCCGACGAGCGGGCCGAGCGGCGGCGCGCCCAGAAGGCGCTGGCCGACAGCGAGGAGCGCCTGCGCCTGCTCATCACCTGTGTTCGCGAGTATGCCATCTTCCTCCTCGACCCGGCCGGCCGGGTGGAAAGCTGGAACGAGGGGGCGGCGCGCATCCTCGGCTATCAGGTGGACGAGGCGGTCGGCATGGCGTTCTCCCAGTTCTTCACCGCCGAGGACGTCCGCGCCGGTGAACCGATCCGCGTCCTGGAAGAGGCGCGGACGCGCGGGCAGACGCACGACGACCACTGGCTGGTGCGCAAGGACAGCAGCCGGTTCTGGGCCAGCGGCACGACGATGGCGGTGCGCGACGAGGGCGGGCAGCCGCGCGGGTTCATCAAGATCCTCCGCGACCTGACCGACCACAAGCAGCTGGAGGAAGCACTGCGCCACCGCGCCGAGCAGCTGACCGAGGCGGCCCGACGCAAGGACGAGTTCCTCGCCATCCTGTCGCACGAGCTGCGCAACCCCCTGACGCCGCTGCGCAACGCCCTGGAAATCATCCACCTGGCCGACCTGTCCGACCCGGCGCTGCTTGAGGCACGCGACGTCATGGAGCGGCAGGTCCGCCACCTGGCCCGACTGGTGGACGACCTGCTCGACGTGTTCCGCATCTCGAGCCGCAAACTCCTGCTGCGCAAGGACTGGCTCGACCTGGCCCACCTGGCGCGCGTCGTCAGCCTCGACCACCGCTACGCCCTGGAGCGCGCCGGGCTGGCGCTGACCCTCGACCTGCCGGACCGCCCGGTCTGGGTGGTCGGCGATTCGACCCGCCTTTCGCAGATCCTCGGTAACCTGCTCCAGAACGCAATCAAGTTCACCGACTCCGGCGGGTGCGTGACGATCCGGGTGGCCGTCGATGAGGCGGCCCGGCGGGCGGTGGTGCGAGTGGCCGACACCGGCGTCGGCATCCCGCCCGAGGCGCTACCCCACCTGTTCGACACGTTCGCCCAGGTAGAGCAGAGCCGACACCGCAGCCGCGGCGGGCTCGGGTTGGGGCTGGCGCTGGTCAAGGGGCTGGTCGAGCTGCACGCCGGCCGGATCGAGGTGCATAGCGAGGGGCCGGGCAAGGGCAGCGAGTTCGTCGTCGCTCTGCCGCTGGGCGAGAAGTTGCAGCCGAGCCTGGCCGCCGCGACGCCGGGCAGGCCGGAAGGCGGCGGCTTGCACATCCTGATTATCGAGGACAACGAGGACGCGGCCCAGACCCTGGCGGTGCTGCTGAAGCGCTACGGCCACGAGGTGGCGACCGCGTATACCGGCCGCACCGGGGTGGACGCCGCGGGGAAACTGCGGCCGGACGTGGTGCTGTGCGACCTGGGTCTGCCGGGGATGAACGGCTACGAGGTGGCCCGCACGCTCCGCGCCGACCCGGCGACGGCCGCGGCGCGGCTCATCGCGGTGTCCGGATTCGGGCACGAGGACGACCGCCGCCAGGCCCACCAGACCGGCTTCGACCTGCACCTCACCAAGCCGATCGATCCGGCCGAGCTGCAACAGGTGCTATCCACCCTCAGCGGCCAGCGGTCGCCGGCCGGCCGTTAGCGTGCGGACAGGCTCTCCCAAAGCCCACGGGACGCCGCCCGTGGGCTTTCCCTCCTTCTCCCCCGGCAGAAGTTCCGGCGGCACGTTACTTGCACCTGTCTCCTTCAGGCCGCCCGCCCTGCTAACCTGACCTTCAACGGACAAAAAGGAGGAGACATGTTCACGGCGCGCTTCCGCCTGTTCACCGTACGGGGCATCCCGATCAGCATTGACCTGAGCTGGCTCCTCATTGTCGCCCTGTTGACGATGACGCTCGCCAGCACGTACGAGCAGGCCATCCCGGACCTGGCGACCGGCAGCTACTGGCTGCTGGGGTTGGCGACGGCGGTGGCGTTCTTCGTGTGTATCGTTCTGCACGAGCTGGGCCACGCCCTGACGGCCAAGCGGCTCGGCATCCCGCTGCGCGGCATCACGCTGTTCCTGTTCGGCGGGGTGTCCGAGATGGAGGGCGAGCCGCGGTCGGCGCGCGACGAGTTCCTGATGGCCATCGCCGGGCCGGCCGTGAGCCTCGTCCTTGCCGTTCTGTTCTACGTCCTGGCCGCGGTCGGGTTCAACGCCGGCTGGGCGCTGGCGACGATCGCGTTCCTGGGCTACCTGGCGTGGATCAACATCGCCGTACTGATCTTCAACATGGTGCCGGCGTTCCCGCTGGACGGCGGCCGCGTCCTGCGGTCGGCGCTGTGGGCCGGCACCGGCAACCTGCGCCGGGCAACGTGGTGGGCGTCGCTCCTGGGCCAGGGGTTCGCGTGGCTGCTGATCTTCGGCGGCGTCCTGATGTTCTTCTCGCGCGACTGGTTCGGGGGGCTGTGGCTGGTGCTGATCGGCATATTCCTGAACAACGCCGCCAACGCGAGCTACCAGCAGGTGGTGATCCGGCAGGCGCTGCGCGGCGAGCCGATCCGCCGCTTCATGAACGCCAATCCGGTGGTGGTGTCGCCCGACCTGGACCTGCACCACTGGGTCGAGGATGACGTCTATCGGTATCACTACAAGACGTTCCCGGTGGTCGCCGACGGCCGGCTGGAGGGGGTCATCACCACCAGCGCCCTGGCCGGCATCCCGCGCGGCGAGTGGCCGCAGCGGACCGTCGGGGAGGTGATGCGCCGCGACTACAGACGGGTCGCCATCGCGCCCGACGCCGACGCCCTGACGGCGCTGGAGAAGATGCAGCGGACCGGGGCGACGCGGCTGCTGGTCATGGAGGGGGACCGGCTGGTCGGGATCGTCAGCCTGAAGGACATGCTCCGGTTCCTGCAGCTGAAGCTGGAGTTGGGAACGGGCGAGGAGGACGACCACGAGCCGCCGACGTACCGGGACGAGGCGCACCGCGGGGAGCAGACCCCGGCGCACGTGTGACCTGCAGGAATCGGAGGAGGCTCTTATGGACTGCAACCCAGCCACCCGCCGGCGCCGCGAGACGGTCGCGCTCATCGGCATGACCGCGTTCTGCGGCAGCATTATCTTCTTCTTCGGGATGCTGATTCTCGGAGGGCTCTTCCCGGCGCTGCTCCTGGTCGTGGGGGTGATGACGCTGCTCGGCGCGGCCCACTACTTCATCTGGGGCCGGACGTACGCGCGCCAGACTGCCAGCGGCACGAAGCACGGCCGCGGCGATGCCGTATGAGCCGACCGGCCCCGGAGGTTCGCCGTGACCGGACCCACCCGCCCGCGCCCCCCTAAGAAACAGCCCGGCGCTGGCGCACGCACCAGCCCGGCGCTGGCGCTCCGGGCTGGTGCGTGCGCCAGCTCACGGCGAGATCACCCCGCCGCGACACGTGGCAGCAGGACCATGACCGGCCGCTGCAGGCCCAGTTCGTCGAGCCGGCGCGGGTCGTACCGGCGCGCGTAGTAGATCAGCAGGCCGTGAGCGGCATGGTACATCGTCCCGCCCTCCATCTGCTGGTTCTGGATGTTGAAGAACATCGTCGTCAGGGCGTTGACCGCGTCCTCCATCCACGGCTCGCGCAGCTCCTCGTCCGTCATCGTCAGCGCCAGCCACTCGACCATGTGGCCGGTCGTGTTCATCCGCAGCTGCATGTCCGGGACGTTGCCGTGTTCCTTGAAGAAGCTGGTCGAGAGCGATCCGTCCGCGTTCCGGTACTTGTGCGCCAGCGCCGTGCACCGCGCCTGCTGGTCAGCGACGTCCTTCCAGACGCCCACCGTCTTGCCGCCCCGCTGCAGGTGCAGGTGGTACGCCCACGCCAGGCCGAACAGGCGATGCGTCCCACCGCACGCCGCCTGCTCGACGCCCTCGTTCACCTCGTAGCGCACCACGTCCTCGAAGCGCACCACCTCGCCCCTGGCGTTGGTCCAGGTGATGTCGGTCCCGAAGTGCTGGCCGATGATCAGGACGGCCCAGCTCAGCTCCTGCTTTTCGGTGACGCTGGCCCGCATCTTCGAGTGGTTGAGGAAGTCCTGGAACGTGTACGTGTTCTTCCCGAGCACGAACTTCCGCTCGGCCGGCACGCCCCACTGGACCATCTCGGCGACGAACTGGTCCTGGTGGCCCTGGGCGACGAACATCTCGCCGCTGGCGACGTCTACCCCGTACTTTGTCTCCACGAAGTGCATGCCGCGCACCTCGCCGCCGCTGCAAATGTGGTCCAGCGCGTTGACGTGCTTCTTCGTCACCGGGTCTACCAGATCGATCGTCTTCGGTCCCAGGCCGAGGATCGCATGGAAGACCGTCCAGAAGCCGTTCGTCGTCAGCACCTCGCGCCGCCGCACCTGATCGACGGCGATCTCGATGCGCCGCTGCAGGTGGTCCTTCTGGCCGCCGATCTCGGGCGGCAGCTTGATTGGGATCTCCTGCTTCGGGCGCGTCAGCCCGCCGGTCGGTCCAACCTTGTCGGTCCGGGGCGGGTCGATCGGGGCACAGGACGCGCACAGCGCCGCGATCAGGACCGCGGCGCCCAGGCACAGCACGGAACTCCAGCGATTCATCGCGACCTCCCCGCGGCAGCGGCCGCCTCCATCCGCATCTGCGTCCGCCCCGGCACGTGGGCCGGCGGCAGCCAGCGGCCCAGGCTCCGCAGTCCCGGTACACGCGGCAGCCACGCCAGCCAGCGCCGCCACTCCGACGCGGTGACGTAGCTCAGCGCCCCGATGAAAAACGCCGGCCCGAACAGCGGCAGCCCTTGCACCAGCGCCGTGTACGCCCAGCCGAGCGCGAAGCCGCCGAGCAGCAGCACGCGCCACGCGCCGGTCCGCCAGGCGAACAGCGGGAACGCGAACTGCCACGCCAGCACCGCGTAGGTCGCCAGGCTGAAGGCGAACATCGTCGCCGTGGCGGAACTCGCATACGCGCGGACCTGGTCCAGGGTCGTGTGCAGCGGCGGGTAGAAATGATACCACAGCGCTGCGCCGGACCACCAGTCGCCGGTCTGGAGCTTCGCGAAGGCGCTCACGACGATCACCAGCGCGAAGTGGACCTGCACCAGTCGCAGCGCCACGTTGGCCGCCACGCTCTCCCGCCGCCCGCCCTCGTCCTCCGGCGGTCGGCCGACGAGGAACGCGCTGCGCGGGCCGAGCAGGCGCTGCAGCAGCGACAGGCGGGCGTCGCGCAGGCCGAGCAGCAGGTAGCCGAGCATCAGGTAGAACGCCAGGATCACCAGCAGCGCCTCGGCGTCGTAGTACGCGGCCGGGCTGGCGGTGAACGACGCGACGACCACCCACGTCAGCACGGCAGTCACGCGCGGGAACACACCGAGCGTGAACAGCACCAGGACGCCGATCGACGACCAGTAGATGGCGTGGAGCACGGTCGAACTGTCGCCGGCCAGATACAGCACCGACCAGCCGATCGGCACCGCCGGCCCCTCGGGCAGGGCGGCCGCCGCGGCGTAGGCCTCGCGGTCGAACCACCCCTGCAGCCCGTACAGGCCGTCGATGTGCCCGGCCAGCGGCAGCAGCCACACCAGGAACAGCAGTCCGGATAGCAGGCGCACGACGTGCAGCCCGACCGGATCGACAGGGTTGAACCAGAAGCGCGCCCACCCCTGCCAGAACCCGCCGCGTGCGACCGAGGGCACGGGGGTCTCGCTGGCGACGCGCGGCGCCGGGGCCGGGGCTGAGACCGAGGGCGCTTTCTCCGTGACGTGTGCGGAATGTCGCTTCTTCACCGGGGTAGCTCTCCAAAGTTGGCGACGAGGACGGGGAAGGCGTTCGCCGGGGGGGCGACGGGGGCGAACATCACGCCGGGCGGGATCGGATCCTGCGACCGGCGCACGATCTCGACCGACGCCGCGCCGTACTCGCGGGCCAGGTAGCGGGCGTAGGCGCGGGCCAGCAGCAGCGCCCACTCGTTCGGCCGGGCGACCGGGCGGTTACGCGGGACGAGGTGCTCGGGCACCGTCTTCAGCTGCAGCGCCCCTTCCGGGCCGATGTCCCAGATCTGCACCTGCCGCACCTCCTGCCCGGGGGCCGCGATGACCTCGCCCTGCGGCGGCTGTACCGGGATGTCGTTGCCCAGCGCGGCCGCGAGCACATGCTGGCGGTGCCGCACCCACGGGTTCGCCTTCGCGTCGGGGAACTTCAGGGTGACCAGCTTGCCGTCCCGGTCCTTGAACCGGGCCTCGAACTCGATCCCCGGCAGCGCCGGCCGGTTCGACGGGAAATGGTAGTCGTGCGTCATCTTGAGCGGGTACAGATAGTTGCGGTTCGTCACCTCGTCGATGACCTTCGCGAAGGTAGGCGGCTCGGCCATGCTCGGGCCGAAGTTGGGCACGAACCACATCCCGCTCTGGGCCGACAGAGCCCGGGTGGCGACGGTGCCAAGATGGAAGACGATCGCCGCGCTGCCCGCGACGACCAGCCAGGTCGGAAGCGGGCGCGGCGCGCCGGATGCCGGTGGAGACATGACAACCTCCAGACTGGACAGACTCAACCTCTCCCCCGCTCCCCTGCGAGGACAGAGGCGCAGGGGGCAAGATCCATCAACCTCCGGGATCTCAGGCTACACCAGGGCTGGCAAAAACTCGACGCATCTTACGTACCACTCCTCGCTTTTCCATCTTCAGCGTATGGCGCGTCCGTCTCAAGTTGCAAACTGACTTTGCCCGGAGCTTTCGACGCCAGGGATAGGACCGTACTGCAAGGCCCCTCCTGTCCGACCGGAAACGGGTGGCATATCCGTGGGAAATGGGTCGGGAGGCGCCGTGCCGTTGCGGCGCCGGCTGACGGAGACGTCGCGCTGTGCGGACAGGGGAATCTGGTGCCGGAGTAAGAGATGTGTGAGAGAGAATTTTCAAAGCCCACGGGTGGTGTCCCGTGGGGGAGTGCAGGGGGCTTCCCCACGGGACACCACCCGTGGGGTGT
>JADLBT010000553.1 GCA_020847555.1 Gemmataceae bacterium
GTGTCCACGGCGCCCTCCGCCTTCAGCTGCTTCAGGAGCGCGGTGAAATCCACGGGGCAGGAAACCGGGACGAACGCGGCGCTGGGCGGGAGGCCGTCCACCTGAAGCGTGACCGAGAACCAGCGATACTTCTTGCGATTGAGCCCCTCGGGCGCCGCCTTCGACGCGGGCGGCTGCGCAACGGGGTCGGGGGACGAATCGCACGCACCCGCCAGGAGGGCAAGGGCGACGGTCAGGAGCAGGGCAATGTGCTGGACCCGCATGCGGCTCCCGGACAAGGGGTTGCCCTCGATCCCTGCGCGAGGCGAGTCGCCGTTGGGGCAGGGCTGGAGGGAGGAGAGACGGGCGCGCCGCTCTCACGGGCTGTTGTAAGAAGGCGAGGAGATAAAAGGTAGGTGCTGCGAGGGTTGGGCGCCGTCGCACCAGCCCGGAGCGTCAGCGGCGGGCACCCCAGGCGCCCGGCGCTGACGCTCCGGGCTGGTCATCCGCGCCGCCGCTGCAGCGCGTCCTTGCAGTATTCCAGCAGGCCCAGCCCGATTACTTCCTGCTCCAGTTCGTCCGGCGTCGGCCGATCCAGCGTGCGGGCCACCTCGTCGAGGAGCAGATCGGTAAACTTCTCGCGGGCGTGGTGGAGGCGGTTGCGCACCCATTCGGCCGAGACGGTCTTGCCGAGTTGTGCGGCCAGGCGCTCGGCCATCTCCGGCGAGCGCAGGTCCGGGTTGTCGAGCCGGAAGCGGAGCACGGTGTGGAACGGCTGGCCGGTCTGGCGCTCGATGCGTTCGAGCGCCTGCCAGGTGCGCGCCATCAGCTCGGCGCGCCAGGCGGTCAGGAACGCCTCGTCGTCCTCGGATCCCGGAGACGCCTGCTCGGCGACCGGCTCGGGGGCATCGGCCGTGAGCGGGGCGTGCTGGCGCTGGCGGCGGCGATGGTAGTCGGTCACCAGGTTCGACAGGGCGGTCTTGAGGAACGACCGGAAGCGCCCGCGGCTCGGGTCGGCGTTGCGGAACTGGCCGCGCAGCAGGCGCAGGGCGAACTCCTGGAACAGCTCGTCGGCCGCGTCCTGACTGTGGGAGGCGCCGAGGAGGTAGCGGTAGACGGCCGGGCCGTAGTGCTCCAGCAGGCGCTGCTGCGCGGCCGTGGAGCCGTCCACGGGGCTCTGGTGCGCCTGGCGCACAACGGTCCAGAGCGTGTCGAGGTGGCTCAGATGCTGGTCGGGCTGATCCACGTCCGCCTCCCTCGAAATGGCGCGCGTTCCCACGTTGTCGGGTCAGGTCGGCCGGGCCGGGTCGCCGCGCCGCAGACCGCGGCCCGGAAGCGCCTGGGTTCGCTC
This sequence comes from Gemmataceae bacterium, assembly GCA_020847555.1. The sequence continues at coordinate 1,331 of JADLBT010000553.1, forward strand.
TCCATTGTGCAACACCGGCGCGCCGTTTACCAGCACATGGGTGACCCCTTCCGCGAGGTGCCGCCCGTCGTCGTAGGTCGAGCGGTCGGCGATCCGGCCCGGGTCGAACACCACCACGTCGGCCGCCATCCCCTCGCGCAGCAGTCCGCGGTCGCGCAGCTGGAAGCGCCGGGCGGCGTGCGCCGCCAGGTGCTGCACCGCCTGCTCCAGCGTCCAGACGCCCGCGCGGACGTAGTGGCCGAGGTAGCGGGCGAAGCACCCGCAGCCGCGCGGGTGCGGGCGGCTGCCGGTGTAGATGCCGTCGCTGCCGCCCATCATCGCCGGGTGGCGGATCAGCGCCCGGACGTCCCCCTCGTCGCGCTCCCGATGCGGGACGATGCAACCGGCCGCCAGTCCCGACGCCTCCAGGACGTTGCAGACGAACTCCCCCGGCGCCTGCCCCGCGTCGCGCGCCGCCTGCTCCAGCGGCCACCCCTCGTACCGGCGGTACTGCGGAGCCGAGACGAAGCTGAGGCGTACCGTCTCCAGCGGGATCCGCGGGGCCGCGAACCAGTCGGTCAGGCGGGCGCGCTGGACCGGGTCGCGCAGCCGGGCCAGGGTCGGCTCGACACCGCCCTCCTGGAACCACGGCGGCAGCGCCACCATCGCCAGGATCGAGCTGCCGGCGAGGTAGCAGTACAGGTCATACGTGACATCGATACCGGCGGCCCGCCCGGCGTCCACCCTCGGCAACGCGAGGTCGGCCCGGCTGTTGAAGTGCGACACATGGACGCCGACGCCCGCCTCGCGGCCGATCCGCAACACCTCGTCCAGCGCTCCGCCGAGCCCCTCCGGGTCGTACCGCCGTATGTGGCTGACATAAACGCCCCCGTAAGGCGCCATTTCCCGGCACAGGGCGATCAGCTCGTCCGTCTCGGCGTATCGGCTCGGGATGTAGTCCATGCCGGTGGACAGGCCAACCGCCCCCTGGTCCATCGCCTCGCGCAGGATTGCCCCCATCCGCTGCAGTTCGACGGCGGTGGGCGGGCGCGTCTCCATGCCCATCACCTCCAGGCGCAGGTTGCCGTTGGGCACCAGACAGGCGACGTTGAGGGCGCAGCTGCCGTCGAAGCAGGCCAGGTAGTCGGCCATGCTGGACCACTTCTGCCCGAGGTCCGGGGTGCCGCTGAACCCGGCGGTGTAGCGCCGCATGTAGGCGAGGGTGGCGGCTGACGCGGGGGCCATGGCGACGCCGTCCTGGCCGAGGATGTAGGTGGTGACGCCCTGGCGGATCGCCGCCTCGTGGTGCGGGTCGGCGAGGAGCATCAGGTCGCCGTGGACGTGGGCGTCGATGAACCCGGGCGCGACGACCTGGCCGGCGGCGTCGAGGCGGAGGCGGGCCGGGGCGCTGCCGAGTCGGCCGACAGCGACGATGCGGTCGCCGCGCACGCCGATATCGGCGTGGAACCAGGGCAAGCCGGTGCCGTCGATGACTCTGCCGTTCGCGATCAGGACGTCGAACATACGGGTCTCCTCGGATGGCGTGAAGTCCGGGTATTATAGAAGCTGTTCGAGCAGCCTTCCCTGGTAGAAGCCCGCCCGCGCGATCTCATTGTACGCGCGAGCGGGCGCGGGTAGATTGGGCGGCGGGTTCGCAACCGCGACGGCGATCAACCAGAAAGCAGGGATCGCGATGAGCGAGAAGCAAGAATACTGCTACGAATTCCCGCGGGCGTCCGTGACGGCGGACATCCTCCTCGTCACGACGGAGCGGCGGCCGCGCGTCCTGCTGATCCGGCGCAGGCACGACCCGTTCGCCGGCATGTGGGCGCTACCGGGCGGGTTCATCGACATGGACGAGACCCTGGAGGCGACGGCGCGGCGCGAACTGCGGGAGGAGACGGGCCTGGAGGTCGAGAGGCTGGAGCAAGTCCACACGTTCGGCGACCCGGGGCGCGATCCGCGCGGCCGGACGGTCAGCGTCGCGTACCTCGCGCGCGTCGATCCCGTCCGGCTGGCTCCGCGCGCCGCCGACGACGCCGCCGCAATCGAGTGGTATCTCCTGGACGCTCTGCCGGCACTGGCGTTCGACCATGCGAAGATCCTCGCCCTCGCCCGAACACGGCTGGCCGGCGCCCAAGAATGCTCGTCCGGCAGCGAATAACTGAGGGATCTGTCCTCGCGCGGGCGCTGTGCCGCGCGAGTCCAACCCACCCCCACCGAGGGGGCGGAACGGCTCCCCGACACACCCGGAGACGGAGAGCGCGGACCGCCCCCTCACTGACGCTGCGGGCTCGGACGGCGCCGGCTAATCGGCGGCGGCCAGGATCTCGTCGGTCGTGACGTACTCGATTCCGAGGGCGCGCCCCTCAGCGCGGGCGCTCGCCTGGAACAACCCGGCGGCCGGCACGTCGATACCGGCGCTGGCATCCTCTGCCAGGAGAACGCGAAACCCGGCCCGGCGCAGGTCGCGGGCCGCGTGGAAACAGCAGATGTTGGCCGCCAGACCGCACACGATCACGGCCTCAATCCCGCTCGCTCGCAGCAGGTGCTCGAACCCCGGATGCTGGGCGGTGACGGCGTAGGCGTCCCGGTCCGGGTCGAACCCCTTGCGCCACACCGTCTGAAACCGCTCCGTTTCCAGATCGGGGAGGAAGTCGGCCCCGGGCGTCCCCATGACGCAATGCGGCGGATAGATGTTATCGCGCCGGCCGTAAAAACTGCAGTGATCGGGCGGGTGCCAGTCCTGGCTGGCGTCGATGCGGCCCCACGGGTGGCGGAGCAGGCGGTTGACGACGGACACGATTTCCAACCCGCCGGGAACGGGCAGTTCGTCGGGGCACAGGGCAGTGAAGCCTCGCTGCGCATCGACAACGAGCAGGCAGGTCCGACGAGAGGAGAATGGGTCCATGAGGGTTCCTCACTGCCACGCGGGCGGGGGCCGCCAAGAAGATCGAGGTAAAGCTGAAGGTCAGCGGCGGCTGAAGCAGGGGTCGGGCCGTGCTCGCCTACGCGGGCGGAAGGACGCGACGCAGCCAGCGCCCGGTGCGCGACTCGGGCGCCGTCGCGACCTCCTCCGGAGTGCCCGCGGCGACGACTCGCCCACCATCGGCGCCGGCGCCCGGCCCCAGGTCGATGATGTGGTCGGCGCACTTGAGCACGTCGAGATCGTGTTCGATCACGACCAGCGAGTGCCCCGTCCCGACCAGCCGGTCGAAGCAGTCCAGCAGTCGAGCCACGTCCGCCGGGTGCAGGCCGGTCGTCGGCTCGTCCAGCAGGAACAGGCAGCGCGGCCGGCGGCTCGACGCCAGGTGTCCGGCAAGCTTGAGCCGCTGACTCTCGCCGCCCGACAGCGTGCCCGCCGGCTGGCCGAGGCGCAGGTAGTCCAGCCCCACGTCGATCAGCAGCTTTAGCCGGCGCTCGATGGTCGGCTGAGCGCGGAAGAACCGAAACGCCTCGCGCACCGTCAGATCGAGCACCTCGGCGATGTTCAGGCTGCGCACCTTCACGTTCAAAATCTCGCGCTTGTAGCGCGTCCCACCGCACTCCGGGCAGGTGATCGTCACGTCGGCGAGGAACTGCATGTCCACCGTCAGCGTGCCCTGGCCGGCACACGTCTCGCACCGGCCGCCGGGCTGGTTGAAGCTGAACGCGGGCGGCCCGAAGTTGCGGACGCGGGCCTCGGTCGTATCGGCGAACACCTCGCGGATGTCGTCGAACACCTTGACGTAGGTGGCCGGGTTGCTGCGGGCGGTACGGCCGAGCGGCGCCTGATCCATCAACACCACGTCGCCGAGCGCGCCGGCGCCGAGCACCTCCGCTGGCGCCGAGCCGCGCTCGCCCTTCTTGCCCAGGCGCCCGCGCAGGGCCGGGTAGAGCGTCTCCTGCACCAGGGCGCTCTTGCCGGCCCCGCTCACGCCGGTCACGACACACAGCACGCCGAGCGGAAACTCGACTGTCAGATCCTTCAGGTTGTGCGTCTGTGCTCTGACGAGGCGCAGGCTGCCGTGCGTGAGTGCGCGGCGGTGCGAGGGGACGGTGATGAGCCGGCGTCCCGACAGGTAGCCGCCGGTCGTGGACTCCTCACACGCGGGCAGCCCTTCAGGCGGCCCCTGGTAAACGATGGTGCCGCCCTCCTCTCCGGCACCAGGGCCAAGGTCCACGACGCAGTCGGCCGCGCGGATGACGTCGGCATCGTGTTCGACCACGACCAGCGTGTTACCGCTATCGCGCAGCCGCAGCACGACCCCGAGCACCTTTTCCGCGTCGCTGGGGTGCAGGCCGGCCGTCGGTTCGTCGAGGACGTACAGGGCGTTGACGAGGTTCGATGCCAGCGCGGTCGTCAGCCGCAGGCGCTGGCTCTCGCCGGTGGACAGGGTACGGGCCGAGCGATCCAGGGTGAGGTAGCCCAGCTCGACCGCCAACAAATAATCGAGGCGGGCGCGGATCTGGTCCAGCAGCAACCGCCCCGCCACCGCGTGCTCGGGAGGGAGCGGCAGCGCCGCACAGAACACCGCGAACTCGCGCACCGTCAGGGCGGACAACTCGGCGATGGTCCGCCCGCCGAGGCGCGCGATGCCCGCCACCTCACCCAGGCGGGTGCCGCGGCACGCCGGGCAGATTGAGGCCGGCGCCGCCTCCACTTCGCCCTCGTCCGCGTGTTTCTTCCTCCCCTTCCCTCTGCTCGCCGCGCCGGTCCCCTCGCAGACCGGGCAGACGCCGAGCGGGTCGTTGAAGCTGAACAGCCGCGGCTCCAGTGGCGGGTACTCGATCCCGCAGCGCGGGCAGCGTGGCCGCTGGTCGAAGAGGAGCGGCTCGCCGTCGGTCAACAGCGCCATCCTGCCCTCGCCGCGCGCGAAGGCCGTCTCGATCGAATCGGTCAATCGTTCCGGCGCCGCCTTCCCGGCCTCCAGCCGATCGACAAGCACAACCGCGGGTTCCGTCTCCCCGAACGACGGCAGTTCGGCCTCGCCCAGCCGGTACACGGTCGGGCCGATCTGCACGCGCACGAACCCCTCTTCATTCAGGCCGGCGGCCCACTCCGCCACGTCAGCGCCGGGTTCGGGGCGTGCGGGGAAGCCGACCGAGAAGCGCGTTCCCGCCGGCAGGCGCTCGACCGCGTCCGCGACGGCAGCGGTCGATGCGGGACGGACCTCCTGGCCGCAGCGCGTGCAGTGGACGACGCCGGCGCGGGCAAACAGCAGGCGCAGGTAATCGACGATCTCGGTCAGGGTGCCGACCGTGGCGCGCGGGCCGCGCGGCTGGAAGCGCTGGCCGACGGCGATGGCGGGCGGGAGGTTGTCGAGGCGGTCCGCGTCTGGCCTGTCCAGCCGTTCGAGGAACTGCCGCGTGTAGGGGGAGAAACTTTGCAGGTAGCGGCGCTGCGCCTCGGCGTAGAGGGTGTCGAACGCGAGGCTGCTCTTGCCCGACCCGCTCACCCCGGTAAAGGCGATCAGCCGGCGCAGCGGCAGATCGACGTCCACGTTCCGCAGGTTGTGGACGCGCACCCCGCGCAGCTCGATCCTCGGCGTGTCGGTCATGATGCCCTTGCAAGTCCACGGGTGGTGTCCCGTGGGCCAGGTCGCCAGCGCTTCCCCCACGGGACGCCACCCGTGGACTTTCACGAAACGCCCTGCCGCCCCCGTCAGCGCGCGGAGACGAACCAGTCCCACGGAGGCAGCTGGTCCTTCAGGTCGATCCCGCAGGCGAACTGCTCCCACGACAGGAGCACCCGGGCCAGGCGCACCTTGCGGAATCCGGCGCGCCGCAGACGATAGCGGATCTCGAACGGCTGCCAGAAGTGTTGCTCCAGCCCCTTGTACCGGAACTGTCCGAACGCGAAGTCGTGCAGCTCGTGCTCGGCGTTGTAGGCGGCGTTCCGCTTCGCCGCCGCCAGCGGCAGCCCGGCCGCCAGCGCCCGATCGAGGACCAACATGGTATAGTAATGGACCGCGTCCATCGCCGGCAGGATGCCGAGGAACCGCCCGCCCGGTTTCAGGCAGGCGCGGATCTGCCGCAGCGCCTCCTCCAGGTCGGGAAGGCTCGGCAGAACGAGGCTGTTGATCGCGACCGCCACGTCGAGTTCGCCCGCCAGGCAGCTCAGGTCGGTGAAGCTGCGCTGCAGGAAGTGGACATTCGCCAGCCCACGGCAGCGCTCGCGCGCCCGCGCCAGCATCCCCTCGGCGAAATCGACCGCGTGGACGGTGTGGAAGTGTTCGGCGAGAAACGGCAGCAGCGGGCCGATGCCGCAGCCGAGGTCGGCGACCGTCCGGTGCGCGCGGTCCCCCAGGCGCCACAGCGCCTTCATCAGCGGCGACTGCACGTCGGCCCGGTACGGATCGACGAACTCGTCCTCGTAGGTCTGCGCCGCCCGGCTCCAGAAGTGGTCCTGTTCTGCTGCCATGTGCCCTCACCCCAGCGCCGGCAAGATGCGGCCGGTCACCTCGCCAAACCCGACCCGATACCCTTGCCCCTGACACCAGCCCGTCAGCGTCACCCGGTCGCCGTCCTGCAGGAAGATGCGCGCCTCGCCGTCGGGCAGTTGCACCGGCCGCGTCCCCTTCCACGCCAGCTCCAGCATGCTCCCGTATGAGTCCGGCGCCGGCCCGCTGATCGTTCCGCTCGCGAGCAGATCGCCCGGGCGGAGGTTGCACCCGTTGACGGTGTGGTGCGCGAGTTGCTGGCAGACGTTCCAGTACAGCTGCTTCGTGTTCGACGCGCAGACCCGGTGCGGCCGGTCCATCTTCTCGCCCTGCAGCCATACTTCCAGCTGGATGTCGAAGGCCCAGTCGCCGGCGGACCGCAGGTAGTTGAGTGGGGCCGGATCCTGTTTCGGCCCGGCGGTACGGAACGGCCGCAGCGCGTCGAGCGTCACTACCCAGGGCGAGATGGACGTCCCGAAGTTCTTCGCCAGGAACGGACCGAGCGGAACGTACTCCCACTTCTGAACGTCGCGGGCGCTCCAGTCATTGACGAGCACCATGCCGAACAGGTGGCCGGGCGCCTCATCGACGGGGACCGGCTGGCCCAGGTCGTTGCCCGGGCCGACGAAAACGCCCATCTCCAGCTCGAAATCGACGGCCCGACTCGGGCCGAACGTGGGCGCGGCGGCATCGTCCGCCTTCGTCTGGCCGAGCGGCCGGCGCAGGTCGGTGCCGCTGACGACGACCGAGCTGGACCGACCGTGATACGCGACCGGCAGGTGCAGCCAGTTCGCCTGCAAGGCGTTGTCGGCGCCGCGCAGCATGGTGCCGACGTTGGTGGCGTGTTCGCGCGAGGAGTAGAAGTCGGTGTAGTCGCCGATGTGAAACGGCAGGACCATCTGGACGTGGTGCCTGGGGATCAGGGCGCGATCGCATAGCGCCCTGTTGTCGCGCAGGGTCGGTTCGGCGGCGCTCAGGAGCCGGCTGAGGGTGGCGCGCGCCGCCTGCCACACCTGCCGTCCCAGGCTCGCGAAGGCGTTCAAGCGGTCCTGGCGCAGAGCCCGGCGCACGTCGGAGGGCAAGGTGTCGAGGAAGCCGAACTCGTCCAGCACTGCCAGATCGAGGACGAAATCGCCGAGCGCGACGCCGATCCGCTCCGGGCCGCCGTCGTCTCTGAAGACGCCATACGGGAGGTTCTGGATCGGGAAATGAGATTCGGGCGCGACGGGGACGAACGAGCGGAGGGTCGGGTCGGTAGTGGGATCCATCGTCTCCTCGCAGCGCGCCGCAAGCGGCAGGAAGAAGGGGCGCGCAATTCACACCGATCATCATAGCAACCCCAGCGTCCGCAGGTCGGCGCGCGGCTCGTCGAAGCTGCAACTGCCGAACGAAATGACCCGTTCCGCCCGGGCGCGGGCGATGGCGTCGAGCGGGGCGGCGTGGTCCTTCCAGTGGAACGCGGTGTCGGTGAACTGGAAGTGGGCTGCGTCCTCATCCTCGACGATCGGTCGCAACTGCTCCTCGGTGAGGTCCAGGACGGCGGCGAGCACGCCCGCGCCGAAGACGTTGAGGAAGCCGTGCATCGGCACGCCGAGTGCGCGGTCGAAATGGCGGAGCGGATGATGCAGCCCGGCAGTGGCCTTGAACGGCCGTCCGGCGCGGGCGCAGGCAACGAGGGTGAAGGCCACCTGCTCGGGAGTCGGGAACGCGGCTGCCTCCAGTCCACCGCAGCGGAGCTTGAAGCCGCCAGGTAATGCTGGGATCAGGGCCGCCAGCGTGTCGCGCCAGCCCGGGCCAGACCCCGCCTCGTAAAACGGCGCCACGCCGAGGCCGGCAAGCGAACTCCGGAAGGTCGCGCAGAAACTCTCAAGGGCCGCGCGATCACCCGTGGGGAGAACGTCCGCAGGCAGACGGACCTCGAACACGTCCACCACCACCCGGGCGCCGTGCTGCCCGCGGAACGCCTCGACCTCCGCCAGGTCCGCGCGCAGACCGTCGAGGAACTCCTGGCGGGTAGCGCCGCCGCGTCCCAGCGCCGAGAAGGCGAACGGCGGGCCGGACTGGAACAGGCTCGCGAACGGCTCCAGCTCAGCGAGGCGGGCCGCCGGGCAGATGAAGCGGCCGAGCATCCAGCCCTCGGACCCGGTGCGGTAGCGGGCGTAGTTGTGGATCGCCTCTTCAAGGGGCAGTTTCGCCGGTGGGAACAGGCCGGCGTAGTCGATGATCCGGCTCAGCAGGACGCGCAGACCCGCCTTCATGTCAACGACTCCTGTCCAGCGCCCCGCTCAACGAATCCCCTGGGACGGAGCTTCCTCGATGCCGGTTTCGGACGCGCCGTTGCCGTTACCCGCGAGCACCATTGCCGGCGCCGCCTCCTTCTGCGGGTGTGGCTGCGTCAGGGACGCCATCGCCGCCTCGAGCCACGGCAGGAACGCGCAGAGCAGACCGGCGGCCGCCAGCGAGGTGCCGGTCAGCAGCAGGAAGAATGACGAGTGTGCCCACACGTCCCAGAGGAAGCCGATGGTCCCGGCCGCGTAGTTCCCCAGCGACGTGGCGACGAACCACCCGCCCATCCAGATGCCCGCCGACGCCTTCGGCGCGAGCTTGCTCACGACGGACAGGCCCATCGGTGAGATGCACAGCTCGCCGACCGTGATGAAGAAGTAGCCGCCGATCAGCCAGAGGACCGTCACCCTGCCGGAATCGCCGCCGGCCAGCCCGCCGAGCGCCATCGCCGCGCAGGAGACGGCGGTCAGCACCATGCCCACGACCATCTTCTTCGGTGTGGACACTTCCAGGCCGCGGCGCCGCAAGCTCTCCCAGAAGAGGACGAGCAGCGGCGTCAGGGTGATGACCAGGAACGGATTGATCGCCTTGGCGACCGAGGCGCCCTTGCCGCTGAACTCGAACTCGCCGACCGGCAGGGTGTGGTCGCGCGCCCACAGCAGAAGCGTCGAGCCGTTCTGCTTGAACGCCATCCAGAAGAAGATGACCACGCCGAAAATGATCAGCAGCGCCTGGACGCGCAGGCGCTGCACGGGCACCGGGATCGTTTCTTCCTGCTCCGGCGCGGGCTGGAAGGCGGCGATCTCGCCCTCCGCGACCAGGTGGCGGCAGCTCAGGAAGATGACGAGGGACAGCAGCATGCCGGCGGCCGCGATGCCGAACGCCGCGTGCCACCCGAAGTGAGTGTTGATCAGGTAGGCCGTCAGCGGCGCGATGAATGCGCCGATGTTGATGCCCATGTAAAAGATGTTATAACCCTGGTCTTTCAGCTCATTGCGGCCCTTGTAGAGGTTGCCGAGCATGGTCGAGATGTTCGGCTTGAACAGGCCGTTGCCGAGGATGAGCAAGCCCAGGCCGAGGAAGAAGAAGGCGAGCCCCTCCCCCGCCAGGGCAAGGTGGCCGCCCATCATGAGCAGGCCGCCGGCAACGATCGTTCGGCTGTACCCCCAGAACTTGTCCGCAATGATCCCGCCGCCGAACGGGGTGAAGTAGATGAAGCCGATGTACAGGCCGTAAATCTGGGTGGCGACGGCAGTGCTGAATCCGAGCCCGCCCTCGGCCGCGGGCGCCGTCATGAACAGGGTGAGCAGGGCGAGCATGCAGTAGAAGCTGAACCGCTCCCACATCTCGGTGAAGAAGAGCGGGACCAGTCCGCGCGGATGCTTGGCAAACACGGCGGCTCCTTGAACGAGGGCGAGGACTCCAGGGAGTTTACCGCACCCGCGCGGCGCCGTCCACGAGGACCGCCCGACCGTAGAATGACGCAGGGGCCGCCGCGGCCCGCCGCTCGCCCCGGACCCAGGGAACGCGCCTCATGAGCGACGCCGAACTCCCTCCCACCGACTCCCCCGCGCCCGCAGGACCGCCGCCCGATCAACCGCTGCCGCGGCGCTGGCCGGCGGTCTGGGTCTTGCTCGCCTGGGTCGTGATCGCCGGGGGCGTGTTCTGGCAGGCGGCGGGGCGCTACCTGGTGGCCGAGTCGCCGCGTCAGGAGGCCGTCGCCGAGGAGATGGCGCACCTGACGACGCGCGTGCAGGCGCGCTACGCGGTCGGCGCCCACGAACTATTCCCGATGCCAGCCATGTACGAGCAGATGAAGGCGCTCAACGCGGGGCCGATCGGCCAGCGTTTGCGCTTCGTCGTCCTCGCCGGTGACCTGGCCGGCCCGGCAGAGGCGCTGCGTCAGCTGCGCGACCTCGACGCGGCGGCGCGGCATGAGAAAGTCAAGTACACCCCCAGGCAACGCGCCGTCCGCGACATCCTCGAACGGCTTTATTGGGACCACGAGGCGCTGCGGTTTCGTGCCCCGTCCGTCTCGCGGGCGGAGCGGGCCGAGCTGCGCAGGGTGCTGGACTGGTTCGGCGAACTGGCCCTCGCACCGTCCGGCACCGCGACTCCGGCGCAGCTGGTCCTTCCCGCTGCTGGCGGCCCCGCCGCGACCGCGGTGCAGCGACTCTCCGCCCCCGACGCCGACGCCAGGGCAGAGGTGGTGGCGCCGGCCCAGCGTACCTTCCTGGCGGTGTTCGTGACGTTCGCCGCCGCGGCCCTCGCCGCCTTTGCGGGTCTGGTCGGGCTCATCGTCTTCCTGGTACTGGTGTTTCGCGGGACGGTGCGCAGCGCCATCCACTGCGGACAGCCGCACGGCGGCGTGTATGCGGAGACATTTGCCCTCTGGATGGCCCTCTTCGCCGGATTCGGCCTTCTCGGCGTCCTGCTGCCATCGGAGGCGCCCCGCCTGCTCCTCAGCGGCGCCGTGGGGTTGCTCAGCCTGGTCGCGCTGGGATGGCCGGTCCTGCGCGGCGTGCCCTGGCGGCAGGTGCGCGAGGACGTCGGGCTGACACTCGGACGGCGCCCGGCCCTGGAGCCGCTGAACGGCCTCGCCTGCTACGCGATGAACCTGCCAGTGGTGGCGATCGGAATGACGCTCACTCTCGTCCTGGTACTGGTCCAGCGCGAGTTCGGCGGCGGCGACACCAACTCGTTCAGCCTGCCGCCCAATCCGGCCCATCCGATCGTCGAGGACGTCGCCCACGGCGGGCTGTGGGAGCGCCTCCAGATCCTGGTGCTGGCGTGCGCGATCGCGCCGGTGGTGGAGGAGATCATGTTTCGCGGGGTGCTGTACCGGCACCTCCGCGAGGCGACGTGCCGGCTGCGCACCGGCTGGAGCTACTTGCTCAGCGCCACCGTGGTCAGCTTCGTCTTCGCCGTCATCCACCCGCAGGGGCTCGTGGCGGTGCCGGTGCTGATGGCGCTGGCCTATGGGTTCGCGATGGCCCGCGAGTGGCGCGGCACGCTGGTGGCGGCCATCGTCGGCCACGCCTTTAACAACGGCATCGTGATGACCGTGGCTATCCTGGCATTCGGCGACTGAGAGGGAGGAGTGAGGAGTGGGGGGGTAAAGCGCACGGGCCCCGGCCCGTGGGCGTTACCCCCTCA
>JADLBT010000554.1 GCA_020847555.1 Gemmataceae bacterium
CATCGCGACCAGATCGAGGGCCCGGCCCCGCTCGCCACTCCTACGCGGTCATGACCTCACTCCCGACCACGGGCGCCACGTTCCGGGACTACCTCGAACTGACGAAACCCCGCCTCAGCCTGCTCTCGGTCATGACGACGATGGTGGGGTACTTCAGCACGCGTCCGCCCTCGAATCCGGCGAAGCTGTTCCTGCTCTTTGTCGGCACGTCGCTGGCCGCCGGCGGCGTGGCCGCATTGAACCAGTGGCTCGAGCACGATACCGACGCCCGCATGAAGCGGACCGCGGGCCGGCCGATTCCGACGGGCCGGATCCCCACCGGGTCCGCCTTCGTCCTGGGCTGGTTGATGTGCATCGCCGCGCTGTTCCTGCTGTTCGCGCGGGTCGATCGTCTCGCGGCGCTCTTCACCCTGCTCACCATCGTTTCGTACCTCGCGTGGTACACGCCCGCGAAGCGCTGGTCGATGTGGAGCACCGAGATCGGCGCCATCGCCGGGGCCTTTCCACCGTTGATCGGCTGGGCGGCGGGCGCCGGCACGGTGACGTCGCTGGGCTGGATTCTCTTCGGCATCCTCTTCTTCTGGCAGATTCCGCATTTCATGGCCGTGGCCTGGACCTACCGGCGCGATTACTCGGCGGTGGATTTCCCCATGCTGCCCGTCCGCGACGAATCCGGCGGCAAGGTCGCCCTCTGGTCCCTGGTCAACACGCTGGCCCTCGTCGCCGTCAGCCTCCTGCCGGTCGCACTCGGGCAGGCGACCCGGTGGTACGGCCTCGCCGCCATCGTCAGCGGGGGAATCTTCCTCTGGCGGGCGGTGGTCTTCCTCCATCGCGAAGGTCGCGATATCGCCGCGCGCCGGCTCTTCTTCGCTTCCATCCTCTACCTCCCGGTGATTCTCGGCGCCCTGGTCGCGGATCGCCTGCTTTGCGCATGACCCTCCAGGATGTCCCCGCCCTCAACGCCCTGCTCAACGCCCTCGCCACCGCGTTGATGACCGCCGGCTTCATCTTCATCCGTCGCGCCCTGGCGCAACCGCCCGGAATCGCGCGGGCCCGCGAGGTCGCCCGCCACCGCGCCTGCATGCTCCTCGCCGGAGCAGTGTCCGCCCTCTTCCTCCTCGGCTACGTGGCGCACAAGATCGCCGTCCGCGGGGTGCACACGCCGTTTGGCGGCACCGGCCTCGTCGCGACCGTCTATTACGTGATGCTGGCCACGCACGTCGTGCTGGCGATGGCGATTGCGTTCCTCGTGCCGCGGACCTTCCAGCTCGCCCTGACGGGCCAGACCGAGCGGCACCGGCGCTGGGCGCGGTGGACGTTTCCCATCTGGTATTACGTCAGCGTCACCGGGGTGCTGGTGTATTTCTTCCTCTCTCGCTGGTGGCCCTCCGCCGGGCCCCGGGCGGCGGGTTGACGCGCCCCCGCCTCCGGCAAACGCCGGCCCCCCGGCCGCCGGAAAAACGTCAGGCGCGCCGAGCGGCGTCAGTTGTGCGCGATCCGGTCGTCGGCAAGGCGTCCCTGCAGTCTGCGCTTCAGCTTCAGTTCGGCGATGTCGGCCGTGAATCTCCGCCCGAGCAGTTCCAGCCGGCGACGGACATCCAGGGTCTCGAGGAGCTGCTGCTTCAGGTCGGCGTCGTCGCACAGGCTGAACGCCGCGATGTCGGCAAAGGTCTCCGGATCCTCGACCGTGTTCAGAAACGCCGCCATCTCCTCCCCGCCTCCCGGGGCCAGCTTCTGCTTGATTCCAATCAGCCGGGACAGCCGGCGCCGCAACTCCTGATTGCGCGATTCGTCCGGCCCCGTCTCGCTGGAGAGCGCGCGCACCCGCACCGAACGATACGGTTCATCACGGGTGATCTCCAGGATCTCGACCCGCGCCAGACCCTGCAGCAGGAGGTTCGAGGTTCCGTTCACGTTCTTCTGGCACGCCCGGACAATTCCTACGGCGGCAATCCGGTACGGAGGCTCCGTTCCTTCCGCTTCCCCGACCCTACCGCGATCGAGACCGGCCACGGCAAAAAGGCGATTGGCCGCCAGCACATCCCGCAACATGTGGCGGTAACGCGGCTCGAAGATATGCAGCGGCATCAGCGCCTGTGGGACCAGCGCCGCCTCGGGCAACGTCATCACCGGCACCTGGTCCGGCAGCGTGATTTCCAACTCCATGGCCGGACCGTAGCTGCGTTGTCCCTGAATTCAACTGCGACAGCGATTCCCGCGACTTCTCCGCGCCTGGCTCACGAGTGTGACATCCTGACCTGTCCACCTTCATTTCTCGCCGGGCAGGAGATGGGTCGAGAAATTTCAAGTCACCGGATGTTATGCGTTTAAGATACTTCACATCACCAGGGCACGCCCGCTGCTAAAGGGCCGGCATGAGCCGTATTCTCGGTATCGATCTCGGAACGACCAACTCGTGCATGGCGGTGATGGAAGGTGGCGAGCCGGTCGTGGTTCCCAATGCGGAAGGCGCCCGCACCACTCCTTCGGTGGTGGCTTTCACCAAGACTGGTGAGCGTCTGGTGGGCCAAGCGGCCAAGCGGCAGGCCATCACCAACCCCCGCAACACCGTGTTTTCAGCCAAGCGTTTCATCGGGCGGAAGTTCACCGAAGTGCGGGAAGAGGCGCGCAACATGCCCTTCAAGGTCGTCGAGGGGAAGAATGGCGACGCCTACATCGAGGTGCAGGTCGGCGACAAGGTGGAGCAATTCGCCCCG
>JADLBT010000555.1 GCA_020847555.1 Gemmataceae bacterium
CCATCGCTGACGCTTCCGGCTCGTCGGCCGCCCGCCGCGCTGAGGGCTACTTCCCGCCGCGTTCGATCAGGCTGATGCTCTGAATCTGGTAGCTCGCGCTGGCGCCGGACCGGCCGACCTGTCCGCCCTCCATGAGGCGGCCGTGTACACAGATGAGGTCGCCGTGCTGACACTTGCTCAACTCGGCGTGCGGCAGCAGCAGGACCAGGCCGCCGAGGCGCTCCACCTCGTAGGGGGCGCCGTACCGCAGCACCCAGCGGTCGCCGCCGCCCGGAGCACGGAACAACTTGCCGGTGATCCAGCTGTAATCCTTCTCGTGGCCGATCTTCTGCAGTTCCTTGTCCGAAACCGGGAACTGGTCGAGCGGGGACGCCTTGGCCATGTGCGGCAGCGGCGCCGGCCGACCCGATTGCGGGGAGAGGATCACGCCCGCGGGCGTCATGGGCATCGGCTGGCGGTAGTAGGCGCCGGAAGCCTGAGGCGCGACGGCGGGGGCCGCCACGGGGCGAATCGTTTCCGCCATCGGTTCGTCGGCGCCGCGGCGCGAGAACAGGCCGCGCAGCCGGTCGCCGAGCCTCCAGGAGCGCGTCGGCGGGGCTTCCGGTGCCGGGACGGCGGGCACCGTGTGGGTGGTCAGGACTCGTACCGGCGGTTGGACGCCAGGCAAGGGGGCGGGGGGCGCGCCCGCCAGGCAACTCGCGGTCAACAGGCACAACGAGTACGACATGTTTTCCTCCAAGTGAGGCGGGGAGGCGGCCGCGCGGAGCGCGGCGACAAGAACGACGCCGCTCGCGCGGCGACCCTTGCCCGGGAACTGCCTCTCCGGCCAGTATCCCCCGTGTTCCTTTCTCTTTTCGGATTCCCTGCCCGTGGTGGGTTAGCGATTCTGCCCGATGTACTCGGGGCGTCGAAAGAGACCGTCCTGCGGAACCTGCCGGCCGTGCCCGGTTTGCCCACACCGCCGGGGCGGCCGATGCACGACGTGAAGAGGTGAGAAAAAAAACGGGCCGCGACTGCGGCCCGGGGCGAGGGACGGAGCCCCCTCCTGCGGGGTTGTGAAACGGCCTGTCAGAACACGCGACCCCGTCAGGCTCCGGCCTTCTTGACGAGAAGCAACTTTTTGATCGCTCAACTCGCCGACGGCGATTGCCGATCCCTCTCGGTTCAGAGGCTCCTGTCGCCCGGTATGGCTCCGTGTGCCGGCTGCGGCTGCCGGGCGGCTGTGGAGCCTGCGATTCCCCCGACCTGCGGGAAAGCCCATGCTCTCGATCCCCGAGCGACATGCTCGCCGCGCCGCGGCCCGGGCGCTGGCTCTGGAACTGATGGCCTGCCACGGCCTGCACGACTGGGCGTTCGCGTTCGGCCGGCAGAAGCGCACCCTCGGCCTGTGCCGGTACGCCGCCAGAACGATCGAGCTGTCCATCTATCTCGTGGACCGCAACGGCCCGGACGAGGTGCGCGACACGGTCCTGCACGAGATCGCCCACGCCCTCGTCGGTCCGGGCCACGCCCATGACGCCGTCTGGAAGGCGAAGGCGGCGGCGATCGGGGCGCGGCCCCAGCGGTGCGGGGCGGCCGACATGCCGGCCGGGCGCTGGCACGCCCGGTGCGGCGGCTGCGGTCAGGCGTTCTCGCGCCATCGCAGACCGCGGCGGCTGACCGGCTGGTTCTGCCGCGGTTGCGGCCCCCGGGGCGGAGCCCTCACCTGGCGGGAGCGCGAGGCCGGCCAGGTCGCAGGGGAGGCTCAGCCGACCACTACCACCGGGTCGCCGAGCACGTCCAGCCGCGGCGTCACGCCCAGTCCGGGTGCCGTGCTTGCCGCCAGGCGGCCGTGCTGACGCTGCGGGGCATCGTCGGCGAGGCGGACCGTGACGTAACTGTTGAAGTCGGTAGCAGTGAACAGAAACTCGGGCGGCGTGCTGTGAGCCAGGTGGGCGATGGCGGCGGTGACGATGTCGCCGCCCCAGCTGTCCTCCAGCGTCATCGCCACCCCGAGCGAGACGCACAGGTCGCGCGCCTGCCGCGCCTTCGTCAATCCGCCGAACTTGCTGATCTTGATGTTCACCACGTCCATCGCCCGGTCGGCGTGGCCGCGCAGCAAGACGTCGAGTGAGTCGATCGCCTCGTCGAGGATGAACGGATGGTCGGTGTGGCGGCGGACAGTCAGACACTCCTCGTAGCTCGGGCACGGTTGCTCGATGTACACGTCCACGTCGCGCACCGCCCGCACCACGCGGAGGGCGTCGTGCATCAGCCAGCCGGTGTTGGCGTCGGCGATCAGCCGGTCGCCGGGGTGGAGGCGGGCCGCGGCGGCGCGGATGCGCTCGACATCCTCCGCCGGGTCGCCGCCGACCTTGAGCTGGAAGCGACGATACCCCTCGGCGCGGTAGCTGGCGACCCGGTCCGCCATCGCCGCCGGATCCTCCTGGGAGATGGCCCGATACAGGCCGAAGTCCTCGCCGTAGCGCCCGCCCAGGAGAGTGCAGACCGGCTGCCCGGCCGCCTTGCCGAGGATGTCCCAGCACGCCATGTCGAGGCCGGACTTGACGTAGGGGTGCCCCTTCAGGGCCGCGTCCATCCGGCGGTTCAGCTTCCCCAGCTGCCGCGGATCCTCGTCGAGCAGGTGCGGCCCCAGCTCGGCGAGGCCGGCCCGCACGCCGGCGGCGTAGGCGGGGAGGTAGAACGGGCCGAGCGGGCAGACCTCGCCGTAGCCGGTCAGGCCGGCGTCGGTCTGGACCTCGACCACGGTACTGTCGAAGACGGCGACCGACTTGCCGCCGGACCATTTGTAGCTGCCCTCGTGCAGCGGCAGCTCGACCCGGTAGGCGCGGATGCGGCTGATCTTCATCAGCATTCCCGACGGAACGAGGGCGAGAGTAAGGACTGGCAGAGCCAATTCCTGTCCGAGCCTGCAGCGTCAGCGCGGGTCTTTGTCGCTCCCCTCGCTGACGCTGCGGGCTCGGACGGAATGGCTGCTGCGGATTCGTTGTAGCTGGTCGGTGATGGATGACAGCCCGGGAGGGGGTCAATTCTCGGAGAACACCTCACCGCCGGCACGTGTGACGAGCGCCCCGAGCACGCCGGGGGCAACGTTTTCTTGCAGGAATTGCACGGACCCGTCGGCCCGGAGGGTGTTCACGCCGCCGGTGTGGAAGCCGTAGATCTGGTAAGCGCCCGCCCCGCCCCCGTTGGTGCAGTTGACGACGCAACAACCACCGTCCGGCACGGTCCCGGTGTTGCTAAACCCGCGCACCCGGATGGCGGTGTTGTAGTCGGACCAGCCGGCGTTGAGCGCCCAGCCGGCCTGGCTCGGGGCGTTCGGCGACACCGGAGTCCCCTTCGCGTACAGCTGGTGCCGGCCGGCGCTCTCCGCCACCATGATCGTATTCGACGTGCCGTCCGTGATCGCCGGGAGCCGAACCTTGCCCTGGGTCAATCCCCCGGTGGTCATTACGCCGATGATGCCCAGCGCGCCCAGGTAGTCGGAGCCGCTCTGAGGGGGGCTGGCGGTCGCGCAGGCGTTTCGGAAGCTATTTTGGTAGCCGCGGACAGCGCTGTAATCGGTGGGGCCGACAACGAACGCAGCCGGGTTCGAGATCCCCGCCGACCGGAAGTAGGGACCGTAGTCAAGTTGCCGTTCCGGCGCCGACGGGCAGAGGTAGACCGGGATCACCGTCATGGCGGAAATGGTGCCGGGCGAACCCAGCGGTGTCGCCCAGGGGGGCGGCCAGTTGCTCGGATCGATGACCGAGCGGTCGGAGCGGGAGATCCGGGTCACGTTCCCCTGCTCAAGGTACGGCAGGATCAGGACGTGCATGCCGTGCCCCTGCCGCTGGTTGCCCAGCGGATTCGCGGGGTTCGGGTTGAAGTTGAAATCGTATGCCCACGGCGGGAGATGTTTCTGCGAGTCGTGATAGCTGTGGATGGCCAGGCCGATTTGCTTGAGGTTGTTCTGGCACTGGGCGCGGGCGGCGGCCTCGCGCACCTTCTGAACGGCGGGCAGGAGCAGACCGATGAGGATGGCGATGATCGCGATCACCACCAACAGCTCGATCAGCGTGAAGGCCGCGCTACGCGCTGGGCGGACGGCCGGTCCGTGGTTCGGGAAGACAGCAGGCATGACCGTGCTCCTATGACAGGTATGAGCAGAGGTAATCGTCCCAACCCCTTGTGGGAGGGTCCGCCACAAGGACAAAGCCCCCGAATCGGTCTTCACTTCGGACGGAACGGTTCGAGCGTGTTCGTACCCGATTGGACGGTCGCCTTGAATGGCGAACTCGCCGAGACAGCGTATGCCCCGCCGAACCGATCCCGCGTTTCCGGTGCTTCTATGGAGAAGCCCTTCTTCCCCTTCGCCTCCACAATCACGGGCCAGGTGAGTGTGACGACGTATTCGCCTTCCGCTGCGCCGTCTTTCTGGCCGGTGGTCAACCGGAACGTGCCATCCGCCTCGGTCAACGCCATGGGGCGGACGACGGTGATCGCGTTGACTGCCTTCCTGGGATGGAAGGTAACAACGACCCCTTTGGCCGGTTCGTTCTTGTAGAGAACCTTCCCCTCGACCGGGTGGAGCGACTCCCCGCCGGAGCAGGAAATACAGGCCAGTGAAGTGACCAGCAGGCACAGGCGAAGCGGGAGCGGAACGAGGCCAGCCGGCGGGAAGGTGAGGCTCCGAGGACACTTACGATACAACCGTCGCGGCTCGAAGATGGTCACCGGGGAACCCTCCTGAGCGATGGGCACCTGCGCGAGATGAGAGGATTTCTTGCAAATGGAATTAGAGGATGATAAAGCAGGCACGGCAGGAAGTCGAGCAAAATTCGGCCAGAATCGAGGATTCGTCGGGGAGTGCGGCACGCCCTGGCAGGATCGCCGGCCTCTCCGGACGGCGGCCTGTGGCACAATCGAACAGTCTGTACGAAAAGGTAACGCAACGCGAACCTTGCCGAGAGCCCTCTTTTTACCAGATCCAGCCCCAAGCTGTTACGGCACAGAGATCTGGGTAAATCTCGCCGGAGGGGAAGAGATGGGAGCCGGTTGGCATTGAATTTGTTTCCAAAGGGAAACAGGAATGAGAAGAGCCCCTGCATCCCCAGGAGACCGGCGGTCATGTCCATCATGCCTGGCGAACTGGATCCTCCCATTCGTATCGTTCAGCGCCAGCGCGTTCGCCGGACGGTCAAGGTGACGGTCCCCAGCCGGCGCCCTTCGCTTCTCGACCCGCGATTGCGCGGCGACCCGTGGATCCTGCCGCGCGCCGACGGGACGTTGGCGCTTTGTTTCGACCTGTGGGAGATGGCGGCGGTCGGGGGGTGCCTGCTCGATTTGCCGTCGCTGAACACCCTGCTGCACCGAGCCCGCCACCGCTACCCGCGCCGCCGCATCGCGTGACCGACGGCCCTCACCGCGCCACCGTGGCGACGATGACCGCCACCCCGATGAGGACCGCGGCACACACGATCGCCACCGCCACGTTCTGCTTCTCCGCCAGTTCCTTCTCGATGTCCAGACCCCGGGCCAGCCAGTCAAACACCTTGAAACCCAGTGCCAGCAGCAGGATGCCAATGATCCCGTAAACCAGCGTCAGGGCGGCGCCGTGGAACAGGTTCTCCCAGAACGGGAGCCCGTCCGCCGTTTGGGCGAAGAGCGCGCAAAGCATCTTAAACACCTCGTGAACGACAGGGGTAGCCAAACACCAGCCCGGAGCGCCAGCGCCGGATCCTTGAAGCGCCCGGCGCTGGCGCTCCGGGCTGGTCCGACGACGCCCGAAAGGGAGCGGTTTTCTACCGGCCGCGTCCGCTCGGAGCCACCTCAACCCCGCCGAAGCGCTTGAAGAAGACGAGCCAGATCAGCAACCCGACCACCACGAGGACGAATACCACCGTCAGGAGGGTTTCCCCGGCCCCGGAAGGACGAGGCGGAACGGCGGGGCCGTCCGAACGCGCCACTTCTACCGCCTCGGGGTTGTAAACCGCGTCAACGTACTCGTCGTCGAACATCAGGTCGTAAGCGCCGATCCCCTTGGGAACGTGGGTCGCGTTGCGCTTCAGATCCTTGTCGGCCTCAAGCTGACGGACGCGGTCCTCGAGACGCGGATCGCGGGCGAGCAGTTCGCGGTAGCGTGCCGCGTCCATCGCGTCGCGGTGGTGGTACGCCCAGCGGGCGCGCGTCTCGCGATCCTGCTCCAGCAGCCACAACCAGAAGAGGAAGCTGTACGGGTCGTGGTAGACCGGCCCGCGAACGACCGACCCGGGGACCGTGTCGCGGAAGACCTTCTCCTGCCGCTGCTGCCGGTGGACCCAGCGGTCGTGGTCGAGTTTGCGGCGCAGCGTCTCCGTCGTACTGTCGGGGCTGATGGGTTTGGGCTTGCCGGCCGGCGTGGTATACGTCGGCCGCGGGCGGGTGCCGCGCTCGAACGCCTCCCGGCTCTCCGCGCGGCGGCGCTCGGCGGCGGCCAGCGAGTCGAACGACGGGCCGACCGGGCGCGCGCCGCCGGCCGCGCTCGGGCGCGCGCCAACGGACGACTTCGTGCTCGACGAACCACCGCTGGAAGTGAAGCTGCGCCCGCCCAGGCCGTCGCTCGGTCCGACCGAGGGAGACATGGTGCGGCTGGAAGGACGACTACCCGAACCCGCGGTGTAGGTCTTCGTTGACAGCGTGGAGCGCGACGGCGAGGAAGAGAACGCCTTCCCGCCAGACGAGGAACTTCGGCCCGACGAGTAGCTCTTGCCGCCGGAAAAACTGCGTCCCCCCGACGAGTAACTGCGCCCGCCGGAGGAGAAGCTGCGCCCGCTTGACGAGCCGCCGCGCCGCTGGGCCAGGGCCGTTTCGGCCGCCGGGCCAGCCAGCAACAACCCGCCCAGCACAAGGGCCAGAAGGATTCGTTTCATGGTGCGATCCCGCTCAGGCGGAGTTTAGGCGATGCGCGAGAACACGATGAACCATGCCAGGGAGATGACATCTGCCGACCTACCCGGAGCATCAGCGCCGGGCGCCTGGGGTGCCCGGC
>JADLBT010000556.1 GCA_020847555.1 Gemmataceae bacterium
CCAGATGTTCATCGCCCGTCCCACCCACGATGGAGCCGTTGTCAAACATGGTGGAACAACGCCGGCGTCGTCCCCGGTTGCGGCCGCGCGTCCATGGCACGTCCGCGCCTTGTTGTCTATGCCGCCGTGACGATCTTGGGTGTCAGGCCGCGGCGACGGCGAGTGCCCGGCACCGGCTCCTGGGCCGGGTCCGCGCTATGCCTCCCACGCTCCTTGCGCGACGGGACGTGCCGATGGTCGCTCGCCGCGCGCGTGGTGTCCGCGACCTCCACACCGTCGCGTCATCCCTGGTAGGACTATCTCTTGCAGGGTCCTCACCAGCACGTGCTCGCCGCGCTGGTCACGCAGGGAATTCGGTCGATGGTTGCGTCCCGATCCTGTGGCACCGCCGGGTACCGTCTGCCGTGTCAACGCCGGTCGAAAACTGACCCACTATCGCCGGATTGGAATTGACCCACCCATCCGTTAGCGGTCCTCCTTTCGGTCGGTTGGGGGCGGAGCGAGGGGGTGCGGCGGAGCCGCGCCGACCAGACCGGCCCGCTTTTTCTCGCGCAGGCGATAGCTCTCGCCCCGGATGTTGACGACGTGACTGTGGTGGAGGAGGCGGTCGAGGATCGCCGCGGCGATCACGCTGTCGCCGAGGACCTCGCCCCACTCGGCGAACCCCTTGTTGCTGGTGAGGATGATGCTGCCTCGTTCGTAGCGAGCCGAGATCAGCGTAAACAGCGCGGTGGCGCCCACGCGGTCGAAGGGCCAGACCCCGAACTCGTCGACGATGAGCACCTTGGGGGCCAGGTAGACGCGCAGCCGGCGGTCGAGCCGGCCCTCGGCCTGCGCCCGCCGCAGATCTTCGACCAACGCATTGGCCCGGACGAAGTAAACGCCATGTCCGCCCTCGATCGCCGCCCGTCCGAGCGCGACCGCGAGGTGCGTCTTGCCCACGCCGGGCGGCCCCAAGAGCACGACATTCGCGGTCTCGGCGACGAAGGCCAACCCGGCCAACTCGCGGATCTGGCGCTCGTCGAGCGACGGCTGAAAGGCGAAGTCGAACTGGTCGAGCGTGCGCGGGAAGGGAAAGTGGGCCAGGTTGGTGCGCGTCCGCAGGTAACGTTCCCGCCGCGCGGCGAGCTCGACCGCGAGCACCTCCGCGAAGACCTCGGCATACGGCAGATCATGGGCGGCCGCAGCGTCCAGCTTGTTGGCGAGGACAGCGGCCGCGTGGGGGAGTTGCAGTTGCTCCAGGTAGGCGTGCGCTTGGGCCAAGGCGAGCATCAGCGACCCTCCTCGGCGAGGGCGGCGTAGACACCCAGCGCGCGCGCCTCGACCTCCACCGTCGGCAGCTGCGTGGCGCGTGGCGCGCGCCGTGGCCGGGCGTCGCCCAGGGGCAGCCCGTCCCACTGCCCCGGCAGGACAAAGCGTTGGTAGGCCTGGGTCGCGCGCGGGTGGACCGCCAGCCGGTGGTCGTTCGCCCAGATCTCGACCAGGGTGGCGCTCGCTTGGATCGCGACGAGCTGTCCAGCCCACTGCCACGGCACCCCGTAGCTTGAGCCGTCCCAGCGGACAAAGCCGTCGCGACCGACTTTGCGGACCTCGCGCAGCAGCGGCTGCACCGTCTCCGGGGCGGGCAGGGCCAGGAGGTGCGCGCGCTCCCGCTCCAGGCGCGTGGCCGGCTGCTCGCCGGTCGTGCCGTGGATGCGGACATCGGCCACGGTGCGCACCCACCCCTGGGCTTGCGCATTCAGGTCGAGCAGATCGGTGAAGCGGGCGCTCGGCCAGAAGTTCTCCTTGACGTAGCCGATGCCCCGTTCGACCCGCCCCTTGGTGCGCGGCCGATACGGCTGGCACAGGCGCGGGGTGAAGCCGAGCCGGCGGCAGAAGTCGAGGAAGGTCCGCTGCCAGACCGGCTCGCCCGCCCCATCCCGTTCCAGCACCACCAGCTTCGTGTTGTCGTAGAGGCAGGTGCGCGGAATCCCGCCGAAGGCGGCGAAGGCATGGTGGTGGCAGCGCAAAAAGGTCGCTTCGTCGGCCCGGGCGACGAACTCCACGGACATGGCCCGCGACCAACTGAGCACCATCACGAAGACCCAGACCTGCTTGGTCGTGCCGTCGTCGGCCACGTACCGGCACTGGCCGAAATCCACCTGGGCTTGCTGCCCCGGCTCGGTCTCGAACCGCACGGTCGCCTGCGGTTGCCGCGGGCGCCGCCGGGGATGCACGTAGTCCTTGAGGATGGTGTACCCGCCAGCGTAGCCCCGCGCGCGCAGTTCACGCAGCAGCACCACGCAGTTGGTCACCCCAGCCGCCAATCGGCCGTCGATGTAGGGCACGAACGGGTCGAGGCGCGAGCCCCGCTTCGGACGCGGGGTGGCCGTGGGCACCCCCTCCGCCCGCAGATACGCGCGCACCGTGTTGCGGGCGATGCCCAGCTCCACGGCGATTTGCCGGATTGACCGCCCTTGCCCGTGCAATTCGTACAGTCGCTTCACGATCCCTCCTCCTAACACCTGCCTGCCCCTTCACTCCCAGCGCGTCGCTCGGAGCGAAGGTCGCCAATGCTCGAAGGTGGGTCAATTCCAAGTCGGCGCTCCTGGGTCAATATAAGTCCGGCGATGACACAGATTCGGCCGGGTGTTTCTCGCCGATCGATCGGTCGGCGGGTCTGTCATCTACGGCAGCTCCGAGCTCGGCGCGATCGACGTGTCGACCGGGTAGGAGGCGTGGCGGTTGACCTTGACGGGTGGGCTGGCGTCGCCGCCCGTGTTGCTAGGCGACCGCG
>JADLBT010000557.1 GCA_020847555.1 Gemmataceae bacterium
TCCTCGAGTACACCGGCGCCCCGCCCGAGCACCTGTACACGAACGCGATCCGGCCCTACGACCGGGCGCCGCACCTGCTGCTCGGGTTCCCGACGCGCTTCTTCCCGAAGACGCAGCAGGTCGAGCCAGCGTTCATGGCCAGCCGCGACGGGCAGCGGTTCCACCGCTGGCCGGACGCGGTCATTCCGCGAACGGCGCCGCAGGACCGTGACGGCAACCGCAGCAATTACATGGCGTGGGGGGTGGTGCAGCTGCCCGGGCGCGAGAAGGAGCTGTCGGTCTACGCGACGGAGGCGTACTACAAGGGGCCGGCGGGGCGGCTGCGGCGCTTCACCTACCGCGTGGACGGGTTCGTTTCCATAAGCGCCCCGGGCGAGGGGGGAGAGCTGGTGACCAACCCGCTGCGCTTCGACGGTGGCCGGCTGGTGCTGAACTTCGTGACGCGGCCCAGGGGGAGCGTTCGCGTCGAGGTGCAGGACGCCGACGGCAAGCCGCTCGACGGCCTGACGCTCGTGGACTGCCGTGACCTGAGCGGGGACGAGGTCGCCGGCGCGGTGACGTGGCGGGCGCCGGACGCGCTGCGGCGTGTGGCCGGTGCGCCGGTGCGCCTGCGCTTCGTGCTCCGGGACGCCGACGTGTTCTCGTTCCGCTTCCAGTAATCCCTTCCACGACCAGAGGGAAGGGAAGCGACTCGCAAAGCCCACGGGCCACGGCCGACGAGTTGAAGCGGCTCCAGCGCTCGCAGTCGCTCAAGCGGGTGATCCTGGTGTCGCACCAAGAAGAATTCACGGACCAGTTCCCGGTCGGCTACCGGCTCAGCCCGGGTGAGAACGGGACGACGGCCGCCCCGTTCCGTCGGTGACTCCCGCGCCGGAGGGCTTCGACCGAAGGCGGCAGCGACCAGCGTTCCAGCAGGCTCGCCGCTGCCCGTGGACTTTCAGTAGAACGGACCTTAACGCAGGAGGAATGACGATGTTGGCGCTTCCAACCACCGACCTGATCCCGGTGCGCGCCTTGAACCAGGCGACGTACTGCCCGCGGCTCTACTACCTCCAGTACGTCGATGCCGTGGTGCCCGTCAACGAGCACATCGCGGGCGGACTTTTCGACCACCGCCGCGTCAACGACCCCGACCTCGCCAACCGCACTCGCAAGGACGGCGACACCCGGCAGACCCGCAGCGTCACCCTGAGTTCGCCGCGGCTGGGCATCACGGCCGTCCTTGATGTGGTCGAGGAGAAGGGTGGCAGCACGTACCCGGTTGAGACCAAGCACGGCTCGGCCCCGCGCGATGAGGCAGGCCGCCCCTCGGCCTGGGACAACGACGCCGTCCAGCTCTGCGCCCAGGGGATGCTCCTGGAGGAAGACCTCGGCGTTCCGGTGCCGAAGGGCGTCCTCTTCTACGCTGGCACTCGGGAACGGGTCGAGGTATCGTTCGACGAGACCCTGCGGACACAGACCCTCGCGGCCATCGACCTGATTCGTACCCTGTCCGGCCGCGACGTGCCGCCGGAGCCCTTGCCCGCCGAGCTGCGCCACCGCTGCCACGGCTGCTCCCTGGCGACGATCTGCCTGCCCGAGGAGACGCTCTACCAGATCAGTAGCCCCGCCGGCGCTACCGCCACCCCATCCCCGGCGATCACGCGCGTCATCCCGCAGTCGGACGACGGGGCCGTGCTCTACCTCCAGGAGCCCGGCAGCCACGTCGGCAAGCGGTCGGAGCACCTGATCGTACGCAAGGACGGCCAGGAGCTGCAGCGCATCCCGCTGCACGCCGTCCGGCAGGTGGTGGTCCTCAGCAACGTGCAGATCTCGTCGCAGGCCCTGGAGACCTTGGCCAGCAACGGCATCCCCGTCGCCTTCGTGACCGGCTACGGCCGCTTCATCGCCACGCTCGCGCCGGCGCCGGCCAAGAACGTGGCGCTCCGCGAGGCGCAGTTCTGCCGCTTCGCCGATCCCGCGGAGGCCCTGGCGCTGACCCGGGCCGTGGTGCGGGCGAAGCTGACGAACCAGCGGACCCTCCTCATGCGCTGCCTGCGGTCCAGACCGGACGACACGGGCGAGGACGCCAGCCGCGGCAGCGACGAGCCGGCCGCCCGCGACCTGGCCGAGCTGCTGACGCGCGTGGACCGGGCGACGGGGATCGACTCACTCCTGGGCCTGGAGGGTCAGGGCGCGGCGCTCTACTTCGGCGAGTTCAACCGCTTCCTGAAGGCCCAGCCACCGGGCCGCGGCTTCGACTTCCAGAGCCGCAACCGGCGCCCGCCCAGGGATCCGGTGAATGCGCTCCTGTCGTTCGCCTACGCCATGCTGACGAAGGACTGCTTCTCGGCGCTCTGCATCGTCGGCTTCGACCCGTACCGGGGGTTCTTCCACACGGGCCGCCACGGCCGGCCCTCGCTGGCGCTCGACCTGATGGAGGAGTTCCGGGCGGTGATCGCCGACAGCGTGGTGCTGACCTTGATCAACAACCGGGTCGTGGTGCCGGAGGACTTCCTGGTCTGGCGGGAGGCCTGCCAGCTGACGGAGGAAGGGCGCAAGAAGTTCTTCGCGGCCTACGAGCAGCGGCGTGCGACGGTCGTGACGCACCCGGTGTTCGGCTATAAGATGTCGTACTCACGGATGCTGGAGGTGCAGGCGCGCCTCCTGGCGGCGTACGTGCGCGGCGACGTGCCGCAGTACACGGGCTTCACGGTGCGGTGAGGAGGGAATCTGAACGTGGACAGCTACATTGTCACCTACGACATCTCCCATCCGAAACGGCTGCGGAAGGTGGCGACGGCCTGCGAGGACTACGGTGTCCGCAAGCAGTTCTCGGTCTTTCTCTGCCGGTTGAGCACCACGGATTTCGTGCGCTTGCGCAGCCGGCTGTACGACCTCATCAACCTGGAGGAGGACCAGGTGCTGTTCATCCCCCTCTGCGGCAAGTGCGTGCAGCAGATCGAGGCCATCGGCCGGCCGACCGAGGCACATGATGCGCGGGACGTGGTCGTGGTGGTGTGAATGCGGCCACGTTCTCTCGGCCACCGAGTTGCCGGGCGACCCGGCCCAGGGATTCGGGGGAACGCGGAGGAACGCCTGGATCACGGCGGCGTGTCGTCCGACATGGCGGGGCCGCACGTTTCCGCGGCTCTACCATGACAGAGCGACCCCGAACAAGGTCTACCTTCCCCGCCACCGGTCACAATCACTCGTTTCTCCGGCTCCAGCCTGGCGGCCACCCCCTGCCTGGCTATAATTCCCAACGTCGTGTCCGTTCGGAAGCATCCGCAGCTCGCCCTGTTCGGGCGGCGAGGGCGGCTCAACCGAAAGGTGCCTTCCGGTTGCACCTGGTCGGTTCTTTCTCCTGCGAGGAAGCGACGGCCATCCGCTGGCCAAACTGCCGCCGAGTGCGAAGGCGCTGAACGGGACGCGAACGCTCTGGGCGTCGGAAGTTCTTTGACAACTCAGAGGATAGAGCGCAGTTCGACTCTGGGAGCCGCTCGCGGAGCCGAACTGAGTATAGCCCAATGAGTTACGGAGGGTCGTGACTCATGACCGAGCCTGTGACGAGGTTGAAAACATGCCCCGCTCGCGGAAGGCCTCGCAATCCCTGAAAAACTGGCCAGTTACGACGCGAGCGGTTCTCCACGGCGAATTCGCCGTGGCCCCATTGAAGTGGTCCTCAACACGAGCCACATAACCAACGGGTGGATGTTCTCCACGGCGAATTCGCCGTGGCCCCATTGAAGTGCGGTACGCCTCTCCGGCATCGTGTCGTAGACCCTCACGTTCTCCACGGCGAATTCGCCGTGGCCCCATTGAAGTACGATCGCCCGGGGCTGAACCACCGTGTACGCGAAGCGGTTCTCCACGGCGAATTCGCCGTGGCCCCATTGAAGTCTCCAACTCGCCGCCGAACCGCTGGACCAGCACCTTGGTTCTCCACGGCGAATTCGCCGTGGCCCCATTGAAGTCCGATAACGTCTAGACATACGGACTCGCCCCAATCACGTTCTCCACGGCGAATTCGCCGTGGCCCCATTGAAGTCGGTCAGGACTGATCCCATAGCTGCGGCCCGTCGCGGTTCTCCACGGCGAATTCGCCGTGGCCCCATTGAAGTGTCTGCACCCAGATGTGAATCACGGCCCGCGCCCGGTTCTCCACGGCGAATTCGCCGTGGCCCCATTGAAGTTCCTGCAGGCCGCCCTGCGAGATCGGCCCCGCAACGTAGTTCTCCACGGCGAATTCGCCGTGGCCCCATTGAAGTCTCGGCAAGGGCGA